>NZ_JBEXEA010000063.1:0-30376 GCF_040606035.1 Streptomyces sp. NPDC005483
TGTACCGCTTACTCATGTTGCTCACTACCTGTGACTGCTTCCTCCGGGACCATCCGTCCCAGTATCAAGCTGTCCGGCCGGCAGGGGGAACCTCACCCATCCGCATCGCCGACACCTAGGTCCGCGCGGACCTACGCACCACACGCCAAGGGAACGACCACCACACCGCCGCCGTCTACCGCGAACTCGCCGCCGATCCCCGACAGCACAGCACGAGCCGGCAGCCCAGCCCAGCACACCGACGCCCCAGACCCCACCCCGCAGCCGCCACAGACGCGGCGGCGCTGAATCGCCCGGCCCAAAGCACGGCCGTCCTACCCCAGCGGGTCCTCGGTACCCCGTCCGCCCGGGCCCAGCAGGACGGCCGTGTCGCCCGGCCGGGGCACCGGTGTGGTGCCTCCCGTCACCGGGTCGAGGCGGCCGTCCCCGCGGACGAGGAACAGCAGATCGCTGCCGGGTGGCAGAGCGTCAGCGGCGGGCTGTCCGCGGACGGCTGCCCCCTCCTCGTACCTGCGGGCGAACGTCAGCCAGGTCAGATCCGGGCGGAACAGCACCTCGCCGCCGATGAACGGCGCCACCACGCCGTGGCTGTCGGCCGGGGCGTCGAGGCGGTGGACCGTACCCTCCACGCTGCCTCGCAGAAGGAGCGCGGCCAGTGCGTTGAAGTCGTCCTCGGCGGTGAGCAGGTACACCGCCGTGATGCCTTCCATCTCGGCGGCCCCGCCCGTGGCGGCGCCCAGCAGCTCACCGGGCGCGAGTTCGATCCCGGCCTGCCGGACACGTTCGCGCTGTTCCTCCTCCCCTGCCCACATCAGCACCTCCAGGCCGGCTGACTTCAGGGCTACGCCCAGGTCGACCACCCAAGGGTCGCCGCCGACCAGCAGGGGCCGTGAGCGGGACGGGCGCACGACGCCCAGGCGCCGGGCGACCGGCGTGGCGGTCAGGCCGTAGAGCGTCACCGTCGCGACGATGACCACGAACGTGGCCGGAAGGATCTTCGACGCACCGTCGATCCCCCGCGCCACCAGTCCGGCCGAGAACGTCGAGGCCGTGGCCGCCGCGACGATGCCGCGCGGCGCCATCCAGCCGACGAAGCCCCGCTCGCCGCGTGTCAGGTCGGTGCCGAACGTGGACACGACCGCGACCAGCGGCCTGACGACCAGTACCAGAAAGGCGGCGAGCCCGAGCGCGGGCAGCCACACATGGCGCAGCGAGTGCGGGGTGACGGTGGCCGAGATCGAGATGAAGAGCAGGCCGAGGATCAGGCTGACGAGGGTCTCGAAGAAGGGCCGACGCGCGGGTACGGCGATGCTGGGGACGTTGGCCACGGCCACGCCCATCAGCACGGCGGCGATGAGTCCCGTGTCGTCGCGCAGGACGTCGCAGAACGCCGCCACACCGATCACCGCGGCGAGCTGGGCCGTGGTGCCGAGGATCTCGCCGAGCCGCAGTACCCGGAACAGCAGCCAGAGCAGCGCCGTGCCGACCGCCCCCGCGGCCACTCCGATGGCCATGCTGCCGAGGAAGTGCGCCGTCCCACCGCCGAGGTGGTGGTGCGAGCTCGCCACGATCGCGTGGAAGACCAGTGCCCCCAGGACGCCGCCGACCGGGTCGATGAGGGAGCCTTCCCAGACCAGGATGCGCTGGAGCCGGTCCGTGGGTCGCACGAAGCTGAGCAGCGGTCCGACCACCGTCGGCCCCGAGACCACGAGGATCGTGCCGAGCATGAGGGCCGACCGTGGGGAGATGCCCAGGAGCGGCCCGGCCAGGAGCGTGCCGAGCGACCCTGTGATCAGCACACCGAACCAGATCAGCCGGACGACGACGCGGCGGGTGTGGCCCTTCAGCCTCGCCAGGTCGAGCTCGAGGCCGGCGTCGTAGAGGATCACCGCCACGGCCAGCGACACCAGCGGTGAGAACGCGGCCCCCAGCAGCTGCTCGGGGTCGACCTCGTCGATCAGCGCTCCGGCGGCGAAGCCGACCGGCAGCAGGACGATGAGGGCGGGGACGCGCAGGCGGTCGGCCAGGATCTGCGACCCGACGGCCAGGACCACGATCAGGCCCACGCCGATGAGTACCTGGTTCGTCGTCACAAGCGGCCCTCTCGATGCGTGGTGGCGGGACGGGTCGGTGGTCGTGGCGCCGGCCGGCTGTGCCGCCGGCGGGGTCAGACCATCGTTGAGCGCCGCTCGGTGTTCGGGGGCCGTGACAGCGCGGTCACTCTCCCCACGGTGTGATCCCCCAGCGGACGGTGTGCTGCTCGCCCGGGCCGAGGCTGACGAGTCCGTTGCCGCTGCGGAAGGCGTCCGGGGGGCAGGTCATCGGCTCGATGGCGACCGCGCGACGGCGCTCACCCGGCGGCAGGGTGTCGCCGGTGTAGACCTGTACGTGGTCGGCGCCTTCACCGAGCCACACGTCCGTACCGAACGCCCCCGACGGGTGGGCCAGGCGCACCACGGCCCGACCGTCCGCGTCCCGGTCGAGGTCGCCGAAGGGAGTGTCCAACCGCAGCGCGCCGACGGTTCGTGGTGTTCGCAGGTCGTACTCGGTCCCGGCGATCGGCTCGGCGGCCACCGGCAGGCCGCGCTCATCGGTGCGCAGCCATGTCCGCGCGGGGACGGTCAGCACCGCCTGGTCGACGACGGCGGTGCCCGCGGTGACGTAGGGATGCTGGCCGAAGCCGTAGGGTGCGGCGTTCGCGTCGAGGTTGCGCGCGGTGACAGCGACGCCGAGCCCGCTCTCGCCCAGGGTGTACTCGGCGCGGACGTGGAGGTGGAACGGGTAGCCCGGCTGCGGCCACAGCGGAACCTCCAGGACGGCGCGGCTGTCGCTCGCCTCCACGATCCGCCAGGCGACCCACCGGAGCAGCCCGTGGATGGCGTTGGCGCCTTCCGGCTCGGTGAGCGGCAGCTGCAGCTCCTGCCCGGCCCAGGGGTAGCGGCCGTCGCGGATCCGGTTGGGCCACGGCACCAGGATCTGGCCGCGCCCGCCGGTGATCCGGTCCTCTTCGGTGAAGCCGTCGAGCACGGTGCGTTCAGCGACGGTGTAGGACCGGAGTGCCGCGCCCAGCTCGACGATGACGGCCCTGTGTGGGCCATGACGGAGGGTCAGTTGCCGTCCTGTGCGGCTCTCCTGCACGCGTGGCCTCCTCGGGCGTTCCGGCCGGTGTCGGACGCCGACGTGGTCGTGGCCTGCGGTGTCGGCCCCTCGTCGGGAGCGTGCGGCCCCGCATCGACCTGGTCAAGCGCAACACGTCCCTGCCGGCGGAATCACCGCGCAGGTTCGCCTGCTGGGGCCCCGGGCGGTAGCAGGCGGCGGTCGAAGCGCGGGCGCCCGTGCCGTCTCCGGGCCGGGACGGCGGCCTCACCCACTCCCCGTACGCCTCGCCCGCTGCCCGTACGCTCACCCACTTTTCGTACGCCTCACCCACTCCCCGTACGCCTCGCCCGCTGCCCGTACGCTCACCCACTCCCCGTACGCCTCACCCGCTCCCCTTCCGCCTGCCGCGATCGCCGATGCGCCGCCAGACGGCCCGTTGGAATCTGATCATCAGCACCCCCACCAGGATCAGCAGCACGATGTTGAGCAGGAGTTGGACCAGGGATCCGCGCGCCTCGCTCCAGCTGGAGAACGCGCACGAGACGCCGATGTCGGCGGCGGCCGGGATCGTGGTCACCGAGATGAAGACGCCGAGCAGCGCGCTCGTCCTGGCCTGGGTCAGGGACATGATCCCGACGATGCCGGCCAGCACCGCGACGACGACGGAGAAGACGTTGGGGGCGTCGATCAGTGTGGAGACCGGCCTGAAGCCCTCTTCGAACGCCTTGGGTTGCAGGTCGAGCCCCCGGATCGCCCACGAGAACAGGAAGGTCACCAGGACGGCCAGCAGGAATCCCACGGTAAGGGCGAACAGGCCCTGCCGGACCCTGGTGCCGTTGCCGCGGTCGATGCCCAGCGCGACGCTGGTGATGGCTCCGTACTCCGGTCCTACGACCATCGCGGCGACGATCAGGATCTGGGAATTGGTGATGATGCCCACCGCCCCGATGACGCCCGCGATGACCAGGTAGACGTAGAAACTCGGCAGGTAGGTGCCCTCGGCGCGGATGCGCGCTTCGACCTCCTCCCAGACCGGCGCGTGCGCGAGCGCCCCGAGCTGCTGCTGCTCGGCGTCGGCCGCGGTGCCGGAGAAGGCCATCTCGACCGGCTCGATGACGATGGATCCGTGGCGGTCGAGTTCCAGCTCGCGCAGACCGCGCAGCACGGAGTTGGCCGCACCCGCCAGGATGTCGCACTCGATCGCGTCGCCGTCGGGGTTGCGCGCCAGTTCGGCGAGGACGACGAGGTTGAAGACATAGCGGTCGTCGGTCAGCAGTCCGACCACGCGGGGGGTGAGATCGGGGGGGCTCACCAGCCGGACGTGGATCATCTCCATGCGCAACCTCCATCGCGCGGCCGACGGACCCACCGAGGCGCCACGGTGGGCGAGCGCAGGGCTCTCCCACCCGCGATCGACCGACTCCGGCCAGTAACGCCCGACGGGTGGGGGTCGGCAAGCCGGTGCGTGCGTGCGCGCTCGAGCGTCCCCGGTCGCTTCGGTCGCTTCGGTCGCTTCGGTCGCCGGTCAAGGCCTAGGGCCTCGGACGGCCTGCGGCAGGGCACCGTTGCGCCGAAGGAGTGCCGGTGCCGGCCGGCTGACTGCTGATGAGACGTCGGCCGGCCCGCTGACCTTCCTCACCGGCTGACCGTTCTCACCGGCTGCCGTGGTCGAGCGGTCGCGACCGCTTCCGAGGGGCAGCGGCCACCCGAGTGGCCGATAGTGGAAGCAGGGGGCTCTTCCCAGACCTCGGAGCAGCCAATGGACCGCTATCCTCCCATCGCCGACCACGGCCTGGTGGGCGATCTGCAGACCGCCGCGCTCGTCTCGTCGCAGGGTGTCGTGGACTGGTTCGCCGCTCCCCGGTTCGACTCGCCCAGCATCTTCGCCGCCCTGCTCGACCACGACGGCGGCGGGTACCTGCGGCTGGCCCCCGAGCACCCCGACGCGGCCTGCAAGCAGCTCTACTACCCCGACACGGCCATTCTGGTGACCCGGTTCATGTCACCGGACGGGGTGGGCGAGGTGGTCGACTTCATGCCTCCGGACCGGACCCGCACCGCCACCGACCGGCACACCCTGATACGCGTGGTGCGTTGCGTGCGGGGGAGCGTCGACTTCACGCTCGAGTGCCGGCCGCGCTTCGACTACGGCCGCGCCGAGCACCGGCTGGAGCTCGGCGAGCACACCGGTGTGTTCCGGTCCCCGGGGACGGACGCGCACCTGCAGACCTCCTTCCCGCTGGAGCGGGACGGCCAGGACGTAAGCGGCAGGGTGACGCTGAACGCCGGCGAGGCGGGCGGCGCCGTGTTCACCGTCTGCGCCCCCGGCGGCGAGGCACCCCCGCCCCTCACGGTCGACGGGCTCACCGCACAGCTCGACGACACCGCATTCTTCTGGCAGAACTGGCTGCACCAGTCCCGCTATCGCGGCCGCTGGCCGGAACTGGTGCACCGTTCGGTCATCACCCTCAAGCTCCTCACCTACGCCCCCACCGGCGCCCTCATCGCGGCGGCGACCATGGGCCTGCCCGAGCAGGTCGGCGGAGAACGCAACTGGGACTACCGGTTCACCTGGGTCCGCGACAGCGCGCTGTCCGTGCGCGCCATGCTGGACCTCGGCTTCGTCGAGGAGGCCACCGCCTTCCTCCACTGGCTGGTCGAGAGGCTGCAGGAACGCGAGGGGAAGGAAGAAGAGCCGCTCCAGACGATGTACCGGGTCGACGGCAACCCCGACCTGCCCGAGGAGACACTCGAACACTTCGAGGGCTACCGCGGCTCCTACCCGGTCCGCATCGGCAACGGGGCCGCCGACCAACTCCAGCTGGACATCTACGGTGAGGCCCTCTACGCCCTGTCCCAGGGCCGCGAGATCGCGCAGCAGGCCACGTACCGGGGCTGGAAGACGATGGCCAGGACGCTGGACTGGTTCGCCGACCACTGGGACCGGCCGGACGAGGGCATCTGGGAGACCCGTGGCGGCCGCCAGGACTTCACCTACAGCCGGGTGATGTCGTGGGCCGCCTTCGACCACGGGCTGAGCCTGGCCGAGCACTTCCGCCGGCCCGCCGACCTGGAGAAGTGGCGCAGCGCCAGGGACGCCGTCCTGGAGCAGGTCATGGAACGCGGCTGGAGCGAGCGGGAGGGCGCCTTCATCCAGCACTACGGCGGTGACGTCCTGGACGCTTCCCTGCTGCTCATGCCAAGGGTCCAGTTCATCGCCCCCAGGGACCCGGCCTGGCTCTCCACCCTCGACGCGATGGACCGCAAGCTCGTCTCCGACAGCCTCGTGTACCGCTACGACCCGGCGGCGTCGCCGGACGGGCTGCGCGGCTCGGAGGGCACCTTCAGTCTGTGCACCTTCCTCTACGTCGACGCGCTGGCCCGGGCGGGACGGCTGCCCCAGGCCCGCTATACCTTCGAGAAGATGCAGACCTACGCCAACCACGTCGGGCTCTTCGCCGAGGAGATCGGTCCGAGCGGGGAGCAACTGGGCAACTTCCCCCAGGCGTTCACCCATCTGTCGCTCATCATGGCGGCCACCACCCTCGACGAGGCCCTCGACGCGGAGCACGGGCGCTGACCATGGTCACGCATGCCCGACCGGCAGAACAACCACGGCTGACCGAGGACCAGTTCGGCGTGCTGTACCGGAGCCTGCACGCGCGCTGCGCCTGGGCCGCCGGTGACCGGGGCGCTCTGGCCGCGCTCACACCCGCCCATCTGCTGGCCGCGACCCGCGAGGTGCGGACCGGCCGGACGGCCACGCTCGCCGCTCCGGTGGAGACGCTTTCCGGCCCGGACAATCCCGAGCCCGCGAGGCACCGGATGAGAGGGCGGCCGGAGGAAGACACCTCCAGCGGGCTCCACTTCGCGAGGGACAGCTTCGCGATGAACGTGCACGGCGACGCCGACAGCCACCTCGACGCCCTCTGCCACGTGATCTACGACGGCACGCTGCACGGCGGCGTGCCTGCCGGCAGCGTCACGAAGGACGGGGCGACGGCGCTCTCCGTCGAGGCGGCGCGCGACGGGATCGTCGGACGCGGTGTGCTGCTGGACATCCCGCGACTGCGCGGTGTGCCGTGGCTCGAGCCGGGTGATCACGTGACCGCCGACGACCTCACCGCGGCGGAGACCGCCCAGCATCTGCGCGTGGGAGAGGGCGACCTCCTCTTCGTCCGCGTCGGCCACCGCCGGCGCCGTGCCGAACTCGGGCCGTGGCACGCGGCGCGTGAGCGCGCCGGGCTCCATCCGTCCGCTCTGGAGTTCCTCGCGGACCGGCGGGTCGCGGTGCTCGGCGGCGACGGGAACAACGACACGGCACCCAGTTCCACCGAGGGTGTCGACTTCCCCGTGCATGTGCTGGCGATCCACGCCATGGGCCTTCACCTGCTGGACTACCTGCAGTTCGAGGATCTGGCGCCGGCCTGCGAGGCGGAGGGACGCTGGTCCTTCCTCTGCGTGATCGCCCCGCTGAGGCTGCCCGACGCCACCGGCTCGCCGGTCAACCCGATCGCCGTCCTGTGAGAGCGGGCGACTGCACGTCTGTTCGACCTCGAGTCGCAGCCACCCAGACCACCCGTTAGTTTCGAAATAAGGCGAATGTCCCGATTGTGTGAATGTCCGTGAGGGCAACACAGCCGACGACTCCTAGGACGGGACCCTCTCATGGCCGACGATCAGCACTACGACGTCATAGTCATCGGTACAGGAGCGGGCGGCGGTACGCTCGCCCACCGGCTGGCCCCCACCGGCAAACGGGTCCTGATCCTGGAACGCGGCGGCTACCTGCCCCGGGAGCGGGACAACTGGGACTCCACCGCCGTCTTCGTCAAGGGCAAGTACCGCGCCCCCGAGTTCTGGTACGACAAGCACGGCAAGGAGTTCCCCCCGGAGGTCAACTACTACGTCGGGGGCAACACCAAGTTCTACGGCGCCGCGCTCTTCCGGCTGCGGCCCGAGGACTTCGGCGAGCTGCGCCACCACGACGGCATCTCTCCGGCGTGGCCGATCCGCTACGAGGACCTGGAGCCGTACTACACCCAGGCCGAGCACCTCTACCTGGTGCACGGTCGGCACGGCGAGGACCCCACCGCTGGGCCGACCAGCGCGCAGTACGCCTACCCGCCGGTCGAGCACGAGGCGCGCATCCAGCAGCTCAGCGACGATCTGGGGAAGGTCGGCCTGCACCCCTTCCACCTGCCGATCGGCGTGAACCTCGCCCAGGACGAGAACGGCCTCGCCACCCACGACAGCGTCTGCATCCGCTGCGACCGGGTCGACGGCTTCCCCTGTCTGGTGGGCGCCAAGTCCGACGCGCAGGTGATCTGCGTCGACCCGGCACTCGCGTACGACAACGTCACGATGGTGACCGACGCGAACGTGCGGCGCCTGGAGACCGACCCGACCGGACGCACCGTCACCAGGGTGGTCGCCGAGCTCGGGAACGGAGTGACCGAGACGTTCGGCGCCGACATCGTGGTGGTCGCCGCCGGCGCGGTCAACTCCGCCGTCCTGCTGCTGCGTTCGGCCAACGACAAGCACCCCGGTGGGCTGGCCAACAGCTCGGACGTGGTGGGACGCCACTACATGCGCCACAACAACCTGGCCCTGATGGCGGTGTCGAAGGAACCCAACCCCACCAGATTCCAGAAGACCCTGGCGATGAACGACTGGTACCTCGGCGCGGACGACTGGGAGTATCCGCTCGGCGGCATCCAGATGCTCGGCAAGTCGGACGCCGACCAGATCCACGGCGAGGCGCCGCGCTGGGCCGGTGCCGTCATGCCCGACATGCCCTTCGAGGTACTGGCGCACCACGCCGTCGACTTCTGGCTGTGCGGAGAGGACCTCCCCCTGCCCGAGAGCCGGGTCACCCTCGACAAGGACGACGCCATCCACCTGGCTCTCGACGAGAAGAACAACATCGCCGGCTTGAAGCGTCTCCAGCACAAGCTGCGGGGAATGCTCGGGCAGCTGGGCATGCACGAGCACCACCTGCTGGATCACAGCATCTATCTGCACAAGGGCATGCCGATCGGCGCCACCGCGCACCAGGCCGGCACCGTGCGGTTCGGCGACGACCCGCGCAGTTCGGCCCTGGACGTCAACTGCAAGGCCCACGACCTGGACAACCTCTACGTCGTGGACACCAGCTTCTTTCCCAGCATCGGCGCGGTGAACCCGTCGCTGACCGCCATCGCCAACGCCCTGCGGGTCGGCGACCACATCGCCGCCCGGCTCAGCTGACCTACAGGTTGTCCCCTGGTGTTCTGGCGGCTCCGGTGTCGGCGTCGGTGAGCTCCTCCAACTCCCCCATCGTGTCGAGCCGGTAGAGCAGTACCAGCGCCGGACCGACCAGCACGATCGCGATGGCCGTGACGATCACCAGCCAGCGCAGGGTGTGAGCGGCCCCGGCCGCCTCGGTCACCGTCAGCGAGGTGGGCAGCACGTACGGCCGCTGCGCGCAGCCCCAGGCACCGACGACCAGGGCGACGCTCGCCACGGAGGTGTGGCGGGACCAGCCGAAGGACCGGCGCCACACCAGCAGCACCGTGGCCAGACCGCAGACCGCGGCCAGAATGATCAGCAGCAGTCCCAGGCCACCGGTGAGGCCGTCCCAGACGTACCGGGCGTCGTCGTGGGTGACGGGCAGGGCGATGAGTGCGAGGACGACGACCGCGCCGAAGGCGATCAGCGCCCGCAGCCGGAAGTAGTCGACGAGGTCGCCGGCGCCGAACCGCACGGCGTCGGAGCAGAGGAAGACCGCCCCGAGGAACGCGGCGGCGGCGATGGCCAGCAGACCCACCAGTACGGAGGTGCCATTGGCCCAGGCGTCCGCGGACGCGGTCGTGCCGAGCTTGACCCGCCCGGAGGCGACGCCACCCAGCACCGCCCCCAGGAAGAACGGCGTCACCAGCGAGGAGACGGCGAACATCGCACCGTAGACCCGTTGTTGGGCCAGGCGGCGGGTCGGCTTGCGCAGGGCGAACCCGGCACCGCGCAGCACCAGGCCGACAGCGGCGAGGGCCAGCGGCAGCCACATCGCGGAGAAGACGGCCTGGAACATCGTCGGGAAACCGGTCCACATGACGACCAGGACGAAGATCAACCAGACGTTGTTGACCTCCCAGACCGGCGCCATGGCGTGGTCGATGAGCCAGCGGGGCCGCCTGCCGCGCTCGGCGCCGCCGGCGAGCAGGTCCCAGAAGCCCGCGCCGTAGTCGGTGCCCCCGGCGCAGGCGTAGGCGGCGATCGCGACGACCAGCACCCACGCGATGAACGAGGCCATCACGACGCACCGCCCGAGGTGCGGCCGGACCCGCCGTCAGGCGCGGCCCCGGCGCTGGTGGGCTCCGGCTCGGTTCTGGGCCCGTACGGGGTGTCGGTCTCCGGCGGCGGTTCGACGCGCGCGGCCGACCCCTCGTCGGCGATGCGCCAGCGGGTGCGCATCTTCAGGACGACCGCGAGGAACGCGCCGAAAACGGCCACGTACACGGCCATGACGATGCCGAGCATGGTCCAGATCCCCGAGGCGTGGGTGCTGGTCACCGCCTCCGAGACCCGCATGTGGTGATAGACGATCCAGGGCTGCCGGCCGACCTCCGTGGTGATCCAGCCGCACTCCACGGTGACCAGGCAGGCGGCCCCCGCGAGCGCGGCGCTGCGGTAGAACCAGCGGCTGCTGGGGTTGTCGCGGTGTCGCCACCAGGACCAGGCGTACCAGAGCGCGAGCAGGATCAGCACGCTGCCGATGGTGACCATGATGTCGAAGGCCCAGTGCGCGATGGTGGCCTGGACGGCGGTGGGGCGGTCGGAGGCCGGCACCGACGTCAGCCCGGTCACCTCGGTGCTGGGCTTGAAGCCGGCGAGGATCGAGTCCAGTTGGGGGATCTTGAGTCCGCCGGAGATCGTCCCGTCACTGTTCAGCCGCCCGAACATGTACTCCGGTACGTGGGTGTCGGTCTTCCAGACGATCTCCGTGGCGGCGAACTTGATCGGTTGCTTGTGGAAGACGGCGCGAGCGGCGGAGTCGCCGAGCATGAACTGGATCGGGGTGAGGATCGCGGCCACCGTGAACGGCACGGTGAATCCGAGCCGGTGGTAGCGGTCCCGGCGTCCGCGCAGCCAGCCGACCGCGTACACACCGGCGACCACGTACCCGGCGGTCAGGAGCATCGCGACCACGAAGTGCCAGTACTCCGGGCCGAACATCGGGGAGAAGATCGCCTGTCGCACGTCGACGTCGGTCGGCTTGCCCTGGGCGTCGAGGCGGAATCCCTGGGGGGTGTTCATCCAGGAGTTGGCCGCGATGATGCCGAACGCTCCCATCAGGGCGGCCAGCGGCAGCGGGACGGCGAGCCAGAAGTGGGTCCAGGGCTTGAGCCGGCGCCATCCGTAGAGGTAGATCGCGATGAGGACGGCCTCGAGGAAGAACGCCCATGCCTCGACACCGAAGCCGAGGCCGAAGACGTCTCCCCAGCGCCCCATCATGCCGGGCCACAGCAGTCCGAACTCGAAGGACAGCACGGTGCCGGTGATGATGCCGATGGCGAACTGGACCGCCATCACCGCCGACCAGCGCCGGGCGAGCTTGAGGGCGACGGGGTCGTTGCGGCGCAGTCCCCGGTGGTGCATCAGCAGGGTGATGAACGGCAGTGCCACCCCGAAGGGGACCAACAGGATGTGCGAGGCCAGGGTGAAGGCCATCAGTTCGCGGGCCGGCAGGAGTTGGGCCGGGGTGCTGTTCGCCAGAAGGACGGCGGTACTGAACATGTGCGCCTCGAGGGTCTGCCCCGCAGGGCTGGGCTGAGGAGGGACAGGACGCGGAGCGGCACCCGTGACGGGTCGGCCGGGTCCTCAGGGAGGCGGCGGCTTCGGTCCGGGCGCCCGGGCGGCCGGGGCGTCCGTGTCGGGCATGGTGAAGGCCCGTTCGCGGCGCGAGCCCGTGGCGAAGGCGACGGACCAGCTGAGCACGGCCCCCAGCCTGCTGCGGAAGCCGGTGAGGAAGGCCACGTGGATGAAGAGCCAGGCCAGCCATCCGGTGAAGCCCGACAGATGCAGCGGACCGGCCTTGACCACGGCCCTGCCTCGGGCGATGTAGGCGGCGCTGCCGAGATCCACGTACGTGAAGGGCTTCGGCTTCTTCGTCCTGCCCTCGACGGCGTGGCGTACGCGCCGGCCGGCGTACGCACCCGACTGCATGGCGACCTCGGCCAGGCCGGGCAGCCCGTTCAGGCTCATCACGTCGCCGGTGACGCGGATCTCCGGGTGGCCGGGGACGGTGAGGTCGGGTTCTACGAGGATGCGTCCGGCCCGGTCCTGCTTGGCCCCGGTGGCCCGGGCCAGCGCGGCCGCGATCGGCGGGGCCTCGACACCCGCCGTCCACAGCACGGTGCGTGCGCCGAACCGGGTCGTCCTGCCGTCGTGGTCCCGTACCGTCAGGCCGTGCGCGTCGATGTCGGTGACCCTCGTGCCCAGGTGGAGCTCGACACCGAGGTGCTGCAGGGTCCGGGCCGCACGGTGAGCCAGCGGAGGGCCGAACGCACCCAGCACCGCGTCGGACCCCTCGAAGAGCAGCACCCGGGCCTTGGCGGAGTCGATGCGCTGAAACTCCCGGTCGAGGGTGTGTCCGGCGATCTCCCGGATCTGTCCGGCGAGTTCGACACCGGTCGGGCCGCCGCCGACGAGCGCGAAGGTCAGCCACTGCTGCCGTTCCCGGTCGTTCGCCGCCGTTTCGGCCATCTCGAACGCCCGGTAGATGCGGCGGCGGATCTCCAGCGCGTCGTCCAGGGTTTTCATACCGGGGGCGTGTTCGGCGAACTCGTCGTGCCCGAAGTAGGACTGGCGCATGCCCACCGCGACGATCAGCTCGTCGTAGGGCAGCCGAAGGATTCCGCCCCCGGGTCGCCGGGCGTGCACCACCCGGACGCCGGCATCCACGTCGGTGGCCTCGGCGAGCACGCAGCGCACGTTGTGATGGCGCCGGAGGACCCCGCGGAGCGGTTGCGCGATCTGGCCCTCGGACAGGATCCCGGAAGCACACTGATACAGCAGCGGTTGGAAGAGGTGGTGGGCGCGGCGGTCGACCACCGTCACCGCGACCGGAGACTTCCGCAGGGCACGGGCGGCGAACAGCCCCGCGAACCCCCCGCCGAGGATCACCACCCGGCGGGGTGTGACGTGATCCTGCATCAGGGATCAGCCCCCGGTGGCGAAGCCGGGAAAGAGCGTCATTCCGCCGTCGACGTAGAGGGTGGTGCCGACGACGTAGTCGAGCAGATCGGACGCCACGGCGACGACGGCGTTGGCGATGTCGTCCGGGTCGCCCACGCGGCGGTACGGGATCAGGCGCAGCAGATCGGCCTCGGCCTCGGGGGTGGACCAGGCGTCGCGGTTGATCGGCGTGCGGATGGCGCCGGGTGCGACCGCGTTGACCCTGATCCGGTGGGGGGCCAGCTCCTGGGCGAGGGTCTGCATGAGCATGCCCACGCCGCCCTTGGAGGAGGCGTAGTTCACGTGCCCCGCCCACGGGACGATCTGGTGCACCGAGCTCATACAGATGATCTTTCCCGCAGACCGGGAGACGTCCTCCACCACACCGCGCCGGATGAACTCCTTGGCGGCCTCCCGCGCGCACAGGAACTGGCCGGTCAGGTTGACGTCGATGACCTTCTGCCACTGGGCGAGCGACATCTCCGTCAGGGCCGCGTCCCGCTGGAGGCCCGCGTTGGCCACCATGATGTCGATGGTGCCGAACTCCTCGACCATCCGCGCGACCATGGCCGTCACCTGGTCCTCGTCGGACACGTCGGCCTCGTGGGCGTAGGCGCGGACCCCGAAGCCCTCGATCTCCTTCACGACGTTCTCTGCCTCGTGCGCACCGACGACGTAGTTCACCACCACGTCCGCCCCGGCCCGGCCCAGGGCGACGGCGGTCGCCAGACCGATCCCCGAGTTGGCGCCGGTCACCAGCGCCTTCTGGCCCCTGAGAAGCTGCGCGGACGTCGTCCCGCGGCTCTCGACTTTCGCTGCCACCACGATCTCTCCTTGGGTGTTTCGGACGACACGCCGCAGGAAAGTCAGGCGACGCGCATGAGAAAAGCTGGACGTCGGCCGGCCGCCAGGAGCCGTCGGATACCCGGCCCCAGACGAAAGCACCCCGCGCCACGGATGAGACGGACCGGCGCGCAGCGCGGCCGCACTTCGGCCGGGCACATCACACCGTCGGGCTACGCCCGCCCGCGTGCGCAACGTCAGTGCCGTCGGCAGCCGGCTCAGCACGCATGGCTCTGGCGCACCCGAGCATCCGGTCGCCGTGATCGCCGCAGGAGAGCGGTGGCCGGACGGCAGCCCGCACCCCGCCCTGGAGGACCTCGCGGGCGCGGGCACCACCGACCTGGCACCCGCCGTCGCCACGGGTGCCTCCGGCCGGCACCTCGTCGCGACGGGCTTCGCCGAGGGCGTGCTCGATGACCGCACACTCGTGGGCGGTGACGCGACCACGAGGCTGCGATCCGGGCTGGGTCGTACTGACCGTTGGGTCCTGGCCGGACTGGGTCTATCGTCGGAATCCTGGGGCCAGGAGGAGGAGGACGGCCGGTGATGCCGCAGGACGAGGCCGTGATCGGCTGCACGGGGAAGGTGCTCATCGGAACGCGCGGATCCGCGGGCCCCGGTGAGGTCCTGGTGCGGGTCAGAGGCGGCTCCGAGACGTTCCTCGCCTGGTCGGAGGATCCCCTGCCCATGGGCGCGACGGTGCTCGTGATCGAATCACGTGGATGCCGGGAGGTCGGCGTCATCGAGTGGGTGGATCCATTGGACGCGCTCGGCCACACCGCCGGCGCCGACTGAGGAGTACAAGCATGTTCGGATACCGCGTCCCCGCTCCCGACGAGGCGATGCTGATCTCGGGGGGCCGGCGGGGACTGGGGGGCGCGCCTTTCCGAGTGGTGACGGGGCACGGCAAGTTCGTGATCCCGTTCTTTCGCAAGACCCGCTTCCTGACCCTGTCGATGTGCGAGTCCGAGGTCACCGAGACCTGTGTGACCCGGCAGGGCATCGCGCTGCACGTCCGCGCGGTCATCGCGTTCAAGGTCGGCAACGACCACGAGAGCATCATCAACGCGGGCCAGCGCTTCCTCTCCGACCAGGACCAGATGTCGGTCCTGACCGGCCGTATCTTCGCCGGTCACCTGCGGGCGATCATCGGCTCGATGACGGTCGAGGAGATCGTCACCGAGCGGCAGAAGCTCGCCGCGGAGGTCCTGGACACCTCCAAGATGGAGATGGCGAAGATCGGCTTGATCGTGGACTCACTGCAGATCCAGTCGATCGACGACGGCGACGCCGGCTACATCGACGCGATGTCCGCGCCGCACAAGGCGGCCATCCAGCGGCAGGCCCAGATCGCCCAGGCCCAGGCCACCCAGGCCTCCGTCGAGGCGGAGCAGGAGGCGGCCCGCAAGCAGGCCGAGTACGCCCGGCAGACGGCCATCGTGAAGGCGGAGTACTCCGCCCAGGTCGACCGCGCCCAGGCGCAGGCCTCCCAGGCCGGACCGCTGGCGCAGGCCCATGCCCAGCAGGAGGTGCTCGCCGCCCAGACCGAGCTGGCCCAGCGCCAGGCCAAGCTGCGCCAGCAGCAGCTGGTGGCCGAGATCGTGAAGCCCGCCGAGGCCGAGGCCGAGCGGATCAGGGTGCTCGCCGCCGCCGACGCGCAGCGCATGAAGATCCAGGCCGAGGCCGCGGCCTCGTACGACCGGGTCGCGCTGGACCGGATGCTGATCGACCAGCTCCCGCAGATCGTGAAGGAGGCGGCCGGCGGCCTGGCCGGCGCCAACGTCAACGTCCTCAACGGCGCGGACGGCCTCGGCGAGATCGCCGCCGGCCTGGTGTCCCAGGGCCTGACGATCCTCGACTCGGTCCGGCAGAACCTGGGCGGCCAGGACGGAGGCGGCCGGCGCCCCGAGGAGAGCGAGAGCAACGGCCTGCTCCAGCTCCCCACCAGCAAGCAGAAGAGGTCCGACGACGGTCCGACCCCCGTCGACTAGGAGCGGCGATCAGCGCGCGGCCCGCCGCCGACGTCGGCGGCGGGCTCCCAGCCGTTCGGTCAGGAGGTAGTGGGCGAGCAGGGCGAGGAACCAGGTGGTCGCGCCTCCGACGAGGAACAGAGCGAGTGGGCTGAGGCCGGGCTGGCCCCGGTGCATTCCCGTCACAGGTGTCCCGCTCAGCCTCAGGAGCCCCTGCTTCAGGAGCTCGTGAGCACCACGAGTTGTCGCGTCGCCCGGGTCATCGCCACGTACCGGTCCACCGCCCCCTCGACGCCCTCCCCGAAGTTCTGCGGGTCCACGAGGATCACCAGGTCGAATTCGAGGCCCTTCGAAAGTGCCGGGGTCAGGGAGCGGACCCGGGGCGTCGAGCGGAAGCCGGGGTCGCCGATGACGCAGGCGATGCCTTCGGGGTGGCCGGTGAGCCAGGTGTCGAGGGTTCGGTGCAGGTCCGAGACCGGGCCGTGGGTCACCGGGATGCCGGTGCTGCGGATCGACGTGGGGACGTTGGCGTCCGGAAGCGCGGCGCGGATGACCGGCTCGGCCTCCTTCATGATCTCTTCCGGGGTGCGGTAGTTGATGCTCAGGGAGGCGAGCGTGATGCGGTCCAGGCCGATCCGTTCGAGCCGTTCCTGCCAGGACTCCGTGAAGCCGTGCCTGGCCTGCGCGCGGTCACCGACGATGGTGAAGCTGCGGGACGGGCAGCGCAGCAGCAGCATCTGCCACTCCGCGTCGGTCAGTTCCTGTGCCTCGTCCACGACGACGTGCGCGAACGGCCCGGCCAGCAGGTCCGGGTCGGCGATGTGCAGGGCGGACTCGTCGACCAGGGCATGGTGGAAGTCCTCGCCGCGGAGCATCGTCACCAGGCCCATGCCGTACTCGTCGTCGGCGACCGCGCTCAGGTTCTCCACCACGGTGGCCATGCGCTCGCGTTCGGCGGCGACGGTGGCCTCGTTCCGGCGCCTGCGTCGGGAGATCTCCGGGTCGCCGAGCCGCTGGCGTGCCGCGTCCAGGAGCGGCAGGTCGGACACCGTCCAGGCCTGGCCGTCGGCGCGCTGCAGAGCCCGTACCTCGTCGCGGTCCAGCCAGGGAGCGCACATCCGCAGATAGGCGGGGACGGTCCACAGGTCCGAGACCAGGTCGGCCGCCTCCAGGAGCGGCCACGCCCGGTTGAACGCGGTCAGCAACTCCCTGTTCTGGCGAAGGGACTTGCGGAGCAGCGCCTCCGGGGCGTCGCCCTCGTGCTTGTCCACCAGGATCGTGAGCAGTTCGTTCCAGACCTGGTCGCGCGCGTCGTTGTGCGGGGCGCCTTCGGCCGCGTCGAACGCCTCGGCCCAGTCGCCGGCGGTCAGCCGGATGTCGGACCAGTGGGTGGTCACGGTCATGCCCTCGGCGGGCGGCTCCTCGTAGAACCGTACGGCCTTCTCGATCGCCCCGACCAGGTCCGCCGACGACTTCAGGCGGGCCACCTCCGGGTCGGTCTCGACCCCTGCCGTGGCCCCCTCGGCGACGAAGTCCCTGAGGACGCAGGTCTGCACGCCCTCCTCCCCCAGGCTGGGCAGGACGTCGGAGACGTAGGCCAGGTAGGGCCGGTGCGGGCCGACGAACAGCACGCCGCCGCGCCGGTGGCCGAGGCGCGGGTCGGAGTGCAGGAGGTAGGCGGAGCGGTGCAGGGCGACGACGGTCTTGCCGGTGCCGGGACCGCCGTCGACGACGAGCGCGCCGCGGGATCCCGCGCGGATGATGGCGTCCTGGTCGGCCTGGATGGTGCCGAGGACGTCCCGCATCCGTTCGGAGCGGTCGGTGCCGAGGCTGGCGATGAAGGCGGACTGGTCGTCGAGCGCGGCGTGTCCGGCGAAGCCGTCGGGGGCGAACACCTCGTCCCAGTAGTCGCTGATCCGGCCGTTCGTCCAGCGGTACCTGCGGCGGCTGGCCAGGCCCATCGGGTGGGCGTGGGTGGCCCCGAAGAACGGCTCGGCCGCGGGGGACCGCCAGTCGACGAGCAGCCTGCGCCCCGTGCTGTCCGTGAGGCCGAGCCGTCCGACGTACACGGGCTCGGGATCGTCCGCGCCGACCATGTGCCCGAGGCACAGGTCCAGGCCGAAGCGGCGCAGGGTGCGCAGCCGGGCGCTGAGACGGTGGATCTCCGTGTCCCGGTCCATGGCTTCCTGGCCGATGCCGCCGGGTGCCCGGAGGGTGGCGGCGAGGGTGTCGGACAGCTCGGCGATCGTCTGCTCCAGGCACCGCGCGATGGCCGCGAAGTGCTCCTCGTCGGCGGCGATCAGCGCCGGGTCGGCCTTGGCGGCTAGGCGCTCGGGAAGGTCGAACACGCGGGTGGGCAGGGAATTCAAGTCAGCAGCTCCGATGTGAGGTCATCTTCCACGACCACGAGGGACGAACGGTCTGGCGTGATCACACGGACACGTGCGATCTCTCCCCGCCGGCCAGGTCCACCAGCAGTTTCGCAGCTGTCGGCGCCCAGTCCGTACGGACCCCGGCGGCCGGGTCGGCCGGCCGGGGACGGATCACCTCGGCCGGCGCCGGGGGCCGCCGCCGACGTGTACGTCGGGGCCGGACCGTGCCGACGGCCACGCGGGCGGGGTCGGCGTGCCCGCGCGATCCGTACGTGAAGAGACCTGCGCGCATCCGATCCACCCCCGTTCTTTCGGCGACCCACGACTCAGGCGGGTAAGTCTGCGCCCGCACCGGGGCCTTGCCGCAAGCCCCCCTGTGCGCTATAGGTTGAGAGTGGCAAGGAGTGGAGCGACCTCCTTGCCTTCTCGTTTCTCCCCCGACCCCTTCGCCTCGGGTCGCGCGCATCGGGCCGTCCACATCCGGCCGCGCACCTCAGGCCGCCCGCATCGGGCCGTCCGCAGAGAGCTGTCCGCGTCCGGCCCTCCGCCTCAGGCCGCGAAACGCTCGGCGAGGGTCTTCGCCTTCGCCTCGGCGTCCTGGAGCGCCCGCTCGCGGGAGGCCTCGAAGAGGGGGACGAACTCCGCGAGGGCCGGGTTGTGCGGGGCCATCGTCATCTCGGGGACGATGAAGTCGACCTCGAGGGCGAGAGCGCCTTCCAGGAGTGCCGTCAGGTAGTTCTGGACGAACTCGAAGGACTCGCGCGGGGTGCCGGGGCCGTAGGCGCCGCCGCGGCTGGCGACGACGGTGACCGGGGTGCCCTTGGCGGAGGGGTTCTCGCCGCCGGTGCGGCCGAAGAGGGTCACGTTGTCCAGCCAGGCCTTGAGGGTCGACGGGATCGTGAAGTTGTACATCGGGGCGCCGATGAGGACCGCGTCGGCGTGCTCCAGTTCCTCGATGAGCTCCAGCCGGGCGGCGAAGGCCGCGGCCTGCTCGGGGGTGTGCGTGGCCGGGTCGGCGAAGCCCGCGGTGTGGGCGTCGGCGGTGATGTGCGGGACCGGCTCGACGGCCAGGTCGCGGTAGATCACCGTGCCGCTCGGGTGCTGCTCCTGCCAGGTCTTGCGGAAGGCCTCGGTCACGACACGGGAAGCGGAGGCCGCACCGGGGAGGACCGACGAGTCGATGTGCAGCAGGGTGGCCATGGGGTTTCTCCATCACGGTAATGAGCTGAGAATCGGTACCTAGCTATATCTAGCACAGGTACTTACTTTTTTTCATCACCGTACGACAAAGAGGTACCCTGCACCCATGACGGCCGAGCAGATCCATGACCAGGAACCGTGCAAGCAGGTCGACGACGGCATCACTCGCGTCTTCCAGCTGCTCGGGAAGCGCTGGAACGGCCCGATCCTCGCCGTCCTGATGGGGCGGCCGACCTACTTCTCCGACCTGCGGCGGGCCATCCCCGGCCTCAGCGAGCGGATGCTCGCCGACCGGCTCGTCGAACTCGGCGCCGCCGGGCTCGTGCTCCGCGAGGTCGACGAGGGTCCGCCACTGCGGGTCTCCTACCGACTGACGGCGGCCGGGGCCGCGCTGGAGCCGGCCCTCGGGGAGCTCGCCGCCTGGGCGAGGGACCATCTGCCGGACACGCCCCCCTGCTTCAACAAGGACCACTAGGACAGAGACGCTCCGGAAAGCCTTCGAAACATTCGAAGCTCGGCCGGACTTTTTGATCTCTTCTCCCCGCGATCTTCCGAAAGATTTCGCGGGTTTCCTCAGGTGAGAGCGACCTCGAAGCGTTCGAAACATCTGCCGAAACTGTTGACGCTTGACAGGGGCAGGCCAAAACTGTGGGGCATGACTGACACACCCGCACACCCGACGCGCCGCAGCGTCTGCGGCCTCCTGCTGGCCACCGGGGCCACCCTGGCCCTGCCCGGCACCGCCGAGGCGGCCACGGTCATCACCACGAACCAGACCGGGACCAACAACGGCTACTACTACTCGTTCTGGACGGACGCGCAGGGCACGGTCTCCATGACCCTGAACTCCGGCGGGAACTACAGCACTTCCTGGCGCAACACCGGCAACTTCGTGGCCGGCAAGGGCTGGAGCAACGGCTCCCGCAGGACCGTGAGCTACTCGGGCAGCTTCAACCCGTCCGGCAACGCCTATCTGGCCCTGTACGGCTGGACGTCCAACCCGCTCGTCGAGTACTACATCGTCGACAACTGGGGCACCTACCGGCCCACCGGAACGTACAAGGGCACGGTGACCAGCGACGGCGGGACGTACGACATCTACCAGACCACCCGCTACAACGCCCCGTCCGTGGAAGGCACCAAGACCTTCAACCAGTACTGGAGCGTGCGCCAGTCGAAGCGGACCGGCGGCGCCATCACCACCGGCAACCACTTCGACGCGTGGGCCCGGGCCGGCATGCCGATGGGCAGCTTCAAGTACTACATGATCCTCGCGACCGAGGGTTACCAGAGCAGCGGCAGCTCCAACATCACGGTGGCGTGATGAGGGCCCGGGCGCACCTCCCGTTACTGGCCGCCGCCGCTCTGGCCGCCGCCGGCACCCTCGCCGTCCCCGCCTCCGCCGCCCCCGCGCAGGCCGCCGCCTGCTCCGGATACGTCGGCCTCACCTTCGACGACGGCCCGGGCAGCGGCACCACCACCCTGCTCAACTCCCTGAAGCAGTACGGCCTCAGGGCCACCATGTTCAACACCGGCCAGAACGCCGCCGCCAACCCGGCGCTCGTCAGGGCCCAGGTCAGCGCCGGGATGTGGGTCGGCAACCACAGTTACACGCACCCGCATCTGACCCAGCAGAGCCAGGCCACGATCGACTCGGAGATCTCCCGCACCCAGCAGGCGATCGCCAACGCCGGTGGTGGCACGCCGAGGCTGTTCCGGCCGCCGTACGGCGAGACGAACGCGACCGTGAAGGCCGTGGAGGCCAAGTACGGGCTGACCGAGGTCATCTGGCAGGTCGACTCGCAGGACTGGAACAACGCCAGTACCGACGCGATCGTCGCGGCGGTCGGCCGGCTGACCAACGGCCAGGTCATCCTCATGCACGACTGGCCCGCCAACACCCGCGCGGCGATCCCGCGCATCGCGCAGACACTGGCCGCCAAGGGGCTGTGCTCCGGCATGATCTCGCCCCAGACCGGCCGCGCGGTGGCACCGGGCTGACCCACGGCCACGCCGCCCCTGCCCCGGCGCGGCGGTCGTACCCCTTCGGACCGCCGCGCCGGACACCGGACTCCGTTCGACTGTGAATTGCCGCGATTTCCCCGACAGGGCGCGTCAATGGCGCAATCATGAGCGGCACGTGGCGCGATTACGTACCACTGCGTGTCGTTCGCGCCACAACTCACGGAATCTGTCGCTTATTTGACGCGCCGTCAACGCGTCGTCCGGAGGAAAACGCAGCCATGGCCACTCCCCTGTCCGCCGCGAAGATGCTCGCCGCCCTGAAGGCCGAAGGCCTCACCGTGCACGAGCACACCGGCTGGAAGACCCACAACCGCGACGCAGCGTCCGGCAAGTCCTTCGGGCCCGTCATCGGGGTGCTGATCCACCACACCGGCGGGCACAACGACAAGGAGCTCTGCTACAAGGGCAGATCCGACCTGCCGGGACCGCTGTGCCACGCCTGGCTCGGCAAGACCGCCGGACTGTGGATGATCGGCAACGGCCGTACCAACCACGCCGGTTACGCCGACATCGATGTCCTCAACGCCCTGCGCGAGGAGAAGCCCCTCCCGCACGACGACGCGGCGAAGGCCGACGGCAACGACTGTCTCTACGGCCTGGAGATCGAGAACCTCGGCAAGGGCGGGGACCCCTACCCCACGGCGCAGTACCGCCAGGCCGTGCTGTGGGCGGCGGCGATCTGCCGGGCGCACGGCTGGAGCGAGAAGTCCGTCGCCGGACACAAGGAGTGCCAGCCGGGGAAGATCGACCCGAGCTTCGACATGGACGACTTCCGGGCCGCGGTGAAGAAGCAGCTGGCCGCGAACCCCGGCAAGGCGGAGCCGACCAAGCCGGCGGGCAAGCCCCGCGTCGACCTGTCCCGGCTGGTCACGGCCGCGAAGACCGACCCCGGGGCCAAGCAGGGGCACGTCAGCTACATGGCCGGCACCAACCTCACCGAGGCCGCCCTCGTCGAACTCGGCTATCTCTCCAAGTCCTACGCCGGGGACGGCTCCTTCGGCACCACCACCCTCGCCGCCTACGCCAAGTGGCAGCGCCACCTCGGCTACACCGGCGCCGACGCCAACGGCATCCCGGGCAAGGTCTCGCTGGCGAGGCTGGGCGACAAGACGGGACTCTTCACGGTCGTGGCCTGACCACCGGTCTGCCGCCGGGCCTGCCGCCGACCCGCCGCCGGGCCCGCCGCCGGGCGCCGAGTTGCGGGTCGGCGCGGTCCCTGCGGTACTGGCTGTATCTACCGAGCAGTCGCGCGGTCCTCTCTACAGGGAGAGGAGACGAGGATGGCCAAGCGTCTGGTGGTCTGCTGCGACGGGACCTGGAATCTCGCCGACCAGCCGAGCAAGACGAATGTCGCCAAGGTGGCCCTGGCCGTACGGCGACGCTCCGCTGCCGGAACGGAACAACGGGTGTACTACCACAGCGGGGTCGGCACGAACCGGAGGGAACGGTTGCGCGGCGGGGCCTTCGGGGTGGGCCTGTCGCGCAACGTGCTCGACGCGTACCGCTTCCTGATCCACACCTACGAACCCGGGGACTCCCTGTACCTGTTCGGGTTCAGCCGGGGCGCGTTCACCGCGCGCAGTCTGGCCGGTCTGGTGCGCAACTGCGGCATCCTGCGCCCCGAACAGGCCGACCGCATCGACGAGGCGTGGGCGCTGTACCGCAGCCGCGCCGACAAACCGACCAGCGTGGCCGCGACGCTGTTCCGCGGGGCGTACTCGTACGAGACGGAGATCCGTTTCGTGGGCGTGTGGGACACGGTCGGCTCCCTGGGCATCCCGGTTCCGGCGCCCGGGTTCCTCCAGCCGCTCGTCGACCGCTTCAACCACCGCTGGGCCTTCCACGACACCACCCTCAGCAGGTACGTGAACGGCGCCTTCCAGGCCCTGGCCGTCGACGAGGAGCGCTCGGCGTTCCCGCCCACCCTGTGGCAGCAGGAGAAGGACGCCCCGAAGCACCAGGAGCTGAGACAGGTGTGGTTCTCCGGGGTGCATCTCTCCGTCGGGGGCGGCGAGAAGGACTCGGGTCTGTCCGACATCACCCTGCTGTGGATGGCGCAGCAGGCCGCCCGGTACGACCTGGATCTCGACCCCGTGGTCCTCAGCGCAAAGGGGCCGGACAGCATGCGCCCGCAGGAGTGCGCCGACTTCGCCGTCCAGCCCGACCCGATGGGCCCGTGGAACCCGTCCCGTAAGGGCTTCTACCGGCTCTTCAAGCCCCTGCACCGCCCTATCGGGCAGGAGAGGGACAAGCAGGGCCTCCTCGTCGGCAACGAGCACCTGGCCGACACGGTCCTGCGCCGCCGCGAGGGCGACCCCGGCTATCGTCCGCCGGCGCTCGAGACCTACCTGAGGGCCTTCGGAGAGGGTGACGTCGATACGGTCCCCCTCGCCTTCAACCACGTGCCCGTCGAGGCTCCGTGAGATCCGGGGTCACGCCGTCCGGGGTCACACCGCCCCCGCCGGGGCGCCTCTCCAGCGCATGGAGCGTCACGGTCACCACGATCGACGCGACCGCCATCAGCGTCATCGCCGTGGCCGGGGACGTCAGTTGGGCCAGGGTGCCGGCGAGAACCGCGCCGACGCCCTGGAGGGCGACCATGCCGGTGGAGTGCAATCCGAGCGCCTGGCCCGCGAGGTCGTCGGGGGTGAGGGCCATCAGGCGTTCCTGGAGGACCAGGCTCGCGGCGAAGCCGACGGAGGCGACTCCGGCGGCCACGACCGACAGCGCCACCGGGGGCCGTAGGACGAAGAACAGGTAGGGCGCGGCCAGCAGCAGGCGCAGCGGGGTCGCGAGACGGGGCCGCAGCGCGGGCGGCACCAGGCGGCCGACCGTCAGATCGCCCACGAACATGCCCAGCGCCCCGCACGCGTACATCGTGCCTGCGGCCTCGGGGGCGTAGGAGACGTAGAGCGAATCGCCGCCGACCACCAGGCCGTTGGGAACCCACAGGCCCAGGTACACCAGGCGGCGGGGGCGGGAGGACCACAGGAGGGCGTTGGTGCGCCAGGTCGCGGAGAAGGACGGGCGGCCGGCCGAGCGCGGCGGGCGGGGCATGATTCCAAGGTGGTTGACGAGAGCGGACGCCACGTAGAAGGCCGCCGCGAGGAGCAGGCAGAGCCGGGGGGTCAGAAGCGCCAGCAGCGCTCCGCCCGCGGCGAAGCCGGTGATCTGGACGAGGCCCCAGAGCATGTTGAAGGCCGAACGGCCAAGGACGTAACCGTCCTTGGGGAGGATCTCGTTCATCAGTCCGCCGCGCACTCCCCCGCCCAGCGAGGCGACCAGGCCCTGGAGGAGCAGGACGACGAAGACCGCCCAGACGGGCAGGCCGGGCAGCGCCAGCACCGCCGTACCCGCCGCGAAGGCGAGGGAGATGACGGTCAGGATCGCGCGCGGGGGCAGCCGGTCGGCGCCGGAGAGCAGGAACGCGGCCCCCAGTAACTGGGCCAGCTGGGGTCCGAACATGCTCACCGCCGACAGCAGCGGGGAGCCGGTGGCCCGGTAGACCAGCGTGCCGAGGGCCAGCCCCCCGATGGTCTGGGCGGCGGCGTGGGCGGCGAAGGAGAGGAGGAAGGGGGCGTATTCCGGGGTGCCCAGAAGGGTGCGGTAGCTGCGCATGCGGGGAGTCTCGGAGCGGGCGGCGGCTGACGGTTAGTGTTTCGCGCGGTCGCGAAACCAAAGGGGGGTTCATGGGCTGGTGGCAGGTCGACGCGGACACCCTGGTCCGCAGCCGGTTCGTGGTCTGCCCGTTCACCGAGACCTTCGCGACCCTGAGGCTGCTGCACACGGGCACCGCCGCCCACCCGGGCGAGGAGACCTGGCTCCGCGCCCACCTGCCCGGCTACCGCGCGCGCCTCGCGGCCGACCCGGTGACCGCGCTGCTCGTGCGCTCCGGGATGGGCACGTCCTGGATCGCCGACTTCCTCGCGCCCCTGCCGCGTGACGGCACGCCCCTGGAGGAGACCCTCGACCGGATCCGGGCGACCGACCCCGCCCAGGCCCGCGCGGACGTCCGTGTCTCCCTCCGCGGCCCGCTGCCCGCCGCGCTGGAACGCGACGACCTCCCCGAGCGGGCGGCCGCGCTCCTCGCCTACGTCTGGACGGCGACCGTACGGCCGTACTGGAACCGTCGGCGGCGCATCCTGGAGGGGGACGTGGTGGCCCGGACCGCGCAGGTGAGCCGGGGCGGCTGGGCGGCCGTCATCGACTCCCTGCTGCCGGGGCAGACGCGCTGGATGGGCGACAACCGGCTCCAGGTGAACCGGTACGAGCGCCCGCCCCGCGACATCCGCGGCGCCGAACTCGTCTTCGTCCCGGTCACGCCGGGGCGCGGCTGGGCGACGTGGGAGGAGCCGGGCCGGTACGCCCTCGTCTACGGCTGCGCGGGCGCCCTCGCCGACCCGGGCGCCCGGAGCGTGCCCGCGAGCCTCGGCACACTGCTCGGCGCCGGCCGGGCCCGGGTGTTCGTCCTGCTGGACTCCCCGCTGAGCACCAGCCAGCTGGTCGCCGTGACCGGGCAGGGGCTGGGGTCGGTGGGACGGCATCTGCGGGTGCTGCTCGACGCGGGCCTGGTGGAGCGGCGGCGGGCGGGGCGGTCGGTGCTGTATGTGCGGACGGCGGCCGGGGAGGTGCTGCTGGCGGCGTCGGGGGCCGGGGCCGGGGATTCACCGGGCGGAGTTAGCATCCGCTCATGACGACTACAGATGGTTCCTCCCCCCTGGACGTCGAGATCGGTGCCCTCACGGGCGGCTCCGCCGACCTCGCGCGGTACGCCGGCAAGGCCGTCCTCATCGTGAACGTGGCCTCCAAGTGCGGGCTCACCCCGCAGTACAACGGGCTGGAGAAGCTCCAGGAGCGGTACGCGGAGCGGGGCTTCACCGTGCTCGGCGTGCCCTGCAACCAGTTCCTCGGGCAGGAGCCCGGCAGCGCCGAGGAGATCGCGGAGTTCTGCTCGGCGACGTACGGCGTGACCTTCCCGCTGACCGAGAAGGTCGACGTGAACGGGGAGGGACGGCACCCGCTGTACGAGCGGCTGGTGGACTTCTCCGACGCGGAGGGCCACGCCGGTGACATCCGCTGGAACTTCGAGAAGTTCCTCATCGGGCGGGACGGGTCGGTCGTGGCCCGCTTCTCCCCGCAGACCGAGCCGGAGTCGGACGACATTGTGGCCGCGGTGGAGGGTGCGCTGGCGTAGCAGGCCGGGTGCGGGTCCGTCGTGGCTGGGTGCCATTCCACGCACTCCTAGAGGTGGGTACCGCTAGGCACGCATGACTGCACCCACTCAGGGGCGCGGGGCTGTGGCGATATGCGGCTCCGCCGCGTGGGCGCGACCAGCCCCCACCGGCCCGCACCCGACGCACAACCCCACGGCTGAAGCACCGCAGGCCCCCTCGGCAAGGACGGCGATCTGGTCGAGAGGGCTCTGTGGTGGTGCGTGTGCAGTTGTAGAGGTGTGGCGTGGTGTCACACCTTGACCGAGGCCACGAAGGCGCTCCACGCGTCGGCGGGGAAGGCCAGCTTGGGACCCTCGGGGATCTTGGTGTCGCCGAGTTCGAGAGCTTCCTCTTCGGTCGACCTCACCATCAGGCACGCCCCGTTGGCGTTGGTGTAGGTGGAGGTCGTCCATGAGTCCAGGTTGCCCAGACGAATTGCCATATTCGCTCCGTAGCCAGATGCGCAGTGTTCGGATTACGCCAACCTTTACTGATCGTTGGCGTGATCGACGCTACTCGCCGACTTCCTCTTTCGGAGCAGCCATTCACTCTTACGGCGGCATATTCCAAGGGACTCTTCCAGACGGACGTGGCCGGGGTGTACTATCCGGCCCGCCCTGTCCGGGAAGCGACTCGATTGCGGTTCACCGGGCATACTCCCGGGCGTACTCCTTGGCGAGATCCTCGATCAGCTGACGTGACTGGTCGACGTTGAGCGCCTGGGCCCTCAAGTGCTCGTACATCACGGTGTACTTCTGCACGTCGTGCGCCTTCTCCAGGTACAGGTCGCTGGTGACACCCTCGATGTAGACGACGCTGGAGTCCGCCGCGTCCGAGAACTCCAGGATGGAGTACTGCCCACTGAGTCCGGGATGGGCGCCGACGTCGAACGGCAGTACCTGCACGGTGATATGGGGCTGCTGGGACATCTCCACGAGGTACTCCAGCTGCTCGCGCATCACCTGCCGGCTGCCGACGACCCGGCGCAGGGACGCCTCGTCCAGAACCACCCACAGCCGCAGGGGATCCCGCTCGGCCACGACCCGGCTCTGCCGCCGCAGCCGGACCTCGACGCGCTTGTCGTTCTCCGTCTCCGTCGCCTCCGGCGCACCGCCGCGCACGATGGCCTCGGCGTACGGCCGGGTCTGCAACAGGCCGGTGATGATCTGGGGTTCGTACACCCGCAGCGACTCGGCGTCGGTCTCCAGACCGATGTAGACGCTGTACGGGATGTCCCCGAAGGCATGCCACCAGCCCTGCTGCCGCGAGTCCTTGGCCATCTGCATCAGGGAGTCGACGATGCGCTGGTCCTCGACCTCGTACACCCCGCACAGGTCGCGGACGTCGCGCTGGCTGATGCTGCGGCGGCCGTTCTCCAGCCGGCTGATCTTCGACTGTGACACGAGCAGCCGCTCCGCCACCTCTTCGGCCGTCATGCCCTTGAGCTCGCGGAGCCTGCGCAGCTCCTGGCCCAGTCGGCGCCGCCTGACGGTGGGATTGACATTGGACGCCACGGGACGTGCACCTCCGGCTGCGTGCCTCGTTCTTGACTTTGCGTATCTGCTGTTGAGCAGACTGCCACCAAGGTGCTTATTTCCGCTGGGAAACGGTGTATATGCGCTGCGCGCACGTCAGTTGAGGGCTCCTCGTCCCGACAGTGCCCGGACATGCGGCCGCGCGGGGCGTCGGAACCCGACGACGTCCGATGTACGGACGTGCGGTTCCGTCGCCCCGCGCGGACCAGCGGCTCCCGGACCGGTCTCTGGGGACTGACGGTGCGGCGGCTGAGTGGTGCGTGGTGCGGGTCGTGCGTGGTGCGGTCATGCGGTCGTGCTGCCGGCGGTGTGTGCCGTGGAACTGCGGCTCAGTGAGCCACGGCGCGCGCCATCGGGCCTCGGCGCGGTTGCATCGGAACACCGCGAGCGGGTTCCGGCGCGGGCCTGGCTCCGGGGGCGGCCTGACGGCCGACCGGTGGTGCCGGGCTACGACGTGGCTGTGCCGCCACGCCGTTCTGGACGTCCATCACGGCGTGCGCGACGAGTCCGCCCATCGGGTCGTGCCTGATCAGGTCCCGCAGCCGGGAGCGCGAGGAACGGCCCTCGTTGCCCGGATACAGGTGCTTGCCGAGGCCGACCGCGTGTGCCAGGGCGGCGAGCGCCGCGGTCCGCGGGTCCGGCGGTACGCCGGTGCGGATCGCCGAGTCCAACCGGGCCTTGATCTCCCGGCTGATCTCGTTGTCCGTCGCCTGGTAGCGAGTCGTCGGCAGCACTCCGCACATCTGACCCGCCACGGCATGCACCATGCCGCACCGCTCCAGATGCGAGAGGTAGGTCTGGCGGAGCCCCAGTCGCGGCCCGCCGATCCAGTTCACTGCCCGCACGGGAGCGCCACGCCTTCGCAGCAACTCCAACGCGCAGTCCAAAGTCGGATCTCCAGTCGGCCGTGGGGCTACCACGGCGATACGATCCCCGTCTGGGGCTATCCGTCCGGCCAGCGCCAGCTCCACTAGCTGTGCTCCGGCCAGACCGAGGTCGAGCGACTGCGGCTGTGCGGTGGTACCCGTGGTCGGGTCCAACGCCAGCAGCAGAAGCTCTTCCGGAATAGTTCTGCGGCTCCTGCCCATCCATGCCTCCCCGCGTGGATGAAAGACAGGGTGACCCCTCTCACATTGGTCTGTCGAGGGTGCGTGACCTGTTTGTAGTGGAACCGGTAGGTATGTCGTTCTCGTCTACCGCTTGGGACAGGGCCACACACAGGACACTGGTACATGGTTCGGACAGCGTGGTGTGGCGGTTGCCCGGGCGGCGATTCAACGGTTCGGCAGACGCAGGGTGACGGATACCGATCACCTGCGGCACATGGAGGAGGCATCGGTGGCGGGCGAGTCCCCCGACAGGTCGAAGCAGCGCGAGTCGTCGGGTGAACCGACGCCGGGGAGCGCGAGTCCGGTTCCCGAGGCGAGGAGTTCCGCCCGTGATCCCCGGCTCGCGGTGGCACGCGAGTCCATCTCCCTCGGAGGCGTCGACACGGCCACGAGGATCTTCTCGGTACGTGACCTCCCGAAGCCCCCCGAGGGCGCCGACGAGAGCCCCGCAGAGGCCGCGACGGACGGTTCCGGGTCCACGGACCCCGAGGACACGCCCCCGGCCACGGAGAAGGGCCCTGAGGCCCCCGCCGGGACCAAGCCCACGGACGCCGCCCCGGACACGCCGGCGGGGGCGGGGGACTCCGGTGCGGCGGAGGGCTCGGGTGACTCCGGTGCGGCGGCGGCCTCGGGTGACTCCGAGACGGCCGAGGGCTCGGACGACTCCGGTGCGGCCGAGGGCTCGGGTGACTCCGAGACCGCCGAGGGCTCGGACGACTCCGGTGCGGCCGAGGGCTCGGGTGACTCCGAGACCGCCGAGGGCTCGGACGACTCCGGTGCGGCCGAGGGCTCGGG
>NZ_JBEXEA010000064.1:0-27157 GCF_040606035.1 Streptomyces sp. NPDC005483
ACCCGCTCGAACAGTTCCCACAACTCATCTGGCACCAGACGCTCAACGATCCCCACGACACCAGACTATCGAACACGCCAAATGAGACGACGTCTAAGTGGGCCGACACTGACGGGGAGTCCGGCCGGCCGTCCGGGCCGGCTGCACAATTCCAGGACGAATGGAATGCGGCCGGCGCGGTGCTCGCGGGACGGCGGACTGCCGAGCTCATGGATCACTGGGGTGGTGATCACGGCGGTCTCCCGATCTTTGTGCCCAGCCACCGCCCGCCCGGCCCGGCCGCCCGCTGGGGCTACCCACTGGTGACGTACGTGACCGATGGGATCGAGAGCGCGATGGCACAGGCCAAGGCCGCAGCCGGAGGCAAAGACGTGCAGGTGCGCGGCGCATACACGGCGCAGCGGGCGCTCGAGGCCGGGGTGCTGGATGAGGTGCAGATCCATCAGATACCGGTGCTTCTCGGCCGTGGCCATCGGCTGTTCGACGTGTTGCCGTCAGAGATCGAGTTGGAGATCGTCCGGGTGATCGACACACCGCAGGCCACCCACATCCGCTACCGCGTCCGTCGCTGAGCGCACGGGCAGACGATCTTGAGCGTGGGCAATCGCCCGTAACCAGCACGAGTACGCGATCAACGATCAACACCGACGGTCGCCCATGGATGCCGACACTGCGTACCCCGCCTGCTCAGTTGCGTCAACCGGCGGGGTCCTGGGCGGCGCCGCGCCGGGCGACCGCATCCACGAGTGCCACGCGCTCTGCACTACGCGGGCCAGAACTGGAGGACGTGTTCCTCTACTTCGTACGCAGCGACGAGAAGGCGCCCCTTCCAGCGGTAGGGGGGTTCGAGCCCGGGCCGGTTGAACAGGTGCTCCGGCGGCGGTTCCTGGAACATGTCGTCGGGGTCAGTGCCGGTCGTGAAACTGGCCGGAGCGTCGGTGGCGGTACAGGTGAAGGCTTCGATGTGGGTCCACTCCCCCGGCAGCGGCTCGGGTTCCTGGTCGTAGACGAGAAAGCTGATCTTGACCGGCTCCCACTCGGTGGAGCCTGCCGTGATGGTGAGGCAGCTGTCGGTGGCAGTGACGCGGGTACGGGACGACATGGAGGGCAGGGCGATGCCGTCGGGTTCTCCCATTCCGATGACGTAGAAGGCGTGGTTCAGGGTGGCCATTCCGGAGTACTCGTCTACCGGCCTGATCTCTGCCATGGGTGTTTCTTTTCCTCCGTCATAGGGGGCGGGCCCCTCGCGCCATGGCGTGAGGGGCCTGCCGGTATCGGGTGGAGCGGTGTTATGCGCCGGCCTGCACGTAGAAATTGTCTCCGGGCAGGATGTGGTAGCGGCCGAAGAAGGTTCGGATGATGCCGCCCTGCTGTCGGTTCTCCTTCACGCCGGCGAACGCATCCACCTGACGACGGCCGGGACTCTCGCCACTCCCGTGCGTCGCGATCACGCGGGCCGCGACGGCCTCGGCGACCTCCTCACCCTCAACTCCTCCGGCGCGCTGATGTTCCAGCAGGGCACGGGCAAGGGCGCCTTCTCGGAAGAAGGTGAGCGGCAGCGGCTGGGCGACCTCGGTCAAGGCGGTGCCGTTCGGCGACCTCAGCGGGGACCGGTGCAACGACGTCCTGGTGCGGCTGAGCAGCAGGGCCATGCGCGCCTACAAGCCGGGGTGTGGTGCCGCGCCTAAGCCGTCGACGTCGTACACCTCGCTGGGCACGTCCGGCTGGAACCAATACGACGTGCTGACCACTCCCGATGGCATGAACAAGGCCTCTACCAGGGCACCAGCTCGGGCACGTTGTCGGCCCGGGTGCAGCTCTACGCCGACTGGAAGACGTACAAGAAGGTCCTCGGGGCCGGGGATCTGAACGACGACGGCATCGGTGACTTGCTGGCGCAGGAAACGTCGAACAGCCTGTACCGGTACTACGGCACCGGTAACGGCACGTTCGGCGCCCGGGCGAAGGTCCTCTCCAACTGGGGCGGCTCCTACAACGTGATCGTCGGCGTCGGCGACATCACCGGCGACGGGAAGGCCGACTTGGTCTCGCGGGACAGCGCGGGGAACGTGTGGCGCAACAACGGCGACGGCAAGGGATCGTTCGGGGCGCGCACGCGCATCGCCACCGGCTGGCAGGGCTACACGGGCCTCTTCTAGGGATCGTTTTCAAAAGGGATCTTTCCCAGAACAGGAATGACGCGAGTTTGACCACCGCCTCGTAGGAAGTGGCGGTTTTCTCGTATCTGGTGGCGATGCCGCAGAAGCCCCAGGATGTGCGCGCCGTCCTGGAAGGGTTGGACCGCGACGCCGCCCGCGACGTGTTCTGGCGCTGCGCCTCACCCAGCCGCAGATCACCCGGGTCTGGGCCAACCGCGGCTATGCCGGCGACCGTGGAGGTCGGCGATCGCACTTCAGTACATGAGAATCATCCGCCAAAGCATGCAACCGTATGACCCTCACATATGTCTCATACTGTGTCCACCAGTCCCCGACGTCTCATAAGGGGGCGTCATGTACACCCGCCATCGCCTCATGGCCATCACCGCGAGCGCACTCCTGCTGGCCGGCACCGCGGCGTCGACCTCTGCCGCCGCCACGTCCCCGGCACCGTCCACGAGTCTCGTGGTCAACGCCAGGATCGCCGGTCACTGCTCCTTCGACCGGGTCGTCATCGATGTGAAGGGCAAACTGCCGCCGACCACCGTCACGCGTGTCAAGGAACTCCGCTACGACAGCTCGGGGAAGAAGGTCCCGCTGGCCGGAAAGCACTTCCTGGAGATCAAGCTCTCCCCAGCTGCAGCCCACAACAACGCGGGCAGGAACGTCTACAAAGGCCCGCGCCTGATCAAGCTGGATCTGCCGAAACTCAAGGGCTTCGCACTGACCGGCGACTTCGAGGGCGTCGTCACCTTCGGGGCCGCGTTCAACAGCAAGCCCTCCTACACGACGAAGCAGCTACACCACCCCGAGCGCTTCGTCCTCGACATCGCCCACCACAACACCTGCCGTTCCTCGCACTGAGGTGCATTGACGGATCCTGGGGTCGCGCACCGCCTCACACGAGGCGGCACCGGGTGTATCTCGTCAGCGGCGTGTCCCAGCCCCATGATGACCGGCGGCCAGTCCAGTGCGGTAATGACCTTCTCCAGGGCGGAGTTGATGGCGGGGACGGTCACGGTCTCGAGGGGCGTCGGGTCGGCGTTCAGGGCCTCGACCTCCACCTCGAATCCGGGGTAGGGCGGGGCAACGACGCGGAAGCCCTTGTGCTGATAGTGGGTGATCCAGTTCTCCCAGGCCCGTGGCGTCACCCAGAAACCGTGAGCGGGCCATCACCTCCGTGAAGGCGGGTGCGCCGCTGGCCTGTCCGGCAGTGAGGACGAACGTCAGTGGCCGGCACCGGCCGTCGGCCGCAAGGTGGTGGTCAGTCCGCCGCAGGGGCGACCGACGGCACGGTCGTCCGGCTCGCCGACCGGGGCCCCTGTTGCGGGCTCCGGCCGCGTGCTGGTGAGCGCGCACGATGGTGGAGTCCACCGAGACGGCCCGTTCCGGGTCCTCGTTCGCTTCTGCCTGGGCCGCCAGGGCGGTGAACACCCGGACGACGCCAGCACCGACCACATTTCGCCCGTGGGCGCCATCTCGCCCGACTCACCGGCTGGCCGCTATCTCAGGGAAGCAGGCGAGCGCTCCTTCAACTCCTACGGCTCACGGCGCGGCAACCACGAAGTGATGGCCCGTGGCACCTTCAGCAACCCGCGGCTGATTAACCACCTCCTCGCGGCCGGCCCCTCCGGGGGCGACACGCTGCACCTGCCGAGCGGAAGACGTCTCCCGTCCACGAGGCCGCGTGCCGCTACGCGGACGCGGACACCCCGCTGATCGTGCTGGCCAGCCACTCCTACGGCATGGGGTCCTCGCGGGACTGGGCCGCCAAGGGGCCATGGCTGCTGGGCGTGCGCGCCGTCATGGCGGAGAGCTTCGAGCGCATCCACCGCGCCAACCTCTGCGCGATAGGCGTCCTCCCCCTTCTCCTGCCCGAAGGACGAGGGTGGCGAGACCTCGGCCCGACCTGGCACGAGACGTTCGACCTGGACCTCCACCGTATGCGCGAGACAGGTGTCGCCGACGTCGTGGCCGACGGCCGCTCCTTCACCGTACGGGTCGACGTTCGCTCAGCAGGCGAGTGGAACGTCCTGCTGGCGGGGGGCATGCTGCCGCACCTGTCGGCTCGGGTGGGCGCGGGTGGTGCCCGGCGAGCAGGCGCATCTTCGACGAACTCGGCCTGGCGTCAGCCGCCCACGCGGACGCGTTGGCCGCCGGCGACAAGACCTTCGTCCCCGTGTACACGGGCTCCCACGACCTGCAGATCGGCACCCTCCTCAAGCTGCTGGACCGCGACCCGGATCTGGTGCCGCCCCGCACCGGCCACCTGGGCAACTGGGAGGACATCGCCCTCGGCCGGTCCGGGCCCATGGACTTCAACACCGCGATCTGCGGCGCGGGCCACGACTATCCCCTGATCTACGGGTTCACCCGGACCGAGGCGGACACGGAGGGAGGCGACGAGGCCTACCAGCCGGGCTCGGTGACAGCACGGCAAACGCGAGGTAATGACCCTGCGTACCTGGGACGGTTCCGCCTTCGTCCGCCGGGACCGTGGCCGCCCGCTTTTCTGCCCCGTGGTCCAGGCAGAGGTGGACGGCGAACTGGTCCCGCTCGTCGACCTGCACTGGCGGCGCATGAGCGCGATACCCGGGTTCCGGTTCCGGCAGTGGGCAGCCGTCGTCGTGGAACACAGCCACCTGGTAACCGACATGCTCACCCTGCTGATCGAACAGGCGGACGATACCGCCAAGCAGGGCACCCGGCTCTCCGAGCTGATCAGCCAGGTCGCACGGCCGGACGGCACCGTCGGCCGGTGCGACGTCGTCCGTGACGGCTCTGCCTACGTGCTGGAGGGACACCGCTTCCCTTCCGCCCGGTCACTCGCCGAGGCCGTCCTGGAGCTGGTGCGGGGCGCTGTGCTGCCGGTGATGTCGCTGCAGCTGACCAACGTGCTGTTCGGGCTGTTGCACACGCACCGACCCGAGGGCGGTGCGGAGCCCGCCGAGAGCCCCTTCATCACCCACCTGCACTGGGGCGCCCGCGCCATGGCCGGCTGTCCGCCCCGGCGCGGTGGCCACCTGACCCGTCGCTCCACCGTCCGCTCGCTGCGGGCCATCGCCTCGCCGCTGGTCCGCCACTTCGACGAGGCGCGCCCGCTGGCGTTCGTCCTGCCGCCTGCCCAGACGTTCATGCTGTGCCCGCCCAGCACCTAACCCGCCGACATCGAACTGCTGCAGGCCTGCTGGCAGACCTGCGCACGACCGACCCCGACAAGGCGTACGACGTGACCACCGACTGGCTGGCACGGCACGGCGAACGCCTCTCCTCGTATCTGCGGGGCCGCTTCCGCAGCGGCAGCGGAGTACCCGCCGACGGCGCCACGCGCCCTCCCGCCGTCCCGGTGGAACCGGAGGCTTCCGCGACCTGACGTTCCATCAGGCCTGTGTCGCAGTCGCCGCCTTCGAGGAGGCCTACGGGTGAAGCTCCACCACCACATCCTCTCGGCACACCTAACCCACCCCTTCGTCAGCAACACCGGGGTCACCACCGAAGTCCGGCAGAGCGTCGTCGAGGTGAGCTGGCAGGGGCTGACCGGCCGTGGAACGGCACGCGACGCCGCCCCGGACGCCGTCGACGCCTGCGCCGAGGCGCTACAGGACGCCGCGTCACCCTACGAACTACGGTGGATCATGGAGGCGTTGGCCGACGCGGGCATCGAACCGGTTGCCCGGTCCGCGGTCGACATGGCCCTGCACGACCTGCTGGGCAAGGCCAGCGGACAACCGCTGCACCACCTCCTCGGCCTGGCCGGGCTGCCCCCCACCGACCGCGCTGTCCATCGGGGCCTGCCCCGACGACGAACTCCTCGCCGCGGGCCGCTCCCTCGCACACTGGCCGGTGCTGAATCTGAAGTTAACCCCGGACGACGACGGACAGCGTGTCGGCGTACTGCGCCCGGTCTACGACGGCCGAATCTGGGTCGACGGCAACGGCTCCTGGGAGCCGGAGCAGGCGGTACGCGTCGGGCGCGAACTCGCCCGGCACGGCGTCGAGATGCTCGAACAACCGCTGCCGCCGCGGGACCTGGACGCACTGCGGTACGTGAGCGAGCACTCGCCGATGCCCGTCTACGCCGACGAGGACTGCCACGGACCCGATGACGTGCTGCGCCTGCGCCGCCGGGTCAGCGGGATCAACGTCAAGCTCGTCAAGTGCGGCGGCCTGCTCGCGGCGCAGGAGACCATCGCGCTGACCCGGCGCGCCGGATTGGGCGTGATGCTCGGCTGTAAACTGGAAAGCTCCCTGGGCCTGACCGCGATGGCGCAGCTGGGCGCGCTCGCCGACCACCTCGACCTCGACGGCCACGTGGGTCTGGCCGACGACCCCTTCACCGGCGCGGAAGTGACCGCTGGTGCGGTGACACTGCCGGCGGGGACGGGGCTCGGTGTCACCACGAAGCAGACGAACGACGGAGGAAAGTGACATGCGACTGCGTTGTGCGGTGCTCGACGACTTCCAGAACGCCGCGCTCGGTGCGACGGACTGGAGCCCGGTACAGGACCGGGTGGAGATCGTCACGTTCACCGAGCACATGGACGAGGACCGGCTCGCCGAGCTGCTCGCCGACTTCGACATGGTGGTGACCCTGCGCGAGCGCGTGCCCTTCCCCGCGTCCCTGCTGGAGCGGTTGCCGCGGCTGAGACTGCTCGTCGCTTCCGGGATGCGCAACTCCGTCATCGACTTCGAGGCCGCTGGGCGGTCCGGCGTCACGGTGTGCGGCACCACGAGCTCCTCCACACCTCCGGTCGAGCTCACCTGGGCGCTGCTGCTGGGCCTCGCCCGTGACATCGTCGGGGAATCCACTGCCCTGCGCGACGGCGGGCCCTGGCAGTCCGGTGTCGGCGCGGACCTGCACGGGCGCACCCTGGGCCTGCTGGGACTCGGGAAGATCGGAAGCCGCGTCGCCCAGGTCGGGCTCGCCTTCGGCATGCGGGTGTGCGCCTGGAGCGAGCACCTCACCAAGGAACGGGCCGACGAGTGCGGCATCGAACTCGTACCGAACAAAGAGAAGTTGCTGGCCATCAGCGACTTCGTCTCCATCCACCTCGCGCTCGGCGAGCGCACCCGCGGCCTGGTCGGGGCCGCCGAGCTGGAGCTCCTGCGGCCCACCGCATACCTGATCAACACCTCGCGCGCGGCGATCGTCGACCAGGACGCCCTGCTCACCGCCCTGCGCGAAGGCCGGATCGCCGGGGCCGGTGTCGACGTCTTCGACGTGGAACCGCTGCCCGCCGACCATCCGCTGCGTACGGCGCCCCGCCTGCTCGCAACCCCGCACCTCGGCTACGTGTCGCGGCACAACTACGCCACGTACTACGGCCAGGCGGTCGAGGACATCCAAGCGTTCCTGGCCGGCAGCCCCGTGCGGCAACTCGCCTGAACCGACCGTACTTCAGTTCTTCCTGGGAGAAACAACGTGAGTTCGCAACGACGCATGATGAAACTGGGCGCCTTCCTGCCGGCTCCCGGGCATCATGTCGCCGCTTGGCGGCACCCCGAGGCCCGCCCCGACGGAGGACTCGACTTCGACCACTACCGCCCGCTCGTCCAGACGGCCGAGCGGGGCCTCTTCGACATGGTCTTCCTGTCCGACGCGCCGGAGTACGCACCAAGTACCAGGACACCGACGAGCTCAGCAGGCAGGGACGGATGGTGCACTTGGAGACGCTGACCCTGCTGTCCGCGCTCGCGGTGCACACCACACACATCGGACTGACCGCCACCGCCTCGACGAGCTACAACGAACCGTTCACCGTGGCCCGCCAGTTCGCCTCGCTCGATCACCTCAGCGCCGGCCGCTCCGGCTGGAATGTCGTCACCTCGGCGACGGACGCGGAGGCCCGCAACTTCAACCTCGACCACCAGCTGCCGCACGCCGCCCGCTACCGGCGGGCGCGCGAGTTCATGAAGGTCGTCACCGGACTGTGGGACAGCTGGGAGGACGACGCGTTCGTCTACGACAAGGAGGGTGGACGCTTCTTCGACCCGTCGAAGCTGCACATCCTCGGGCACCGGGGCGACCACTTCCAGGTACGCGGGCCGCTGAACGTCGCCCGCCCGCCCCAGGGGCACCCCGTGATCGTGGAGGCCGGCTCGTCGCCCGACGGGCAGGACTTGGCCGCTCGCTGGGCCGAGGTGGTCTTTACCGTCCAGCAGACGCTCGAGGGCGCTCAGGCCTACTACCGCGGCCTCAAGAAGCAGGTCGCCGACCACGGACGCCACCCGGAGCAGGTCAAGGTCCTGCCAGGCGCGTTCATCGTTTCGGCCGCACCCAGGCCGAGGCCGAGGACAAGTACGCCACGCTGCAGGACCTGGTCGACCCCGTCGTCGGGCTCGGCATGCTCTCGTACCAGCTCGGCATGGTCGACATATCCGGTTACCCGCTGGACGGCCCGCTGCCGGAGCTCCCGGCGACGGAGGGCTCGACGAGCAAGCAGCAGCTCCTCCCCTTCATGTTCCCCGCGTGCCGCCCACCGGACCCGCTCTGCCGTCCCGGCACCCGACGCTCCCCCGCAGACCGTCACACCGGCCACGCCGCGGGCAGGTTGTACCAACTCACTCACCTGGCTGCGGGGCTGATCGAAGTCGTCGGAGTCCAGGACATCACGGCTCTGATCGCCGACCAGATCATGCCCGCCTTCGGCGCCCAAGGCATGGTCGTGTCCACCTCCGAGGCCGGCCGAGTGCGGATCGCTGGCTACTGAACTTGAACTCGTGGTGTCGGTTGGATCGTTGTGATCGGCGACCATCGGACGCGGACGTTCGGAATCACGATGGCGGCTGCAACCAGTGATGTGCGGCACAGGCGGTTCGCGAATGCTCGGCCCTGCGGGCAACTGCCGGGGATCGAGACACGTCCCACATGAAGACGGGAGGGCGGCCGGAGCCGCCTGCGGGATCGCCGGGGGTGTCATGGGCGGATGGGTGCCGGACCGGATGGCGGACTGGCTACGTGGTAAGGACCGGCCGTCGGCTGGAATCAGCACGACGGGGCCGAAACCGTGGCTGCGGACCGACTCTCCTGGAGCGTGTCCCGTGCCGCAAGAACAGCGGACGTGGACCGAGCGGTGGCTGCGGTGGTGCGCCGAGGAGTTCGGGCCCGCGACGCCGCGCCGCGAGATCGCACTCCCAGGTTTCGTCCCCGCGGATTTCACCGGCACGCAGGAGCAGGCCGAGATGCTGGTGCGGCGGGTCGGTGCGGTGATGGGCGCGGACGTCTCCGGCATCAGTGTGCTGCTGGTGGAGTCCCCGGAGAAGGTGCAGGGCAGGAAGCATCAGGTCGGTGAGTACCGCAAGGCGTTCGACCGGGTGGTGATCGAACTGGACCGCCGCGTGGCCGCCCGGCCCGATTCGTTCGCGGGGCTCGTCGCGCACGAGCTGGCACATGCCCGGCTGGTCGGTGAGGGGCGCGTCGCCAGGCTGGGCATCTCCCACGCCGAGGAGGAGCGGCTCACCGACCTGGTGACCGTCCACCTCGGCATGGGCGTCTTGTCGGCCAACGCCGCGGACGACTACGTGAAGGCGGCCGGGTACTCGGTGATGCCGGTCGGCGAGTTCACCGACCGTATGCTCACCGGGCGCAGGGACGAACCCCTTCACCGAATGGGATACCTGAGCCCCGGAGAGTACGGCTACGCCCTCGCCTGCTGGAGCACGATGCGCGGCGAGACCGACCCGCCGTGGGCTCGGCACTTGAAGGCGAGCGTGCGGGACGCCCTCATGCGGGGGCTGGCGCATCGGGCAGCGCCACGGCAGGCCGGCGCTGGTTGATTGTCATGTGCGCCGACCACGGCGGCGCCGCCTACGCCCGCCTATGCGTCAGCTGTTCAGAGCGAGCCCGGTAGCGGCGAGGCAGCCGTCGACCAGGTGTGAGCGGTACTGGATCGTCTTGAGGCGATGCTTGACGGCTGTGGTGATCTGGGTGAGGTCGGCGGCGGCAAGGCTGCCGATGTCGCGTTCGACCAGCGACCAGATGCCCTGGGGTGCCGGCTCGGACGATCCGGGCGCGGAGGTCACACCAACCGAAGCCCTTCGGTTCGTCCTTGCGGCCCCGATACTCCCGCACCGCGTAGATCAGCCGGGAACGCTCGCCGGGCTTGCAGCAGGTCATGCCCGCCATCGACACCCGCCCGAGCCGCGGCCCCGCACCCGTACCACGGGGGTCTGCCCGATCCGGCCCCAGACCCTGGCGCGCGGCGGAGTCATCGACTGCCCGGCCTCGACCTCGAAGAGAATCCAGGCGTTGCGCTCCGCCGCGGCGCTTTGCCTGCGGCCAGGTCTCCTTCTTCCATACCTCGACCGCCTCGTCGTCCCGTTCGATGGCCCGCCCAGCGGGCTGCTGCCACGACCAGCCATGCCGCTTCAACAGCTGCCAGGTGTCCGCAACCGTGTACGAGACGTGGAACAGCCGACCGATCAGCGTCTGGATCCGCGCCAGCGTCCACCGCTGATCCGTCCACCCGTTAAAGAGCGGACTACGCTCCAACTCCCGCTCCAGCCGCGCTATCTGCGCCTGCGTGAGACGGGGCCTTCCGGGAGAGCCCTTCGACAGCAGCGCGGCCTTGCCTCGCTCACGCCAGGCCCGCCGCCACCGCTCCACGGACCGCTCACTGACCCGCAGCGCGGCCGCGATCTGCTGGTTCCTCTGCCCGGTAGCGAAGAGTTCCACGGCCTGGAGCCGTAACCGTTCCATCGCGGCCCTCTCAACGTCGGTCAGCCCAACCAATCAGAATGCAGCAGCCGACGGGCCTGCCGGAGATGATCAGGGGCAGGAAGGCCCACGCCTGTCGGGTGAAGTCGGTGTCGAGAGGCAGTCTGTACAGCGCCCAACACGAACTCGCCCACGGCCTTCAGCAGGCACTGCTGCCGCGCGCCCTTCCTCAAGTCGAATAATTGCGCGTGGCCGCCCGCTACCTGCCCGCGACCCAGGGCATGCACATCGGCGGAGACATGCACGGTCTGATCCGAGGTAGGCACATGCGGCGGTTGGTGTCATCGGAGTGACGCATTTCTGCGAACGTCAACTCGCCAGGTTCAGCGCCCTGGTCAGGAGCAATTCTTCCGATGGGCCAGCACGGCAAAAACCGCCAGAAGCGCCCCGCAGGCTGCACCCCCCGCCCCCATCACTATCGGTGGCACGTCGCCAGTGATCAATCCAGCAACGCACCCGCCGAGTCCCCCTACGATCAGAATTGCAGAGAAGACCAGCGTTTTCCTTACCGCGTCCTTCATCGATACACCCTTATCCGCGTTTATCAACGCAGCACCCCTCTGAATTATTGCGGTGATGGCCGGGCCGGGAATCCCTTCCCGGCCCGGCAGAGATTTCCACCGCAACGGTTACCCGTAGCTGATGATGTCCGTGTTGTAATAACCCGCGACTCCGCCGACCAGGCAGCTACCGGCGATGGCAGCACCAACTCCGACAGCGCTGCCGACTCCGGCTCCGATTACACCGCCGACCGCGGCGGCGTATCCGATCGCTCCGGTATCTACTGCGGCTCCGATACCGGCGACACATCCGACGGCCGCCCCCCACCAGTCATTGGCGTTGTCGAGAAAACCCCCCACAGTGTCCAACGCATCTACCTTCGACAGCAAGGCGGCCGGCCCCATTCCAAACATTGATCAATAGGCAGCTGCTTCACGGCTCCCACATTCCACGGTCACCTCAGACCATGTGACATCCCAGACAGGCATGGACCCAACAAACTCGGGCACTTGAGCGGGCTTATCTCAAGACGGCGAGCTCGACTCTGCTGCGGTCACACAGGAGGCCGGGAGCGCGCTTGCCCGGTCTGGTGCCGCGGCGGCCTGGGCAGCGGAGCAGTGGCCGGCCCACTTCGTCGCGTTCGATCTGCCGCGACTGTCCGAGCGGACTTGACCTCCTGGCCGTATCGGCGGCGCAGGGCCGCGCTGGAGTCCAGGTTCGTCGCGGTCGGTGGTGGGCGCTGTGCCCGTCGACCACCGAGGCCGGCGTCGTGCGCGTGTGGTTGGCGTGGACGTCGGTCGGGATGGAGGAAGCCGTCTTCAGGAGACTGGTCGACGCCTACCGTCCGTCGGTGGGGGCCCGGCAGACACACAAGGTCCGTGAGACGAACGAGGCGATCGTCGGCGCGATCACCGGTTCTCTGGTTGCTCCCCGCGCGCTACTTCTCGGCAGCCACGACAGCAAAGGCCGCCTTCAGTACGTCGACCGCACCAACCCTCGCCCAGGCGGCAGGTGCTGCGGCTCCGGTGCGGCGCGGGCATCCGTGGACAGGAGGCCGGTCGTTCTCCGCCGGGTGGGGCAGCCAGGAAAAACTGAACGTCACGCTGGTGGAACCCGAGCTGGTGGTAGTCGGCGTCGACGTCGCCCGCGACGCCTCCGACGGATACCCCCCACCGCCCCGGCCTCTACCCCGCCGACGTTCCCCGCCTCACGTGAGCGCCGTCCTGACGGTGGCGCAGCGCGGAGACCCGCACGGCGCAACACCGGCGAGCGCACCCCGGCCCCCGGCACCGGGTCAACGGGTCAGCGGTCGCCAAACCCCGTTTGCAGCAGAGCGGCTCCGAGTGGGGTCAGGGTGTGCAGGACCGTGTTGGCGTGGCGGTGGCTGGTGATCAGGCCGGCGTCGCGCAGTACGGCGGTGTGATGGCTGGCCGTCGTGGGGGTCACGCCGGCCCGGTGGGCGGCCTCGGTGGTGGTGGAGCCGGTCGCGCTGGCTCTCAGGATGGCGGCGCGGGTGGGGCCGAGCAGCACGTTCAGCGGAGGGGAGTCTGCGTGCGGGGTCGTCGTCGGCAGGTGATGGAGTGGGTAGAGAAGCACGGACGGGAGCCCGGGGTCGGCCAGAGCGATAGGCGCCTGCCAGCAGAAGTGGGACGGGATCAGGAGCAGCCCCCGCCCGTCGAGGTGGACGTCCCGGTGGTCCGGATACGGATCGATCTCCAGGACCGGTGGCCGCCAGTGAATCGTGGGGCCCAGTCCGGCGAGCAGGCCTTCGGTTCCCGCGTGGAACAGGGTGTGGGCGTGCCGGACCCGTTCGGCGTGCAGACGTTCCTGGATGCACTCCTCGTGCGGGGCTATCGCGGCACGGTGGTAGGCGCGCAGGGCGCCCGCGAGTTGTCCGCGCAGGTCCGGCTCGGTGAGTCGATGTGTCCAGGCCGGGGCTCCGACGGCTCGGGTGAGGGTGTCGACCTCGTGCGCGATCCGCTCGCCCGGCGTCGCCAGAATCGCCTCCAGTCCGGCGTCCAGCCCTTGGGTGCCCTCAGGTGGTGTCAGGAAGTCTGGGAAGTAGCTGGCGCGGGGGAAGAGCGGCAACAGGAAGGTCTTCACCGTCCGTTCGAGCCCGGCCAGGCGCAACGCGTCACGTGTGGTGCGGAACCAGGGTGCGTAGGCCCAGCGGCCTTCGCGGGTCTGGAGCCGGTGCAGACTGACCGCGATCTCCCAGAGCGCGTGTGGTTCGGTCGCCACTCTGACCCTGGTGAGGTCCTCGGCCGTGAAGTGAAAGCGGAGCATCCGTTTCCCTGTGGGGTACTGGTGCCGACCTGCGAAGTGTCAGTGGACTCGCATGAGCATGACAGCGGCATGCCGGGCCGGGAAGCATGGATTCCCGCCAGCCGTAGGCAAGTTGGCGCAGTCCACCGGAAAGGTACGCAATGTTCCCGTACGAGCAGGAGCACGACCGGAAGTCCAGCCGCACCCCCCGTCGACTCCGCCGGGGTCTCGTCGCCGCGGCGCTCACCCTCGCCACGGCCGCCCTGGGCCTGATCGCACCGAGTCCCGCCAGTGCCACGGCGCAGGCCTGGGAGTGCAACAGCGGCAGCGTGTGCGTCTACAGCGGCAACAACGGCACGGGCAGCCGATGTTCATGGAGCAACGCCGACCCGGACTGGTACAGCGGTGACGTCCAGTGTTCGTGGGCCGACAACCAGGTGGTCAGGTCGATCTACAACCGCGGCACGTCGTCCTCGTACAACTGGGTCGTTCTCTACACCGGCGCCAACTACACCGGCGACCACTACTGCTGGGCGCAGAACGGTGGCTTCGGATCAGAGTTCAACACCAAGATCCGCTCCCACCGTTGGCGCGCTTCCTGCTCCTGACCGGATGACATTCGGCGGGCCCCGGAGTGCCGGGACCCGCCGAATGTGGGGTTCGCCTCGTGGCGGGAACTTTTCGGCGAACAGCCCAGCGGCCAGCCCGGGCTGTCCGACGCCGGCGTCGCCCGCACCGGCCCCCAGCCCGAGCCCAACCAGTCCTGATACCTGACGGCACGCGTGACCGCAGGGGGCCACCGGTACGGCTTCCCGGTCCACTACCGGCTGCGCGGAAAGCTCTGAGGCAGCGTGATGTCGAGCCGCTCGGCGAGTTCGCCGGCGCTAATGCCGTACGTCTCCCGGAGCCGTACGCCCTCGGGTCCGACGTCGAAGACGCCGTGGTCCGTGTAGACGCGGCTGACGCAGCCGACGCCGGTGAGCGGGTACGTGCATCGCGGTACGAGCTTGGGTTCGCCGGAGCGGGTGAAGAGGGTCATCATCACGTAGACGTCCTTGGCGCCGATGGCGAGGTCCATGGCGCCGCCGACGGCCGGGATGTCCTCGGGTCCGCCGGTGGTCCAGTTGGCGAGGTCGCCGTCGAAGGCGACCTGGTAGGCCCCCAGGACGCAGACGTCGAGGTGGCCACCGCGCATCATGGCGAAGGAGTCGGCGTGGTGGAAGTAGGCCGCGCCCGGCAGCTCGGTCACCGGGACCTTTCCGGCGTTGGTCAGGTCGGGGTCGATCCCGTCGCCCTCCGCCTTCGGGCCCATGTTGAGCATGCCGTTCTCGGTGTGCAGCACCACCCCGGAGCCGTCCGGCAGATGGTCGGCGATCTTGGTGGGCTGCCCGATGCCGAGGTTGACGAAGGAGCCGGCCGGGATGTCGCGTGCGATCACGGCGGCCAGTTCGTCCATCGACAGACGACGATCGGTGGACGCGGTGGGCGTGGTGGTCATCGTGCCCCCTGGACTGTGTAGTGACGGGCCTCGACCTGGACGACCCGGTCGACGTAGACGGACGGGGTGACGACGGCCTCCGGGTCGAGCTCGCCGGGCTCGACGACCTCGTCGACCTGGACGATGGTCGTCGTGGCGGCCGTGGCCATGACCGGGCCGAAGTTGCGGGCGGTCTTGCGGTAGACGAGGTTGCCCATGGTGTCCGCGACATGCGCGCGGATGAGGGCGTAGTCGCCCTTGATGGGGTACTCCAGCAGGTACCTCCGGCCGTCGATCTCCCGCTCCTCCTTGCCCTCGGCGAGCGGTGTACCGACCGCGGTCGGGCAGTAGAAGGCACCGATACCGGCGCCGGCCGCGCGCATCCGCTCGGCGAGGTTGCCCTGTGGCACCACCTCCAGCTCGATCTTCCCTGCGCGGTAGAGGCCGTCGAAGACCCAGGAGTCGGCCTGGCGGGGGAAGGAGCAGAGCACCTTGCGCACCCGCCCCGCGGCCAGCAGCGCGGCCAGGCCGACGTCGCCGTTGCCCGCGTTGTTGGACACGATCGTCAGATCCTTCGCGCCCTGTCGGATGAGCGCGTCGATCAGGTCGAACGGCATCCCGGCCAGCCCGAAGCCGCCGACCAGAATGGTCGATCCGTCCTCGATGCCGGCGACCGCCGCGTCGGCGCTCGCGAGGATCTCCGCCCGGCTCATCGCTTCGCCCCCGTGACATCGCAGTTCTCGAGAACAACGGCCAGGCCCTGGCCCACCCCGATGCAGATCGCGGCGACGCCGTAGCGCTGCCCTGTCTCGCGCAGCACCTTGGCCAGCGTGGCAAGGATGCGGCCGCCCGAGGCGCCCAGCGGGTGGCCGATCGCGATCGCGCCGCCCTTCTGGTTGACGATGCCCGGGTCGATCTTCCACGCGTCGACGCAGGCGAGCGACTGCACGGCGAACGCCTCGTTGAGCTCGACCGCGCCCACCTGGTCCCAGCCGATCCCGGCCCTGGCCAGCGCACGGTTCGCGGCCTCGACCGGGGCATACCCGAAGGATTGCGGTTCCAGCGCCATCACCCCGCGGCCGGCGATACGGGCGATCGGGTCGGCCCCGATCGTGGCCGCGGCTTTCTCGCTGCCCAACAGCACCGCGGAGGCACCGTCGTTGAGGGGGCTGGCGTTGCCCGCGGTGATGGTGCCGCCCTGCTCCGCCGTGCGGAATACCGGCTTGAGCCCGGCCAGCACTTCGGGTGTGGATCCGGGCCGGATGCCCTCGTCGCGGGCCAGCTCGACGCCGGTGACCGGCACCACCAAGTCGTCGTAGAAGCCCGACTCCCAGGCGGCGTGGGCAAGTTGGTGGGAGCGGGCGGCGAACTCGTCCTGGCGCTCGCGGGAGATCCCGAAGCGGTCCTGGAGCTGCTCGTTGGACTCGCCGAGGCTGACCGTCCACTCCTTCGGCATCCGCGGGTTGACCAGCCGCCAGCCGAGCGTGGTGGAGACGGCGGTGACGTCGCCGGCCGGGAAGGGTTTCGCCGACTTCGGGAGCACCCATGGCGCACGGGTCATCGACTCGACGCCGCCGGTGAGCACCACCTCGGCGTCCCCGGACTCGATGGTGCGGCTGGCCGTCATAGCCGCGTCGAGGCTCGATCCGCACAGCCGGTTGACCGTGGTGCCCGGCACGCTCACCGGGAGCCCGGCGAGCAGCGCCGCCATGCGGCCGACGTTGCGGTTCTCCTCGCCGGCGCCGTTGGCGTTGCCCCACACCACGTCATCGATGGCGGCGGGGTCGAAGCGGGGCACCCGGGCGAGCGTCGAGGTGATCGCGGCTGCGGCGAGGTCGTCGGGGCGCACCCCGGCCAGGGCGCCGTTGAAGCGGCCGAACGGCGTCCGGGTCGCGGCGTACAGGAAAGCACTCATGGCTACGACGCTAGCCATGGGCAGCGATATTCTGAAGTACGTATATCCGTGCCGATTGATATGGATGACATATGGATCTGCGCCATCTCCGCTACTTCGTGGCGGTGGCCGAGGAGCGGCACTTCGGTCGTGCGGCCGAGCGGCTGCACATGGCCCAGCCGCCGTTGTCCCAGCAGATCCGGCAGTTGGAGGCGGAGCTCGGCGTCGAGCTGCTGCACCGCACCACACGCCGCGTGGATCTGACCGAGGCCGGCCGGGCCTACCTGGAGCGGGCGCGCGGGATCCTCGCCGATGTCGACGAGGCCGCCCATCACGCACGGCTCGTGGCGGCGGGCTCGGTGGGCCACCTCGCGATCGGGTGCGTGGGCTCGGCGACGTACAGCCTGCTGCCCGCGCTCTCACGCCGGCTCACGGCGGAACTCCCCGGCGTCGATTTCTCCTTCCGGGGCGAGATGCTCGCACCCGATCAGGTCGAGGCGCTGCGCACCGGCGCGATCGACGTCGCACTGCTCCGGCCACCGGCGGCCGACCTCTCCCTCACCGTGCACACCCTGCGTCGGGACCGGCTCGTCGTCGCCGTACCGGTCGAGCACCCCCTCGCACGCCGGAAGAGGCTCCGCGTCGCGGACCTCGCCGGTGAGGACCTGATCGTGCACTCCGCCGACCGCCGCTCCGTGATGTACGACGTCGTCCTGGGCCTGCTGCGCGACGCGGGCGTGGAGCCGCACATCCGCCACGAGGTCGGCGAGACCTCGACGCTGGTCACCCTCGTGGCCGGCGGCCTGGGCCTCGCGGTCGTACCGGAACCGGTGACCGCCCTATCGCTCGACGGCGTCGTCTACCTGCCGCTGGCCGGGGCCGACGCACGTGTGGAGCTGGCCGTCGCCCACCGCGCCGACCGCGCCGAGCCGCATCTGGCACGCACCGTCGGAATCATCCGTGCGGTGATCTGAGGACCGGGCGCCGCGGTGTTCCGGCGACACCCCGGTTGGCCTCACTGGCTGACCAGGAAGGGGCCTACGCGACGATCTTCGCCACGGACTCACGAGCCTGGTTCGCGATCCGGTCATCCGTGGTGTCGTCCGCGCCGCCCACCCCGATGGCGCCGATGACCTCCCCATCGGCCGTCACGGTCGGCACCCGCCCGCCGGCAACCGGCAGAAGGTTGGCATCGACCAGGTGGGGAGGCGCCACCCGCATCTGCGGGGAGGCGGAGAAGGCCGCGAACTTGGCGGTCGGAACGCCGCTCACAGCTGAGGTGTACGCCGTGCGTCGCGCGGTCTCCACTCCGAGAAGACCAACGCCGTCGTCGCTGAGCAGAACTTTGACCCGAGGCCGACGAGGGGGCCGTGCCAAAGCCGGCGAGCCCCGGCCTCTGTCGAGGGGCGATGGCAGCCGGCCCTGCCGCCCCGCGACCGCCCAGCTCCTGGCCGTCGCGCACGCCGAGGAAGACGAAGGGGCGATCGAGGGTGGTCCATACGGACCCGACCGGAGGTCTGCGGTGCCGCGGTGGATCATGAGGTCCTCGCACCCTTCGCGCCCAGGGGATCACGGAAGGCCAAGGTCACCACCGGGCTGGAGGACTCGGGGAACCGGCGACCTGCGATCACCAGAGCTCACCCGTATCAGACCCGGAGACGCCACCGTTCCGGTCTCCGCTCGTGTCCTGTTCTCCCTAGGTCCACGTGCGGGCCGCACAAGATTGGTGTACTTCTCGAAGGGAGAGAAACGCACCACGCTCGGCCCGCCGGCGACGTCCGGACGGCTCGCCCCGGACTCGTTCACCTTCATCTCCAGCTTCGTACGAGACGGAGGCCGCCGCCATGCAACCAGTTGTCACCGTGGGCCTCGACGGCTCACCAGAGAGCCTCACCGCCGCCCGCTGGGCCGCCGCCGAGGCCGAGAAACGCAAGCTCACCCTGCGGCTGCTGCACGCGTGGCCGATGCTGGTGCCGGACTCGGCCAACGGGCCCCTCGAAGTCGACCAGAACTACTGGGCGAAGCGTCTGGTCCACACCGCGCAGTCAGAGCTGCAGACACGCCATCCGGGTCTGACGGTCGTGGGCAGCCTGGTCGCCGAGGACGCCCAGGAGGCCCTGCTGCGGGCGGCATCGGATTCCGAGATGCTCGTGCTCGGCTCACGGAGGCTGGAAACCTTCTCGAGCTACTTCCTGGGCGACGTCAGCCTCCCGGTCGTGGCACGCGCCGACCGGCCCGTCGTCGTGGTCCGCACGGTTCCGGAAAGGGAGCACCCGGCTCCTGCAACCGCGAGCCGCGTGGTCGTGGCGGTGGAACCGCGCGGATCCAGCGACGAGTTGCTCGACTTCGCCTTCCACACCGCCTCCGCGCGAGGCGCTCCCCTGCTGGCCGTCCTCGGCCGCAGCGTGCCGCTCCACGCGCGCACCCCCTGGGGTGTGGACCACGACGCCACCGAGGAGATGACGAGGAACGGGCAGAAGGAACTGACCAAGGCGCTCCGCCCCTGGCAGGAGAAGTACCCGGAGGTGGACGTGTCCGACAGTGTCCGTCTCACGAGCCCCGCCAAGGCCGTCGTGCAGGCCACCGCGGACGCCGGGCTGCTGGTCGTCGGCCGGCGCGTGCACCGGCACGCGCACACGGGGCCGCTGCTGAGCCACGTCGCCCACGCCGCCCTCCACCACGGACGCTGCCCCGTGGCTGTCGTCCCCCATGCCTGAGCCCTACCGGTCACGTCCTGTCGTCTACGTCGTACGGCTCGACCGGGTCCAGGGGAAGGCGATCGGGCAGTGCTCGGTCCCGCTACGGCCCAGATCCGTCCCCGGGGTCCGCGGGCAGCCGGTACCCGGCCGCCATGTCGGCCACGATGTCGACCGGCTGACTCGGGGCGCCCGTGCCGGTCGTCACGTGAAGGAACGTCATCGGCGTCTCGAACGCTCCTCGGGGCGGCGGGCCGACCATCCGGCTCAAGAGAGCCGGAGAGGGAGTTCGACGAACGAGACCAGACGATCGGTACCGACCTCGGAGGGCTCGCCGGCGGGTTCGACGGAGGAGTACCGCTCGGCGACGAGACCGAGGGGCGTGCTGTCTCGGCCCGTACAGCAACTTCCGCACCGGGGTGTACCGAACCGGACGTCCGGCGTCGGTCGCAGTCGTACTCGTCGGGGTTACGACGCTGTCCTGGCCGGGGCCGCCATGCTGCTGTGGCGGCTGGCCGCCTCCCTCTCGCGCTCTCGGCCGCCGGGGAGTCCGGTAGGGACCACACGGCCGGGTCGGCCTGGTCGCCGTTATCGGCTACGTCGCCTTTCTCGGCGGGCCCCCGTCGGCCCGTCGCTCGGCGGTCGTGTAGGCCACGAGCGGGTCGCCACCGTCGTGTCCCCAGGGAAAGTGGGGTGACGATGCCGTCGATGGCGCGGAAGACCGGGGTGGCGTGGGCCGCTTCTCTGGCGGCGCAGAGGGCGTAGGCCAGGAGGTCGAGGTCGGCGATGGCCGACGCGTGCGTCAGGTGGCCCGGCTCGGGCCAAGGGGCCTGTGCCCGTTCCAGGATCCTGGTGGCTTCGTACCCGCTCCACAGGCGGTCGGCCGTGAGTGCCTGGACACCGCCCTTGGAAAATGCGGCGTGGTAGCGGTCGATCAACGGCAGCAACGGGAGACCGGCCGTCGGTGCCGTGGCCCTCACCTGGTCGACGGACTCCATGGACTGGGAGAGGGAGCCGCATTCCCGGGGTGAGAGGTAGCCGTACATCTGCCCATGAGCCTCGCGGTGCCAGGGGTCTCTCGCGACGATCTCTCGCCAGACGGGGAAGACCTCCGAACGTGGTCTGCGCAACCGGCGGAGCAGCCCGAGGCGCACCACCCAGGGGTTGGGGTCGTGGGGCTCCAGGCGTGCCGCCGCCGCGCAGGCCCGGAATGCCTGCGCGGACTCCTCGTGGTGCAGGGGCGTGCGGGTGCCGCGTGCCATGATTCCCCAGGCGAACAGGCTGTGCGCGTCGGAGCGGTCGGGACGCAGTTCGGCCCAGGAGCGCTGAATGCCCGGCCGCGTCACGGCGGCCAGGGCAACCAGTCGATGAGCCCGGCGGTCCCAGTCGGGACCGGTGTCGTCGAGCAGCCGCTCGACAACAGGGGCGGCGAGCGTCCGTGCGGTGCCTCTGCCGGTGAGTTGCCGGCACGCGCGGCCCAGTTCAGCGTCGTCGAGTTCTGAGGCCAGGCGCGGCGTCGGCTTTCTGCCCAGACCGCGGATCATGACCGGTCACCCCTCTCGTGGGGCGTCTCGTGCGTGGGACGTACGGTGCGGGACGGTCCCGGCTTCCGGGCTGCGGCCAGAAGACGGGACCGCCGCTGTGCGCGTGTCAGGCGGCGTCGACGTCGGTGGTGGCCAGCTTGCTGTAGACGTCGGGCCGAGTACGGCGGATGCGTGCGGCGAGGGCCACGCCGGCCAGGAACACTGCCGGGGTGAGCGCGACCAGCGACCAGTTGACGGTCGGGCCGGCGCCGGTGAACAGGTCCAGGCGCTTGCAGACCAGCACGGTGACAGCGGTGAGGAGGACACCGGCCGCGCCGGGCGCGAGGAGGGTGCGCAGATGTCCTTCGCCGTGCTCGGCGGAGTTGCGGCGGAAGAAGGCGACCACCGCGAAGGCCGCCAGCGCCTGCAGGACGAGGATGCCGATCACACCGGGAGTGTTCACCCACAGGAAGAACTTTGTGTAGGGGTCGACGCCGAGCAGGGCGAAGACGGCGACGACCACAACCGCCAGGACGCTTTGGGCGACGCCGGCCACCCACGGCGAGCCGTGCCTGGGATGCACCCGGCCCAGCGCCGCAGGGGCGACACTCTCGACGGAAAGGGCGTAGACGTAGCGGGTGATGGCGTTGTGGAAGGCGAGCAGGGCGGCGAGCACGCTGGTGACGATCAGGACGCGCTGGACGTCGGTCGCCCAGCCGCCGACGTACTGGGTCATGGCGGTGAAGAACATCTCCGCCGGGTTCTTCGCGGCGACGGCGACGGCCTGGCCACTGCCGAACGCCTGCACGATGACCCAGCTGATGAAGGCGTAGAAGAGGCCTAGGAAGCCGATCGCGAGGTAGGTGGCACGGGGCACGGTGCGGTCGGGGTGACGGGCCTCTTCGCGGTAGATGGCGGTGGCCTCGAAGCCGATGAACGCGGCGACCGCGAGACCGAGCGGTCCGCTCATCCCGGAGACGAAGACGTTCGAGGGGGCGAAGGAGTCGAAGGTCAGCCCGCTCGCGCCGCCCTTGACCAGGACGGCGCCGGCGAGCAGCACCAGGATGGCGGTCTCCGCGATCAGCAGGGCAGCCAGGACCTTGGCACCGAGGTTGATGGAGCGGAAGCCCAGGAACCAGACGACGGCGATCCCGGCGAAGGCGTAGACCGGCCACGGCAGGTCGACGCCGAGGAGGTCGTTCGCGGTGGTGGAGGCGAAGAAGCCGAACGCCCCGAACATACCGATCTGCAGGGAGTTGTACGAGAACACCGCGAGGAACGCCGCCCCCAGCCCCGACGGGCGTCCGAGACCTCGGGCGATGTACGAGTAGAAGGCGCCGGCGTTGCGGATGTACGGCGTCATCGCCGTGAAGCCGACCGCGAAGAGGACCAGCACCACTCCGACGGCGAGATAGGCGACCGGGGCGCCGATGCCGCCGAAGAGGATGGCGAGGGGAGCCACGCCGGCCATCACCGTGAGCGGGGCGGCCGCTGCGACGACGAAGAAGACGATGTCGGCGACGCCGAGGCTGCCGCGCTGGAGGTGAGGGCTCTGATCCGTCCCCGCGGCCGGCGGAGGCTGCTGGGGAGCGGTGGGGACGAGGGGCTCGGTCATGGAGGTCTCCGCGTGATGTGGGTGGGTCGAGGAGCGAGCGATACGACAGGGAGACGTGGACCGGTCGTCACGACGACGTGGTCTACCGTCTCCCGGCACGCGTGCTGCGGGGAGTGGAGGCGTCGTGGGTACGCCGGCCGGCGAGCCACGTGCCCAGGACAGGGAGGTGCGCGAGGTCACCGGGGGCGGCCCCGGCCGGGTCGGCGGCGAGATGCACCAGGTCGGCGCGCATTCCGGGACGCAACGCGCCCCATTCCTTCTCCTCGAACGCCTGGTGGGCGCATCCTGCGGAGTAGGCGGCGAGAGCGGTGTCGATGTCTATCCGCTCCTCGGGGAGCCAGCCGCCCTCGGGCATTCCCTCGGGCGTCTGGCGGGTGACCGCGGTGGCGATGCCCCGCAGTGGTTCATGGGCGGTGACCGGCCAGTCGCTGCCGAACGAGATCCGGGCACCGGAGGCCAGCAGGGCGGCTATCTGGTACTGCCGCGCGCCGCGTTCCGGGCCGATCCTCGGCAGGGTCAGCTCGGTCATCAGGGGGTCGGGCTGGGCCCAGAGCGGCTGGAGGTTGGCGACGACGCCGAGCTCGGCGAAGCGGGCCAGGTCAGCGGGGTGGATGAGCTGGGCGTGGGCGATGACCGGTCGGCGGTCACGGGCGCCGTTGGTGCGGTCGGCGGCCTCGACCGCGTCCAGAGCCATCCGGACCCCGCCGTCGCCGATGGCGTGGAGGTGCGCGCGGAAGCCGAGTGCGTCGACGGCGGTGACGGCCTCGGCCAGCTCCTGGTGGGACCAGTTGGCGATGCCGTGCGAGTGCGGGCAGTCGGTGTAGGGCTCGAGGAGGGCGGCGGTGCCGGCCTCGATGACGCCGTCGGCGAAGAACTTCACGCTCCGTGCGGTCAGCAGCCCGGGAGCGGAGCTCTCCACCTTGTCCCGGTCCGCCGTGAACCGGAGGATGCGCTCGCGCCAGCCGTCGGGTTCCAGGACGAAGGCGAGGTCGGCGCGCAGGGGAAGCCCCGGTCCGGTGGTCGCGGCGGTGACCCAGACGTCGGCCTGGTGCGGTTCGACCCAGACGTCGGCCTGGTGCGGTTCGACCCAGGCGTCCTGCACCCAGGTCACCCCGGCCGCGGCGAACCGGGCCGCGGCTTCGCGCAGCGCCGCCACCTGCGCCTCGTGGGACGCCGTGGGAATGCGGGCGAGCACCGGCCCGAGAGCTCCGAACTCGCGGAGGGTGCCCAGCGGCTCGGACGATCCGTCCCGGCGCAGGATCTCCCCGCCCGACGGATCGGGGGTGTCGGCGGTGTATCCGGCCCGGCGCAGGGCCTCGCTGTTCACCCACGCGGTGTGGTGGTCCATGGTGCGCAGGACGACGGGACGGTCGGGTACGACGGCGTCCAGCCACCGGGCGTCGAACCGGCCGTCGGGGGCGAGCCACGGGTCGAAGCCGTCACCGGTGATCCACTCCGTCTCCGGGTGTTCGGCGGCCCAGCCCCGTACGGTCTCGACGATCTCCTCGACACTTCCTCGGCCCCGGACCGGTACGCCGGCCAGACCCAGTCCCCCCATCACCGGGTGCACATGTCCGTCGCCGAACGCCGGCAAAAGGGCCCCGCCGGCCAGGTCCACCACGGTGCTACGTGGCCCCTTGGCGGCCAGCGCCTGCGCTCCGAGGGCGGTGATCCGGCCGCCGGTGACAGCAAGGGCCTCGTGGACGGTCTCCTCTGAGGCCCCGGTCCTGACGGCCCCTCCGGTGAAGACGATGTCGGCATGCATGGCGTGTGACAGTGCCTCTCCTCAGGCCGACCGCCTAACTGAAAGGCGTTCGGTTTCCGGTAATGTAGGCGCCGCCCGGGCTACTGGGAAGAGTTTTACTGAATGCCATTCGGTAACGTCTGGGTTACGGCAAACGAAGACAATTTCTCCGAGGAGCCACTGTGGGACGGCCGCGCACACCCCTGCTGGATCGCCGGCGCATCGGCGCAGCGGCACTGCGCCTGGCCGACGAGAAGGGCGCCCTCTCCATCCCGGCTCTGGCCAAAGCCCTGGGTGTCGCCCCGTCCGCCCTCTACCACCACGTCGCCGGCCGCGACGACATCATCTCGCTGATGCGCGAGGAACTCGCCCAGGCCACCGGAGCCGACCAGGACTGGTCACAGCCCTGGGACAAGGCCCTGGAGGGCTGGGCCCGCTCCTATCTCGCCGCCTTCGCCGCCCACCCGGGGGCGGTACCCCTGCTCGCCACCGCCCCGCTGGCCGAACCGTTCATGCACGTGATGTACGAGAAGGTCGCGAAGCTGCTCCTGGACGCGGGTTTCGCCACGCATGAGGTCATGCCGCTGATCACCGCGCTGGAGAGTTTCGTTCTCGGCTCGGCCCTCGACCTGGTGGCGCCACCCGTGATGGTCTCCGACGTCGCCCGTGACACGACTCCGCACTTGAGCGCCGTACTCGACGAGACCCCCGCCGACCGCAGCCGCGCCACCGTGGCCTTCGATCTCGGACTGCGCGCCCTGCTCACCGGATTCCGGGACCTGCTGCGTCGCTGACGGCGATCGTCACGTCGCCGGGCCCGCCGGTCGACGAGGGCTTCGGCCGGGCAGCCGCCGCAGCCAACGCCCAAGCACCTCGCGCATGATCTGTGCAGGCGCCCCGTATCCCGCTCTGGACCTGCGGGTTCGCCCGGGCCGGGGCAGACTGGGAGGGTGAGCGACACACACCTCAAAGGTGCCGGCACCACGCCCGCGCCTCGCTCGGTGCATCAGCAGACGCTGGCTCTCGCGGCCATGATGTTCGCGGTCGCGATGACGTTCATCGATCAGACGATCGTCTCGATCGCCGCCCCGGACATCGTCCGGGAGCTGGACCTCTCAGCGTCCGGAATGCAGTGGGTGATCAACGCGTATCTGCTGGCATTAGCCGCCTTCTTCGCCGTCGGCGGCCGCCTGGCTGACCTGTACGGTCCGCGCCGCATCGTGGTCATCGGCACGCTGGTGTTCGTCGTGTCCTCGGTGATGTGCGGCTGTGTCCCCAAGGGGGACGCCGCGCAGGGCTGGCTCATCGGCTTCCGGGCCGTCCAGGGTGTCGGCGCGGCACTGCTCTTCCCCGCCGCGCTGGCCGTGGTCGTGGCGGTCTTCCCGGCCGAGCGGCGCGGCCGTGCCCTCGCCCTGTTCTTCGGGCTGTCCGGCGCACTGACCGCCGTCGGACCGCTGCTGGGCGGCTGGCTCACGGCGGCATGGACGTGGCGTGCGGTGTTCTGGGTCAACGTCCCCGTGGCCGTCGTCGCGCTGGTACTGACCGCGATGGCGCACATCGCCGACCGTAGACGGACCGGCACCCTGGACATCGTGGGCGCCGCTCTCATGGCAGCCGGTATGGGACTGAGTGTTCTCGGTTTCCAGCAGGCCTACTCCTGGGGCTGGGACAGCCTGGCGACCTGGCTCTGCGTCGCGGGCGGCCTGGCGCTCCTCGCCGTCTTCGTCCGCTACGAGCGGGGCGTGCGCCATCCTCTGATCGACCTGCGCGTCTTTCGGGACCGGGGTTTCACCATCGACGCGGTGGTGCTGTTCTTCGCCATGCTCGCCTTCGTCCCGCTGTTCTTCTTCGCGTCCGTGTACGCACAGGTCTCGCTCAGCGCCTCGCCCAACCAGGCAGCGCTGTTCCTGCTGTACGTGTTCGCGGGCTTCGCCATCGCCTCGCAGTGGGGCGGGCGGATCCTCGATCAGCGGGGCGCCCGTCCGGCGCTGAAGGCGGGCGGTGTCCTGGGCTGCGTCGGGTTCGCCCTGTGGGTGGGCAAGCTGACCGACCTGTCCATGCACGACCAGTGGCCGTACGCGGCTCTGGCCGGCGCGGGCATCGGCTTCATTCTGGCTCCCGCTTCCACGGACGCCGTCAACCGTGCGATCGGGCCGTCCTACGGCGAGGTCACGGGCGTCACACAGACGGTGCGCAACTACGCGGCGAGCGTGGGCATGGCCGTCTTCGGCACCATGCTCACCCATGTCACGCGCTCGAACGTGACGGACACCCTGCAGGCGCGGGGCCTGTCGGCCGAACAGGCCAGGGACGCCGCCCACCGCCTCAGCAGCTCCATCACGGGCAGCGGCGACGCCAGCCCACCTTCGGGCACCGGTGCGGCGGCCGGCCGGATGCGCGACATCGTCCACGCCGTCCGGGTGGACTTCGCCGAGGCGAACCAGTGGGTCTTCTACGGCATGGCCGTCGCCTTGGGGATCGCGTTCCTGTTCGCGCTGTGGCACCCGGGCGGCACCGCGGCCGCGGCCAAGGTCTCATCCGTCGAGACGCAGCATCGGCACACCTCC
>NZ_JBEXEA010000065.1:0-26719 GCF_040606035.1 Streptomyces sp. NPDC005483
CCCTCACCCGCGACCAGGACATGCGCAAGTCCCCACCCGACCTGTTCCCCGCCCACGCCACCCTGGAGGGCTACCGCGCCGTCCTCGACCAGCAGCTGCCCTACCTCGGCACCAGCCTCGTCATCGGCCTGGGCACCGTGGCGCTGACCGTGGCCCTGGCCGCCCCGGCCGGCTACGCGCTGGCCAAACTGCGCCCCCGCGGCGGGAGCGCACTCAGCTTCCTCCTGCTGGTCGCCCAGATGATCCCCGGCATCATCATGGCGATGGGCTTCTACGCCATCTACCTCCAGCTCGGCCTGCTCCAGTCGGTGCCCGGCCTGATCGTCGCCGACTCCACCCTGGCCGTCCCCTTCGCCGTCCTCATCTTCACCGCGTTCATGTCCGGCATCCCCGGCGAGCTGATCCAGGCGGCGCAGATGGACGGAGCCCGGGCCCTGCGCACCTTCTGGTCCATCGTGCTGCCGATGAGCCGCAACTCGATCGTCACCGTGTCGCTGTTCGCGTTCCTGTGGTCCTGGTCCGACTTCATCTTCGCCAGCACCCTCGCGGGCGGCGGCGCCCACGAGCCGATCACCCTGGGCATCTACCACTACATCGGCAACAACAACCAGCAGTGGAACGCCATCATGGCCACCGCCGTCGTCGCCTCCCTGCCCGCCACGGTCATCCTCGTCCTCGCCCAGCGCTACGTCGCCGCCGGAGTCACCGCCGGCGCCGTCAAGGACTGACCACCACACGACCGCCTCCCCGACGATCCCCCACGATCCCTGCTCGAGAAACGAGTTCCCCTTTCATGACCGCCGACCGCTTGGGCCCGGCCTTCTCCGTCCACGACATCCCGTTCAGCACGCACGGCTCCTGGTTCGGCATCTCCCCGGTGCTCGCGGAGAAGACCCGCGCCGAGGACCTCCACCTCGTCTCGCACCAGAACGGCATGCACGCCGTCCTGCGCCTCGTCCCCCTCGACGCGGCGACGGGCGAGCGGGCCGAGACCCTGGTCGAGGCGACACCGGGCCTGCTCACCTGGACCGGCGCGGCCGGACGCGTGGAGCTCACCTACGAGACACCGGACACCGTACGACTGCGTGGTGCGGGCGCGCCGCTGCGGATCTCGGCGGCGGCCCGGACACTGACGCCGTTCAGCGGGACGTACTTCTACCGCGAACCGGCCGCCGACGCCTACGTGTTCACCTCGTACGAGACCGGGCGCCGCTACCGGATCTCCCTGCTGTCCGGCACGGTGGCCGAGGTGTTCGGCAGCCAGGCCCTGGGCGGCGCCGACCGAGGTGTCACCGTCGCCGCCGACGCGGACGGCGGATGGGAGATCGCGGTCGAGGAACTCGACACCGCCCGCCCTCCCTACGTGTCCACGGCGGCGTTCGGCAAGGTCGTCGAGGCCGCGCGCAACTCCTTCGCCGACTTCGTCGACACCGTGGCACCCTGGCGCTCGTCCGAAACCCCGGCCGCCGAACTCGCCGCCTACGTCCTGTGGTCGGCGACCGTACGTCCGGCCGGCCTGGTCACCCGGCCCGGTGTCCTGATGTCCAAGCACTGGATGGACAAGGTCTGGAGCTGGGACCACTGCTTCAACGCCCTGGCCCTGGCCCCCGGTTGCCCCGAACTGGCCTGGGACCAGTTCCAGCTGCCCTTCGACCACCAGGACGACTCCGGGGCGCTGCCCGACTCCGTCACCCACTCCGAGGTGCTCCGCAACTTCGTCAAACCCCCCATCCACGGCTGGGCGTTCGGCCACCTGCGTCGCCGGCTGCCCACGCCTCCCGACCGTGCGGAACTGACCGGGACGTACGACCGGCTGGAACGCTGGACGGAGTTCTGGCTCACCGCCCGGCGGGCGCCGGGCGCCGCCCTGCCGCACTACCAGCACGGCAACGACAGCGGCTGGGACAACGCCACCACCTTCGACCCCGAACGCGTGGTCGTCGCCGCGGACCTGGCCGCCTTCCTCACCCTCCAGCTGCGTGAACTCGCCGACCTGGCCACGCGCTTGGAGAGACCGGAGGACGCCCGCCGGTGGACCCGGGCCGCCGAGGAGACGCAGCAGGCGATGCTCGACCAGCTCTGGACGGGCGACCGGTTCGTCGCCCAGGGTGTCGACAGCGGCGACACCTGGGGCACGTCCAGCCTGCTCGACCTGATGCCGATCGTGCTGGGCGAGTATCTTCCGAACGACGTCAGCCAGGTGCTGGCCGCCCGGATCGAGTCCCATCTGACCCCCTACGGCCTGGCCACCGAGCTGCCGACCTCGCCGCACTACCTCCCCGACGGCTACTGGCGAGGCCCGATCTGGGCCCCCGCCACGATCCTCGTCGAGGACGGCCTGCGCCGCGGCGGCCACCAGCGGCTGGCGGACGAGATCAGCGCCCGCTTCCGCGCCCTGTGCGAGAAGCACGGCTTCGCCGAGAACTTCGACGCCCTGACCGGCACGGGCCTGCGCGACCGCGCCTACACCTGGACGGCCGCCGCCTACCTCCTCCTCGCCGAAGCCCACGCACAACGCGGCGGCCGCTGAGGCCGGTCAGGCGAGGCCGGCCTCGTCCGCGCCGCGGGTTCGAGTACGGGGCACGGGCGAGTCCCCGTCTCCCCGATCACCGGTGGAGCGCGGGTGAAAACCCTGTGGAAGCGCTGTCAGTGCGGCCGTTTATGCTGCACGGACGATCACGCGGGACCAGGGGAGGGCGCGGCATGTTCGGCAAGCTGTTCGGCAGGGATGCGGAGAGACCGGAGGCGAATCCGTACGCCCTGCCCGTCCCGCGCAGACAGAAGAACGGGACGTACCCGCTGCGCGCCCTCGGGGACACGCGGGTGCTCGCGCTGGTGGAAGCGGCCGACGCCGGTGACTGGGAGGCGGTCAAGGCGGCCCTGGCTCCCTTCGATCTCGGCCGTGACCACCAGGTCCTCGCCGAACTGGCCGAGTTGGACGGTCTGCAGGACTGGATCGGCCGGGCCGTCGAGGAGGACAAGGAGCACCGGGCGACCGCCCTGCTGATATCCGGGACTCGGCACATCAGCTGGGGCTGGGAGGCCCGCACCTCCGCGCGCGCCGTGAACGTCACGCAGGAGCAGTGGCGCGTCTTCCACGAGCGACTCGAGACAGCCGAGGAACAGCTGCTCGAAGCCGCCGAGCTGCGGCCCGACTGGATCACCCCGTGGCGCCGCCTGCTCACCTCGGGTCGCGGCATGTCCCTGGGCCCCGGTGTCAACGAGACCCGGCGCGACGCCGCCCTGCGCCGCGACCCGCTGGACCTGGAGACCCACATCGAGTGGGTGTCGCAACTGCAGCCCCGGTGGAGCGGTGAGCCGGGCCAGGCCCTCGCGTTCGCCCGTGAGGCCTTCGCCGGCGCGCCCGACGGGCACCGCCTCGGCTGTGTGATCGCCATGGCCCACATCGAGGAATGGGTGGAGTCGGACAGCGCGGACCACCTCGACACCCCCCAGGTCCAGGAGGAGTTGAGGGAGGCGGCCAGGCGCAGCATCCTCCACCCCGCCCACGAGCGGCCCCTCGGCTGGCAGGAGGACTTCAACATCTTCGCCATGGCCCTGGCCCTGTCCGCCGAGAGCGTCGTGGCCCCGCGTGTCTTCCATGAACTGGGCGGCGCCTACACCTCGTGGCCCTGGAAGTACATGGCGGAGCCGGAGAAGGCGTACGCCCGCTTCCGGCGCCGCGCCTGAACCGGCCCCGCCTGCCCCACGTCGAAGACCTCACCCCGGACTGCCTGATGACTCTGCCCGACGCCCCCTTGAGCCCGGCCACCGCCGACCGCACTTTCCAGGTGGACCTGCGCGGCCTCGTCGATCTCCTCTCCCACCACCTCTACTCCAGCCCCCGTGTCTACCTGCGCGAGCTCCTCCAGAACGCGGTGGACGCGCTGACCGCCCGGCACGGCCTCGAACAGGGCGCCCCCGCCGACGCGTTCGGCATCCGCCTGTACGCCGACGGCTCCGTGGTCCGCGTCGAGGACGACGGCGTCGGTCTCACCGAGGCCGACGTGCACACCTTCCTCGCCACGATCGGCCGCAGCAGCAAGCGCGCGGAGCAGATCGCCGACCAACGCGCCGACTTCATCGGCCAGTTCGGCATCGGCCTGCTCTCCTGCTTCCTGGTCGCGGACGAGATCCACGTCCTCAGCCGCTCCGCCCGCACCCCCGATGCTCCCGCCGTGGAATGGCGGGGCCGCGGCGACGGCAGCTACACCGTCCGCACCCTGCCCGCCTCCACCCGCCCCAGGCCCGGCACCACCGTCACCCTGACGCCCCGCGCCGACGCGGGCGAGTGGACTCGCCCGGCCCAAGTCCATGCGCTGGCCCGCCACTTCGGCTCCCTCCTGCGCCACCCGGTGACCTTCGACGACGGCACAGGCGGGCCGGGCGGCACAGGCGGTCCTGGTGCGTCCGGGGGAGCACCGGTCAACCCCGAACCCGCGCCCTGGGCGCGCACCCACCCCACCCCCGGAGCCCGCTCCCGCGCCCTGGCCGCCTACGGCGAGGAGGTCTTCGGGTTCACGCCGCTGGACACCATCGAGCTGGACCTGCCGGCCGTGGGCCTGAAGGGCATCGCCTGCGTGCTGCCCGAGGCGGTACCGGCCGGGCGCCGCCACGGCCACCGCGTGCACGTCAAGGGCATGCTGCTGTCCGAGCAGGCCGAGGAGATCCTGCCCGACTGGGCGTTCTTCGTCCGCTGTGTCGTGGACGCCGAGAGCCTGCGCCCCACGGCGTCCCGCGAGTCCCTCTACGAGGACGACACACTGGCCGCCGTACGCGACGCGCTCGCCGAGCGCCTGCGCGCGTGGATCGCCAAAGCCGCCGCCAGCGACCCCGAACTGCTCGGCCGCTTCCTCCAGGTCCACCACCTGGCCGTGAAGTCCCTCGCGGTGCACGACGACGAGATCATGCGGATGCTGCTGCCCTGGCTGCCGTTCGAGACCACCGACGGGCACGCCACCCTCGACGAGTTCGCGCGCACCCACCGCACCGTGCTCGTCACGTCCAGCGTGGAGGAGTTCCGCCAGGTCGCGGCGATCGCCTCGGCCGCCGGGCTCGGCGTCGTCAACGGCGGCTACACCTACGACCGCGCACTGGTCCACCGGCTGCCCGAGGTCAGGCCGGAGGTCAGCGTCGCCGACCTCGACCCGGCGACCCTCACCGCCCACCTCGACCCCGTCGACCGGGAGACCGAGCTGGCCGCCGCGGCCTACCTCGCCCAGGCCCGCGACGCACTCGCGGTCTTCGACTGCGATGTCGCGCTGCGCACCTTCCAGCCCGCCTCCGCCCCCGCCCTCCTTCTCGACAGCCGCGAGGCCCGGCACGAACGCACCCGCTCCCAGCTCGCCCGCGAGCAGCAGGGCGGCGTGTGGGGTGACATCCTCGGCGCCCTGCGCCAGGAGGCCCCGCGGGCCCAGCTGATCCTCAACCAGCTCAACCCGCTGGTGCGCACCGCGGTCACCATCGACGAGCCCGAGCTGGCCCGCACCAGTGCCGAAGCCCTCTACGGCCAGGCCGCGATGCTGTCCCGCCGCCCGCTCAGACCCGCCGAGTCGAGCCTCATCAACCGCTCCTTCCTCGACCTGCTCGCCCACGCCCTCCGCAAGGACAGCTGACGATGCCTACCGCGATCCAGACCACCGACGAGCTGTACCAGGCGCTCCAGGAGAACGACCAGCGCCCCTACGGCCGCACCCGCACCGTCACCGCCGAGGAACTCGTCGACGCCGCCGAGCAGTTCGAGGAGCCCGTCCCGCTCGTCCACGCCCTGCTCGAACTCCAGGAGGCGTACACCTACGGCTCCGAGCCCCGGAAGTCGCCCGTCGTCTTCGCCCGGCTGCTGACCCTCTTCGACGAGCAGCCCGACGTCTTCGACGAGCGCCTGCGCCACATGGTGTTCTGGCGGTTCAAGTGGGTGGGCCACGCCCTGCGTCAGCTGCCCGAGATACCGCTGGCCAGCCTGCGCCAGTGGCTGCAGGAGATGCGCGACCGCTACGAGAAGGCCGGCCTCGGCCTCCAGCCCTACTACGGACAGGCCTACCAACTCGCCGCCCACGTCGGCGAGGACACCACCCTCGCCTTCGAACTGTGGGCGGGCCGCGCCCGCACCCGGCTCAGCGACTGCGAGGCCTGCGAGATCTGCGAGCGCGCCCTGTTCCACCTCGCGGCGGGCGACGACGAGCGGGCCCTGCACACCTGGGAGCCCGTGCTGAACGGCAAGGAGTCCTGCCAGGAGGAGCCGGCCCGCTCCCTCTCGTACGCGCTGCTGCCTCTGCTGCGCACCGGTGCCGCCGACCGGGCCCGCGAACTGCACCTCGTCGGCTACCGCGGCTGCCGCCGCAACCCGTCGATGTCCGGCGAGGTGGGCCGCCACCTGGAGTTCTGCGCGCTGACCGGCAACGAGGCCCGCGGCCTGGAACTGCTCGCGGAGAACCGGAACCTGTTCGACGAGGTCGACTCGCCACTGGACCAGCTCGACTTCCTCACCGGCGTCGAGGTCCTCCTCCAGCGCGTCCAGCACCTCGGCCACGGTGACCTGCCCGCCGCGGGATACGCCGGCCGTACCTGGACCGTGGCCGGGCTGCACGACGAGGTGCGGCGCCGGGCGGACGACCTCGCCGCCCGCTTCGACGCCCGCAACGGAACCCCGACCCACACCGACCGCCGCAGGGCCCGCCTCGACCGGGCTCCGCTCCTCGACGCGCTGGAACTGACCCTGCGCACCCGCACCCTCGACGAGGTCGCCCCGGCCGCCCCGGTCACCGCGCCGGCCTCCCGCACGGCCGCCGCCGTACCCGACGCCCTGCCCGAACTCATCCTCCGGGCGAGGGAGTTGGAGGAGCAGGGACATCCGGAGGCCCGGACCTGCTTCGCCCGGTTGCGCACACTCGTCGCCACCCGCGACTACGCCCACCCCGGCGACCCCGCGGTGGGTTCACTGCTTCGGCTGCGCGCGGACCTGCTGGCCGACGAGGCCAACCAGGCGGGCAACAACGACGAGTTCGCCGAGGCCGCGGCGCTCCACGAGGAGGCCGCGGCTCTCTACGACGACGCCGCGGAGCCCGGTCACGCGGCTTTCGCCCGGGCCTGCGCCCTGCTCGCCACCGCCCAGATCCCCGGGCCGGACGGGGACGACGCCGAGGCGAAGGCGGCCGCGCTGACCGCCGTCCACGCGTCCGTGGGCCGCCTGCACGAGGAGACGACCGGCCTGGCCCCGTACCAGGAGGCACGCCTGCTGCGGCTGCGGGCCACCGCGCTCGGCCTGCGCCTACAGACCACGGGAAGCGAGGAGCACGTCGCGCCGGTGTTCGCGGAGGCGGACCTGCTGCACGACTTCGCCACCCGGCACGACCTCGCCTCGCAGATCTCCGGCGCCCTGCTGCTGCGGGCCAGCACGCACGCCATCTCGGGCGACCTGCCCGCCGCGGTCACCGAGATCGACGCCCTCCTCGACCGGCTGAAGGCGCACGGCCCCGAATGGCACCTGCCCCGCACCCTCGGACTGCGTGGCCGGCTCCAACTCGCCCTCCGGGACCCGCAGGCCGCGCACACCGACCTCAGCGAAGCTCTGCGACGGGCCGCGGACTGGCCCGCCGACACGGTCGACACCTCCCGCCTGCACGGCGATCTCGCCGAGGCCTGCCTGCACCTGGGCCGCCCCGACGAGGCACTGCGGCACCTGACGCGCTCGGCGGAGGTGAACCTCCGCCTCGGCAACCGGATCGACGCGTTCTGCACCTACAGCAACGCGGCCCAGCTCAGCCTCGACCTGGACCGCGTCGAGGACTGCATCGCCCTGCTGGACTCCCTGCTGGCCGAACCGGACGTCGCCTCAGGGGAGTTGGACGACCGGCTCGCCGCCCAGCTGCGCCTGACCCGCGCCCGCGCACTGCGCGCGGGGGAGGACATCAAGGCCGCCACGGCGGAGTTCGCCGCGCTCGCGGCCGAGTCGGCCGGCTGGGACGACGACCCCGGCAGCCACGCGATGATCGCCGCGGAGACGGCCGTACTCCTCGGCGAGGCGGGCGAGTTCGGCAGGGCCCGCGAGGCCGCGGACCAGGCGATCGCAGCCCATGGCCGGGAACCGCGCTACGAACTGCTCAGCAACTGCCTGCGCGAACTCGCCCGCCTCCAGGCACAGCAGCAGGGCCCCGACGGCCTGGCCGACGCCCTCGCCTTCCTCGCCGACGCCGGCCGGATCGCCGACGAGGCCCGCGCCGCCGGGTACGAGCCCCGCGGCCGCTCCCTGGACAGCGCCCTGGCCTACGAACACGGGCGGGTCAACGCCTACGCCGGCGCGTACGAGGATGCCCTGGCCGCCCTGGAGAAGGCCCTGGCCCTGCTCGGCGAGCCGGGACCGGAGGACGACCGGGCCGGTGAGTGGGCCGAGTGCGTCCGCCTCGCGGGCGCCGTGGAGGGCCTGTACCTCGAACGTCCCGCCCCCGCCCTCACCCGCCTCGACGCCGCGGTCTCCCACCTGACCGCCCACGGCCACACGGAGGAGACCAAGTCCCTGACCTCCCTGGCGGCCCGGCTGCGCGACGAGGAGTGACGCGGCGGAGAGCATGCGGGCACCGGTTCCGTGGGCCGACCCCGGTGTCATAACCTCGTGAAGCAGACGTCAGTGGCCCGATGTATCCGTCCACGCTGAGGAGGCGATGGTGCTCGGAAAGGGCACGTGGTTGCTCGTGGGTGCCATCGTCGTGGCCTGGATGGTGCTCTCCGGACCCAGTGCCCCGAGCGGAGCCCTCGACGCCGGGTCGCTGCCCCCCAAACCGGTCAAGAACGTCGTGCCGAACCGGGTCATGACGTGGAACCTCTGCAACCCCTGCAAGACGGGCAACGACGACCGGGCGGCCGAGATCGCCACGTTCGCGCCCCAGGTCGTCGGTCTGCAGGAGGCGTGCGTGGGTGACGTCGAGAAGATCCGGGAGTACCTGCAGAACCTCCACGGGCTCGTCTATCACGTCGAGTACGGGGCGGTTCTCCAGAGCTGGGGCCGTTGCGGGGGAGCACCGTGGAACCCGGGCGGCTACGGCGAGGCGATCCTCTCGGCGGCACCGATGACCGACGTCGTCACCGAGGAGTATCCCGACGGCGGCTCCGAGGACCGTGGGTACATGGAGGTCACCACCACGGTGGGCGGCCGCCCGGTCCGCGTCTTCAACACCCACCTCGCCGAACGACGTCAGGAGGCGGTCCGGGCGGACCAGGTGCGCGTACTCGCCAAAGAGGTCGCCCGGCACGACCGCGCGATCGTCATCGGCGACTTCAACGCCGTGCCGGACGCCTACGAACTCACCCCGATGTGGAAACTGGCCACGGACGCGGACCCCGGATGCCGTCCCTCGCCGGCCGGCACCTGCGAGCCGACCACCGACTGGCAGAGCAAGTTCGACTACGTCTTCCTGCGCGACTACGCCCCCGTCAGGCACCGGGTGCATGCGAACCAGGTGTCGGACCATCACGTGCTGTACGCCGACGTGAACCCGGCGTAGACGGGGAGCCGGTCGGGATCTTGCAGATCCACCTTCTGATCCGGGGCTGAACCGGGGTGAAGTCAGCTGAAGACCATGCGGTGGCGCAAAGTGCCGAACTCTGTCGCTGAGCGTGCCAGGGACCACGAGGGAGCGGAACGCCTGTACAGCCGTCCGAAGCCACGGTTCGTATCCGGGCTGCACGGTCGTGACGCGGATACGAGCGCTGTGCGGGGAATGGATCCAGCATTACCTGGCATGTACGGGTCGCACCGGACGTCCCCTGGGGGGCGTGGCCCTGCTGTGACTTCTCCCACCTGCTCTTGCCGGGGCGAGAAGCGCTTGCCTACGTTCGGTCCCATGTCCTCCCATGGCCGCGCCCTTCCCGGCGAACCGGACGAAACCGCCGCGGAAAGCAGGCCCGCGACGGACCGACCCGACCCCCTCCCGACGGTCGACCTGGACGTCGACCTGAGCTCACATGAACTGCTCCGGCGCGTCCATGTCCTGGACGCTCTCGGCCCCGACTGGGATCCCGTCGCCGCGCTGCGCGGCGAGGAAGCGGCGTATGAGCTGCTGTATTCCGGCCTCAGCGCGGAGCAACAGCGCGTGTACGACGAGCTGGTCTCGGCCGGCGTGCTGCCTCGGAGAGGGGGCAGCGATGCTGCCGCTTGACCCGCAGGCGGACATCGGGCGGCGGGCCTGGGTGGCCTGCCCGAACTGCGACGATCATCGCGGGTGCGCCACCTGCGAGCAGGGGCGCACCTGTTCCGAGCACTGGCGCTACCTGCTTTCCCACGTCGGCAGCCTGCTTCACCTGCAGTGCCGGTCCTGCACCCACATCTGGGCACACGAGACGCACTTCGGTGCCACCCGCTCCCGGTGGGAGCGCATGACCAGCGGCCTGCGACGAATATGAGCATTCACCGCGGCCGGCTCGGTGAGCCGGACCGGCGGTGCCGCGGTCGGTCGTGGCCAGTGAGGCCGGACGGCGGATCGGCGCCCGCTTTCGGATGATCCCCCCGCCTGTCGTCGGGAACGGCAGGCCGCCTTGCCCGAGGATCGCGTCCGGCGGGCATCCCTGCCTGCCGTTCGTCCGTCTCGGAGGCAGCGGTGCACATCCTGCTCCTGGCCAGTGCGTTCAACAGCCTCACCCAGCGTGTCTTCGCCGAACTGCGCGACCGTGGCCACAGCGTGGCGGTGGAACTCGCCCTGCCCGGCAGCTCGTTGCCCGAAACCGTGCGACGGCATGCACCGCAGCTCATCGTGGCGCCGATGCTGAAGACGGCGATTCCCGAGGAGGTATGGACGGCGCACACCTGCCTCATCGTCCATCCGGGGCCCGTGGGCGACCGTGGACCTTCCTCCCTGGACTGGGCGATTCACGAGGGCGTCGACCAGTGGGGCGTCACCGTCCTGCAGGCCGACAGGGAGATGGACGCCGGTGACGTGTGGGCCTGTGTACCGTGCCGGGTCCCTCCGGTTCCCAAGAGTGAGCTGTACCGGGGTGAGATCGCCGACGCCGCGCTCGAGGCCGTCATGCTGGCGGTGGAGCGCTTCGCCGAGGGATCCCACGTACCACGCAAGCAGGACGTGGCTCCCACGGCCGACGCCCGTCTGCGCCCCCGCCCTTACCTCGACCAGAGCGTCCGGCGCATCGACTGGGCCGAGGACTCCACGCAGGACGTCCTGCGCAAGCTGAGAGCGGCGGATTCGCAGCCCGGTGTGCTGGACGTCCTGCTCGGGCGTGAGTGGTATCTGCATGGCGGTCATCCCGAGAGCGTGTTGCGTGGCCGCCCGGGCGAGCTGCTGGCCACCAGGGCGGGGGCGGTGTGCCGGGCCACCAAGGACGGCGCCGTGTGGATCCCCGAGCTGCGGCCCCGGCGCGTGCCCGGGCAGCCGCCCACGTACAAACTGCCTGCCGTGCGGGCACTGGGCGGCCTGCTGCCGCCCCTGCCCGATCATGCCCTGCCCCTGCTGCCCGAGGTGCGGCACCGTACCTGGACGGACATCCGCTACCGGGAGGACGGGAACGTCGGGTTCCTCTCGTTCTCCTTCCCCGGGGGCGCCATGAGCACGGAGCAGTGCCGGCGTCTGCTGGACGCCTACCGGGAGGCGTGCGAGCGGCCCACGTCCGTGCTGGTGCTGGGCGGCGAACGGGACTTCTTCTCCAACGGGATCCACCTGGGCGTCATCGAGGCCGCGGACGACCCCGCTGCCGAGTCGTGGGCGAACATCAACGCCATCGACGATCTGGTCGAGGCGGTCCTGACGACGACCGACCGACTGGTGGTCGCGGCGGTCGCGGGCAACGCCGCGGCGGGCGGGGTGATGCTCGCCCTGGCGGCCGACGAGGTGTGGTGCCGCTCGGGCGCCGTGCTGAACCCTCACTACCGCCTGATGGGCCTGTACGGCTCGGAGTACTGGACGTACACCCTGCCCCGCAGGGTGGGTCCGGCGACGGCGGAACGACTCATGCGTGAGGCTCTCCCGGTGAGCTCGGCGGCGGCCCTGCGGCTCGGCCTCGTCGACCGGGTGGTCGACTGCGGTCCGGACGCGTTCGCGGGGGAGGTCGGCGGCCTGGCGGCCCGTCTGGCGTCACTGCCGGCCACGGCGGCACGGATCACCGCGAAGAAGACGGAGCTGGACCGGCTGGAGAGCGTGACCCCGCTGGCCGGCTTCCGTGAGCAGGAGCTGGCCCGGATGCGCCGGACCTTCGACGACCCGGACGCCACGTACCACTCGCTGCGTCGTTCCTTCGTCCACAAGGTGCGGCCGGTGTGCACGCCGCCGCACCTCGGTCCCGCCCAGGTTGCGCAAACCGGTCCGACCCCCTCCGCCGCGGATGTCACCGGAATGGCCCTGCATGGCGTCTCGTCACGGACGAACGGCTGATACGAAGAAGAGCGATGGCCGAAATCTGGGCCTTCATCCCTTACCTCCCCAGGAGGCGGTCCCATGACTGAGGCGACGCCGGACACGGTCGACGCTGCGGACGCGAGCGGCGCGCTCGCCGACGAGACACCCACGATCCACATTCTCTGGATCAACGCGGGCCTGAGCTGCGACGGTGACTCGGTCGCGTTGACGGCGGCCATGCAGCCCAGCATCGAGGAGATCGTGCTCGGTGTGCTGCCCGGCCTTCCGAAGATCGCCGTCCACTGGCCGCTCATCGACTTCGAGTGCGGTCCGGTCGGCGGCTCGGACACGTTCATCGAGTGGTTCTTCAAGGGGGAGCGGGGCGAGATCGACCCGTTCGTCCTGGTCGTCGAGGGCTCCATCCCCAACGAGGCGATCAAGCCCGAGGGCTATTGGTGCGGCTTCGGCGACAACCCGGAGACCGGCCAGCCCATCACCACCAGCGAGTGGATCGACCGGCTCGCCCCGAAGGCACTGGCGGTCGTCGCCATCGGCACCTGCGCCACCTACGGCGGCATCCACGCCATGGCGGGCAACCCGACCGGCGCGATGGGCGTACCGGACTACCTCGGCTGGGACTGGAAGTCCCACGCGGGCATCCCCATCGTGTGCGTCCCCGGCTGTCCGATCCAGCCCGACAACTTCTCTGAGACGCTCACCTACCTGCTCTACCAGGCGACCGGCGCCGCCCCGATGATCCCGCTGGACGACAAGCTGCGCCCGACCTGGCTGTTCGGGGCCACCGTGCACGAGGGCTGCGATCGCGCGGGCTACTACGAGCAGGGCCAGTTCGCCCTGTCGTACGACTCGCCGACGTGCCTGGTCAAGCTCGGCTGCTGGGGCCCGGTCGTCAAGTGCAACGTGCCCAAGCGCGGCTGGATGAACGGGATCGGCGGCTGCCCCAACGTCGGTGGCATCTGCATCGCCTGCACCATGCCCGGCTTCCCCGACAAGTTCATGCCGTTCATGGACGAGCCCCCCGGCGCCAAGGTGTCCAGCGGCACCAGCGGAGCGTACGGCGCCGTGGTCCGCAAGCTGCGGTCGATCACCGCGAAGACGGTGGACAAGGAGCCCAAGTGGCGCCGTACCGGAGACAAGATCACCACCGGATACCGACCGCCGTGGTGAGCATTCGCCGCGGGTAATCCGCTTCCCGCTTCGTGCACCCCCCCCACACGAACCTCCCGCGCAACGAAGGGCACGGCACACATGGCACCGACGACGAAGGCGGCCGGCGACGGCAGCGGCCTGGTGGAGATGGCCTGGGACCCGATCACCCGGATCGTGGGCAGCCTCGGCATCCACACCAAGATCGACTTCAAGCAGAAGCGGGTCGCGGAGTGCTACAGCACGTCGTCGGTCTTCCGCGGCTACAGCGTCTTCATGCGCGGCAAGGACCCCCGCGACGCCCACTTCATCACCAGCCGCATCTGCGGCATCTGCGGCGACAACCACGCCACCTGCTCGGTGTACGCGCAGAACATGGCGTACGGCGTGAAGCCCCCGCACCTCGGCGAGTGGATCATCAACCTCGGTGAGTCCGCGGAGTACATGTTCGACCACAACATCTTCCAGGAGAACCTGGTCGGGGTCGACTACTGCGAGAAGATGGTCAAGGAGACCAACCCCGGCGTCCTCGAACTCGCCGAGCGCACCGAGGCCCCGCACGCCGCGGAGCACGGCTACCGCACGATCGCCGACATCATGCGCTCGCTCAACCCCCTCGAGGGCGAGTTCTACCGCGAGGCCCTCCAGGTCAGCCGATACACGCGCGAGATGTTCTGCCTGATGGAGGGCCGCCATGTGCACCCCTCCACGCTCTACCCGGGCGGCGTCGGAACCATCGCCTCCGTGCAGCTCTTCACGGACTACCTCAGCCGGCTGATGCGCTACGTGGAGTTCATGAAGCGCGTCGTGCCCCTCCACGACGACCTGTTCGACTTCTTCTACGAGGCGCTGCCCGGGTACGAGGAAGTGGGCCGCCGACGTGTCCTGCTCGGCTGCTGGGGCGCGCTCAACGACCCCGAGTACTGCGACTTCACCTACGCCAACATGACGGACTGGGGCCGGCGCATGTTCGTCACGCCCGGCATCATCGTGGACGGCAAGCTCGTCACCAACGACCTCACCGAGATCAACCTCGGCATCCGCATCCTGCTGGGCAGCTCCTACTACGAGGACTGGCAGGGCCAGGAGCAGTTCGTCACCCATGACCCGCTCGGCAACCCGGTGGATCCGCGCCACCCGTGGAACCAGCACACCATCCCCACCCCACAGAAGCGGAACTTCGACGACAAGTACAGCTGGGTCATGTCCCCGCGCTGGTTCGACGGCAAGGACCACCTCGCCCTGGACACCGGCGGCGGTCCCATCGCCCGCCTGTGGTCGACCGCCCTGTCCGGCCTCGTCGACATCGGGTACGTCAAGGCCACCGGCCAGAGCGTGGTCATCAACCTGCCCCGCACCATGACCAAGCCGGAGACCACCTTCGAGTGGAAGATCCCGAAGTGGTCCAACGCGCTGGAGCGCAACCGCGCCCGCACCTACTTCCAGGCGTACTCCGCCGCCGTCGCCCTGCACTTCGCGGAGAAGGGACTGGCGGAGGTCCGCGCCGGACGCACCCAGACCTGGGAGAAGTTCGAGGTTCCGGAGGAGAGCATCGGCGTCGGCTTCACCGAGGCGGTCCGCGGTGTCCTCTCCCACCACATGGTGATCCGGGACGGCAAGATCGCCAACTACCACCCGTACCCGCCGACCCCCTGGAACGCCAGCGTCCGGGACACGTACGGCACGCCCGGCCCGTACGAGGACGCCGTGCAGAACACGCCCATCTTCGAGGAGAACACCCCGGAGAACTTCAAGGGCATCGACATCATGCGCGCCGTCCGCAGCTTCGACCCCTGTCTGCCCTGTGGCGTCCACATGTACGTCGGAGGCGGCAAGACGGTGAAGTCCATGCACGTGCCCACCGGCCTGAGCGGACTGGGCGGATGAGCGCGGTCAGCTCCACGGAGCAGACGGGGCGCCGTGTCGAGGAAATCCTCGACAGGCTGGCCGAGAGCGGCGACCCTGCCGCCGCCGCGGCGGCGGAGGAACTCGTCCGGTCCCTCATGGACTTCTACGGTGCCGGCCTCGCCCGCATCCTCCACCTGCTGTCCGGCGCTCCCGGCGAAGCAGCGGCACGCCTCCTGGGCGACGACCTGGTCGCGAGCCTGCTCGTCCTGCACGACCTGCACCCCGAGGACCGCGACACCCGCATCGCCCGCGCCCTCGACGGGGTCCGGGACCACACCCTGGAGGTGGTGGGCTTCGACGACGAGAGCGGCACCCTGACCGTGCGGGCCCGGGAGGCCGGCGGCTGCGGTTGCGGCTCCGGCACGGGTGCCCGGGAGGCCGCGGAGGCAGCGCTCGCCTGCTTCGCACCTGAGGTCAGAGCGGTCGACGTACAGACCGCCCCGGTGGGGCCGACGCTCCTCCAGATCGGCACGGCACCGACGGGGGCCCGATGACGACGTCCCCTGCGACGCGCACGCCCGGCCTGCGGAGGTTCCTCACCGAGAGGCCTCCGCAGCCCGAACGGTGTGAGCTGTGCGCCGTGGCGGTGGAGACGGGCCACCGTCATCTCGTCGACACCGAGAAACGCGCCCTCGTCTGCGCCTGCGCCCCGTGCGCGCTGCTGATGGAGCAGCCGGGCGCCGCCGCGGGCCGCTTCCGCACGGTCCCGGCCCGCTACCTCACCGACCCCGGACACCGCCTCGACGAGAGCGCCTGGGAGGCGCTGCAGATCCCGGTCGGCGTCGCCTTCCTCTTCCGCAACGCGGCGCTCGACCGGCTGGTCGCCCTCTACCCGAGCCCGGCCGGAGCCACCGAGAGCGAACTCGAACCGGCCACATGGACGGACGTCCTCGGTGGCAGTCGCCTCGCCGAACTGCTCGAACCCGACGTGGAGGCACTGCTGCTGCGCCGCACCGACGGCCGGTTCGAGTGCCACCTCGTACCGATCGACATCTGCTACGAACTCGTCGGCCGTATGCGCCTGTTGTGGCAGGGCTTCGACGGTGGAGCCGAGGCCCGTGCCGCGCTGGACGCGTTCTTCGCGGACGTCGCGCGACGCGTCCGGCCCCTGGGCGAGGTGGGTCGCCCGTGACCGCGTTCTCCTTCGCCTGCACCGGCGTCCGCGCCGACCAGTACGCCGCCGGACCGACCCTCGTCTTCCGGCTGCGCGTCACCGCCGCCGACAACGCGCGCGTGCACGCCCTCGCGTTGCGCTGCCAGATCCGCATCGAACCCGCCCGCCGCGGCTACGCGCCCGCCGAGGCCGACGGCCTCGCGGACCTCTTCGGCGAGCGCTCACGCTGGGGCAGCACGCTCCAGCCGGTGCAGTTCGCCCAGGTCTCGGTCATGGTCCCGAGCTTCACCGGAGAGATCGAGACCGACCTCGTCGTGCCCTGCACCTACGACATGGACATCGCCGCCACCCGCTACCTCACCGCGCTCTCCGACGGCGAGGTCCCCCTGCTGATGCTCTTCTCCGGTACGGCGTTCACCGGAACCGGCGGCTTCCAGGTGGAGCCCGTCCCGTGGGACCGCGAGGCGGCCTTCCGGATGCCCGTCACCGCCTGGCGGGAGATGGTCGAGCAGCACTTCCCCGGCTGCGGCTGGATCCGGCTGCCCCGCGACGCCATGGACGCCCTCCTCGCCTACCGCTCCCGGCACGCCCTGCCCTCCTGGGAGGCGACCGTCGCGGCGCTGCTGGAGGGTGCCGACCCGCCCGTGCACGACCCGCTGCGCGCCCTGACCGCCACCACCGGAAGGACCGATCCGTGACCGTGACCGCGTTCGCCCCCGAGACCGAGGAGCGCCTCGCTCTCGCCCGGCAGGTGGCCGACGCCGTCCTCTTCGAGGGCTATGTGCTCTACCCCTACCGCGCCTCGGCGGCCAAGAACCGGCTGCGCTGGCAGTTCGGGGTGCTCGTGCCGCCCGGCTGGGGCACCGAGTGCGAGGAGCACGACTTCCAGCACACCGAATGCCTGATGGAACCGAAGGCGGGCGCGACCCTCGCGGTCGAGGTGCGCTTCCTGCACGCCCGACGGCGCACGGTGCAGCAGGCCCGCCCGGACGGCGGCTTCGACACGGTGCCCGAACTCCGCCTCGACGACCGGGTGTTGGTGCCCTGGGACGAGGGGAGCGAGGAGCGCGTCGAGGTGGTCGCGTCGGTGGACGAACTCCTCGGCGACGGCGTCACCCATCCCTTCCGGCTCCCCGCCCGCGAGGACACCGAGCCGGTCCTGGACGAGGCCGGACGCACCGTCGGCCGACTGGTCCGGCGCTGCGAGGAGATCAGCGGGAGGGTCCGGCTGTCCGCCCGCGAACTCGACGGCCCCTACCGGGTGTTGCGGCTGACCGCAGTCGTCGAGAACACCAGCGACTGGACACCGCCCGAGGGCCGCGGCGCGGACCGGGAGGCGGCGCTGCCGCGCTCCCTGGTGGCCACCCACCTCCTCATGGCCCTCAGCGCCGGATCGTTCCTCTCGATGACCGATCCCCCTGAGTGGGCGAAGGGCGCGGTCGCCGCCTGCCGCAACCTGCACACCTGGCCCGTGCTCGCCGGCGAACCCGGCCGCGCCGACCTCGTGCTGTCCTCGCCGATCATCCTGGAGGACCATCCGGCCATCGCGCCGGAGAGCCCCGGCGCGCTCTACGACGCCCTCGAGATCGACGAGATCCTCGCGCTGCGCACCGCGGCCCTCACCGACGAGGAGAAACGCGAAGCCCGGGGCACCGACGAGCGGGCGGCCGCCGTGATCGAACTGGCGGACTCGATGCCGGCCGAGGTCCTGGAGCGGCTGCACGGGGCGGTGCGGAGCCTGCGCGAGGTGACCGGTCCCGGCCCCGCCGCCCCGGACGGCGGCTTCCCCGACGAATACGGGGTGATGCGGCCGGACACCCCCTGGTGGGACCCCGCGAGCGACGCGGGCTTCGACCCGGCACAGGACCGGGTGGTCGTGGACGGGCGGTCGGTGGGCAAGGGCAGCCGCGTCGAGCTGCGTCCTGGGGCGCGGCGCACCGACGCGCAGGACATCTTCCTGCGGGGCCGCACCGCGAAGGTCGAAGCGGTGCTGCACGACGTGGACGGCGGGGTGCACCTGGCGGTCACCGTCGAGGGCGACCCGGGCGCCGACGTCCGCCGCGAGCAGGGACGGTTCCTGTACTTCCAGCCCGACGAGGTCACACCGCTGGAGGACGACGTATGAACCTTCCCCCACCGCCTGGTCCCAGGACGCTCGTGGCGGGCATCGGCAACGTCTTCCTCGGAGACGACGGCTTCGGCGTGGAGACCGCCCGCCGACTCGCCGAGCGCGACCTGCCCGGACACGTCGAGGTCGTGGACATCGGGGTGCGTGGGGTGCACCTCGCCTATCAGCTGCTGGACGGCTACGACACCCTCGTTCTCGTGGACGCCACGGCACGCGGCGAAGCCCCCGGCACGCTGTACGTGATCGACCACGACATCGGCGGGAGCGCTTCGCCCCCTGCGGCCACGCTGGACGGCCACCGGATGACCCCCGACGCCGTCCTGGCGCTGCTGGGCACCCTGTGCGCCGGGACCGGCGGCGAGCCACCACGCCGCGTCCTGGTCGTGGGATGCGAACCGGCATCGGTGGACGAGGGCATCGGTCTCAGCCCGCCGGTGTCCGATGCTGTACCGGAGGCCGTCCGGCTGATCGAAGAGCTGCTGCGGGACGGCGAGCCGTCCGTGGCGCAGGCCTCAACCGCTGAGGCTCCGACATGAGGAGAGACGGGATGAAGAAGTTCGTCATCGGTGGAGCGGCCGTCGCCGCCATGGTCGCCGTCGTCGTCGAGGTACTTCCCGACCTGAGGCGCTACCTGCGCATCAGACGGATGTGAATCGGAGCCGCCACCGGTGTGCCGCGCGATTGCGTCGAACGGCGTACCCGCCGGCCGGCCACGGCGTGCCGGGCCGTGCGACCCGGCCGCGCGCGCCTCTAATGAAGGCCGACCGGAGGCAGCCGCGGACGGAAGGACGGAAACCATGCACGAGATGTCCGTCGCGCTGGCCGTCGTCGACCAGGTGGAAGAGGCCGCCGCACGGGCCAAGGACGTCACGGCGGTGCGATCGGTACGGCTCCAGGTGGGTGAACTGGCCGGCGTCGTACCCGACGCACTCGCCTTCTCCTTCGAACTGGCCTGCGCCGGAACCCTGCTGGAAGGCGCCGAACTGATCACCGAAGCGGTGCCCGGGCGGGCCCGCTGCACCCCCTGCGCACACGAATGGGCCGTCGGCATGCCGCCCCGGCTCACCTGCCCCGCGTGCGGCGGTACGCAGACCGACCTGCTCGCGGGCCGGGAACTGCAGATCGTCGACGTGCACTGGGAGGACGGCCTCGGCCCCGCGCACACGCCCACCCGCGAACCGATCTCCGAGGAGCGCTGAACCATGTGTCGTGTCGTCGACCTGCGGCAGGCCGTACTCGCGAAGAACGACGCGAGCGCCCACGAACTGCGCGCGCAGCTCGCGGCTCGAGGCATCGCGCTCGTCAACCTGCTGTCCAGTCCGGGCAGCGGCAAGACCGCGCTGCTGGAGCGCGAACTGTTGCGCGCACAGGAGCGGGCCGTTCCCGTCGCGGCGCTGAGCGCCGATCTGGCCACCGAGAACGACGCGGCCCGGCTGGCGCGTTCGGGGGCCCCCGTCAAGCAGGTGCTCACCGACGGACTGTGCCATCTGGAGGCGGGGATGCTCGCCGGGCACCTGGACGGGTGGCTGCCCGACGACACCCGGCTGCTGTTCGTGGAGAACGTCGGCAACCTGGTCTGCCCGGCCTCCTACGACCTGGGCGAGACCCTGAGGGTCACCCTGGCCTCCGTGACGGAGGGCGAGGACAAGCCACTCAAGTACCCCACCGCCTTCGGCCTCGCCCACCTGGTCGTGGTCACCAAGACCGACATCGCGGAGGCCGTCGAGTTCGACGAGGCGGCGTTCCGCGCGAATGTGCAGCAGGTCAACCCCGGAGTCGAGGTGCTCATGACGTCGGCACGCCGGGGGCAGGGAATCGGCGCGCTGCTCGACCGGGCGCTGGCCGCCATGGACGGCACACCTGTCCACTCACCGGTCATGACCCGCCAGCCTCATCACCACACTCACCCGCACAACCACCCGGAGGCCACCGGCACCATGGCCCACACCCACTCGTGAGCGGTCCGCAGGCTCCGACCTCCGTCGCCGAGAACACCCCACGACGCCGCCGGGTCACCGTCAAGGGAGTGGTACAAGGCGTGGGCTTCAGGCCCTACCTCTACGGTCTTGCCACCGAACTCGCCCTGGCCGGACACGTGACCAACACCCCGGAGGGCGTCGTCGCGGAGGTCGAGGGCAACGCCTCGGCCGTGGCCCGGTTCTGCGACCTGATCGCCGCCCAGGCACCGCCGCTGGCCCGCGTGGAGTCCGTGCACCACCGGGAGGTGCCTCCCGTCGGCGGCACCGCGTTCACCATCCTCACCTCGCGCACCGGCGGACCGGCCCGCACCCTGGTCTCCCCCGACTCCGCCACCTGCGCCGACTGCCTCGCCGAGTTGGCCGACCCGGCGGACCGGCGCTACCGGCACCCGTTCGTCAACTGCACCCACTGCGGCCCGCGCTTCACGATCGTCACCGGCGTACCGTACGACCGGGCGAACACCACCATGGCCGACTTCGCGATGTGCCCCGACTGCGCCCGGGAGTACGAGGATCCGGCCGACCGCCGGTTCCACGCGCAGCCGGTCGCCTGCCCGGCCTGCGGGCCCCGACTGCGGCTGGTCCTCGCCCAGGAGGCACGGATCGGGAATGTCGAGGGGGCGGACCCGCTCACCGACGCCCGCACGCTGCTGAAGCGGGGCGCGATCCTCGCCGTGAAGGGCCTGGGTGGCTACCACCTGGCCTGCGATGCCACGAACCAGGAGGCGGTCGCCCTCCTGCGCCGGCGCAAGGCGCGCGGGGACAAGCCGTTCGCCGTCATGGCCAGGACCGCGGACGACGTCCGTCACCTCGTCCGGCTGAGCCCGGCGGAGCGGAGCCTGCTCGAAGGCCGTGCCAGGCCGGTCGTCCTGCTGAGGCGGCGTCTGCACGCCAACGGGGATCCGTGGCCCGCCCAAGCCGTGGCACCCGGCAGCCCCGACCTCGGCGTGATGCTGCCCTACACGCCCGTGCACCATCTGCTGCTCGGCCTGCCCGGCGACCCGGACGGCCCCGGGCTGCTGGTCATGACCAGCGGCAACCTGTCCGGTGAGCCGATCGTCACCGACGACAACGACGCGCTGGAGCGACTGGCGCACCTGGCCGACGCCTGGCTCACGCACGATCGGCCGATCCACGTTCCGTGCGACGACTCCGTGGTCCGCGTCTGCGACGGGGAGCCACTGGTGATCCGCCGCTCGCGTGGCCACGCCCCGCTGCCGGTCTCCCTCCCGCTGCCGGTACGGCCCGCCCTCGCCGTCGGCGGAGACCTGAAGAACGCCTTCTGTCTCGGGGCGAGCCGGCAGGCCTGGCTGTCGGCGCACATCGGCGACATGGATGACGTAGGCACGCAGAGGGTCTTCGAGGGCGCGGTGACGCAGTTGGAGTCCATTACCGGGGTGCGCCCCGAGACCCTGGTCTCCGACCGGCATCCCGGCTACCGCTCCGCCGGATGGGCCGACCGGAACGCGGCGCACCGGCCCGTCCTACGCGTTCAGCACCATCACGCGCACATCGCCGCCGCCATGGCCGAGCACGGACTGGACGGCACCCGGCCGGTGATCGGCGTCGCCTTCGACGGCACCGGCCACGGCGACGACGGCGCCGTGTGGGGCGGGGAGTTCCTGCTCGCCGACTACGACCGCTACACCCGGTTCGGACATCTCGCGTATGTTCCACTGCCCGGTGGTGACGCAGCGGTGCGCCGGCCATACCGCATGGCGCTGGCCCACCTGAGGGCGGCCGGGATCGACTGGTCCGACGACCTCGCCTGTACGACTGTCTGCCCGCCCGACGAACTCCACGTACTGGAACGGCAGTTGGAGCGCGACCTGAACTGTGTCCCCACGTCGAGCATGGGCCGGCTCTTCGACGCGGTGTCCTCTCTCGCCGGGGTGTGCCACCTGGCGGGGTACGAGGCACAGGCCGCCGTCGAACTGGAAGGGGCGGCTCTGCACGCACCCGCCGACGACACCACCGCGTACGCCTTCGCGCTGCACGCGTCGGAGGAGAACCGGGACGGCGCCGTACGGGCCGATCCGGCACCCGTACTCGCGGCGATCGTCGGCGACCTGCGCGTGGGTGTCGAGCCGGCCCTGGTCGCCGCGCGCTTCCACCGGGGCGTGACCGGCCTGGTGCACCGGATGTGCGCGCGGGCGCGAGAGCGGCACGGGCTGGACACGGTCGCCCTGACGGGAGGCGTGTTCGCCAACACGCTGCTCTCATCGGCCTGTGCCGCCACCCTGCGCGAGGACGGCTTCACGGTCCTGCGGCACCACCTGGTGCCGCCCAACGACGGTGGCCTGGCGCTGGGCCAACTGATGGTGGCCGCCCGCGCCACTCCCACCGACTGAGCAAGCGCGCAACCCACAGCGAGGAGAGGCTCATGTGCCTGGCGGTACCCGGCAGAGTGCTGGACATCGAGGAACGGGACGGTACCCGGATGGCCACGGTCGACTTCGGCGGCGTGGTCAAGGAGGTGTGCCTGGAGTATCTGCCCGACCTCCAGGTCGGCGAGTACGCCATCGTCCACGTCGGGTTCGCCCTGCAGCGGCTGGACGAGGAGTCGGCGCGCCAGACACTCGAACTCTTCGCCGAACTCGGCCTGCTGCAAGAGGAGTTCGGCGACCCCTGGGAAACGGCGGCGGCGGAGGCGGCGGGCTCGGAACCGGTGGAAGAGGTGCGGAACAAGTGAAGTACATCGACGAGTTCCAGGACCCGGAGCTGGCACGCCGACTCCTCGACGACATTCACGCCACGGTGACCCGGCCATGGGCGCTGATGGAAGTCTGCGGAGGGCAGACGCACAGCATCATCCGGCACGGCATCGACCAACTCCTGCCGGAGGAGGTCGAGTTGATCCACGGACCCGGTTGTCCGGTGTGTGTGACTCCGCTGGAGGTCATCGACAAGGCTCTGGAGATCGCCTCCCGACCGGAGGTGATCTTCTGCTCCTTCGGCGACATGCTGCGCGTGCCGGGCACCGGACGGGACCTGTTCCAGGTCCGCGGAGAGGGCGGTGACGTGCGCGTCGTCTACTCACCGCTCGACGCGCTGCGGATCGCCCAGCAGAACCCCGACCGCGAGGTGGTGTTCTTCGGCATCGGCTTCGAGACGACGGCACCACCCAACGCCATGACGGTCCATCAGGCCCGGAAGCTCGGCATCCCGAACTTCAGCATGCTGGTGTCCCATGTCCGTGTACCGCCCGCCATCGAGGCCATCATGTCCTCGCCGAGCTGCCGGGTGCAGGGCTTCCTCGCGGCCGGCCATGTCTGCAGCGTGATGGGCATGGGGGAGTACCCGGAACTGGCGGAGCGCTTCCGGGTGCCGATCGTCGTGACGGGCTTCGAGCCACTGGACATCCTCGAAGGCGTGCGCCGTACCGTCCAGCAGCTGGAACGCGGTGAGCACACCGTCGACAACGCCTACGCCCGTGCCGTTCGCGCGGAGGGCAACCCGGCCGCCCGGGCCATGCTGGAGGACGTCTTCGAGGTCACCGACCGCGCCTGGCGCGGCATCGGGGTGATTCCGCAGAGCGGCTGGCGGCTGGCACCGAAATACCGCGCCTACGACGCCGAGCACCGCTTCTCCGTCGAGGGCATCCGCACCCAGGAACCGGCCGAGTGCCGCAGCGGAGAGGTCCTGCAGGGACTGCTCAAGCCGCACGAGTGCGAGGCCTTCGGCACTCTGTGCACGCCTCGTACGCCATTGGGGGCCACCATGGTCTCCAGCGAGGGAGCCTGCGCCGCGTACTACCTCTACCGGCGGCTGGACATGCCCGCCACCAAGGCCCAGGAGGCGACCCCCGTTGTCTGACACCACCGATCTCCCCGTCCCCGCCCTGGACGTCGAGGCATGGACGTGTCCGGCGCCCCTGCGGGACCGGCCGCGTGTCGTCATGGGCCACGGCGGCGGCGGAGTGCTCTCCGCCGAACTGGTCCAGCAGATCTTCGCTCCCGCCTTCGGGGGCGAGGTGCTCGCCCAGATGGGTGACGCCGCCGTCCTCTCCCTGGGCGGTGCCCGGCTGGCGTTCTCCACCGACTCCTACGTGGTGCGGCCGCTGTTCTTCCCCGGCGGCAGCATCGGAGACCTGGCGGTCAACGGCACCGTCAACGACCTCGCCATGAGCGGCGCTCGCGCCGCCTACCTCTCCTGCGGATTCATCCTGGAGGAGGGCGTCGAGCTGGATGTGGTCACTCGGGTGTCCGAGGCTCTGGGGGCGGCCGCGCGCACCGCCGGCGTGGAGGTGGCCACCGGGGACACCAAGGTCGTGGAGGCCGGCCACGGCGACGGGATCTACATCAACACCGCGGGCATCGGTCTCGTCCCGGCGGGCGTCGATCTGCGCCCTCAGCGGGTCGTCCCCGGAGACGTCGTGATCGTCAGCGGCGCCATCGGCGTCCACGGGGTGGCGGTCATGAGCGTACGCGAGGGACTGGAATTCGGAGTGGAGATCAAGAGCGACTGCGCGGCGCTCGGCGGCCTGGTCGACGCCATGCTCGCCGTCACCTCTGATCTGCACGTCCTGCGCGATCCGACCCGGGGCGGCCTGGCGGCCTCGCTCAACGAGATCGCGCAGGCCTCCGGGACCGGAGTGGTCATCCGGGAACGCGATGTCCCGGTCCCGCCGGCCGTGGCCAACGCCTGCGCCATTCTCGGACTGGACCCCATGTACATCGCCAACGAGGGCAAGCTGGTGGCCTTCGTTCCGCGCGAGCACGCCGACGCCGTCCTCGGGGCGATGCGCGGCCATCCTCTGGGCGCGGACTCCGTGATCATCGGTGAGGCCGTGGAGGAGCATCCCGGCATGGTCGTGGCACGGACTGGCCTGGGCGGGACACGCGTGGTCGATCTACCGATCGGGGAGCAACTTCCGCGTATCTGCTGACAGGGGTGTGTCTCGCCAGGGAACCTGTCGTCCGGGCCCGATTCGGAGGGTTGATCCGGTCAGCGCCCGGACGGCGGATCCTGTGGGTCCACGCCGGTCTTGGCGGCAGCGTCCTTCGTGCCGCTGGGGCGCTGAGAGCGGCCCTTGCGTCCGGTGTCGCGCCTGCCCCTCTCGTCCGCGTCGCCGTACTCCTCGCCGCTTGCGTTCGGGCTCTCGACCGTGTCACCGGGGACGGACTTCGTCTCCTCGGCGGACTTCGTCCGGCCCGGACCGGGCTTGCCGGCGTGCTCGGCGTGGAAGGAGCGCTCGGCGCTCGGGTTGTCCTGCTGGTGGGTCTCGTCCACGTCGGGTGACCAGCCGTGATGTTCGGTGTCCTGGTGACGGCTGGGACCCCTTCCGTGCGGTGGCTCGGACGGACGTGGTTTCTTCGACATGGTCGGATCCGCCTTTTCAAGGTCAGTGGGGGGACACCGGTGACGGCGGTCCCAAGATAAGTAAATTATCCCACCTTGTAATATTTCAGGCATTTCATGACCCATTCCGGCGCTGCCGCGGAAGTCGGGTAGACGAGGCTCCTGGTCGTTGCGGTGGTGTTCTCTACGCACCACGCATCGTCCGAGGAGCCTCGCTTGGTCCTGTATCGAGCCACGCTCGACCTCCCGCGTGAGCTGGTCGACCATGTCTCATGGCTGCGCAGAACGAGACGCTGCCCCATCTCGCGGCGGGGTTCGGGGTGGCGTCCCGCTTCGTGGTGTAGCCGATCAACGTGAGGGCGTACGCCCCGGGGCGTGTGTCGATGGAGATTCCGCTCCCTGCCCGGCAGGCGGGCCACCATGCAACTCTCCCTGGTGAACGGGCAGTTCAATCAGGAGGTGCATGATGGCCCTGTCCCAGCATGACTTACTTCGGCTGCTGGAGTCACTGCGTTCGTCGGACGGACTCGAACTCGTCCGGTCCGTGGCCGAGCGGATGCTCCAGGAGCTGATCGAGGCCGAGGCGACGTCGAGGATCGGCGCGGAGTGGAACGAGCACACCGAGACACGCACCGCGCTGCGCAACGGGCACCGCGACAAGACGCTGACCACACAGGCCGGTGACCTGGACCTGGCCATACCCAAGCTGCGCTCGGGCAGCTTCTTCCCGAGCCTGCTGGAGCGTCGCCGCCGCATCGACCAGGCCCTGTTCGCCGTCATCATGGAG
>NZ_JBEXEA010000066.1:0-26086 GCF_040606035.1 Streptomyces sp. NPDC005483
TGTACCGCTTACTCATGTTGCTCACTACCTGTGACTGCTTCCTCCGGGACCATCCGTCCCAGTATCAAGCTGTCCGGCCGGCAGGGGGAACCTCATGGCGTGGCTCACCTCCACGATGGTGTTGGCGCTGACGACAAGGTCCGCTCCCATGTCGTGGAACACCTGGAACATCGCCAGAACCGTCCGGTCCTGCGCCACCCAGGCCGACAGCCCCTCGCTGTCCAGGACGACGGTCTCAATGTGCCCGCTCACGCGGCACTCGCGCCGCCGGCGGCCGACGTCGTACCGAAGATCCGCGCCCGCGCCTCGGCCAGCTCTTCCTCGCTGAAGGCCCCGTGCTCGTCTGTGTGGCTACGCAGGTCGGCCCCCAGAAGCTGGTGCCGGATCTGCCTGGCGACCGCTTCGGCCACGTAGCCGGAGATGTTGTCCGTGATCTTCTTCAGCTCCGCCACCTGCTCGGTGGGGAGTGTCACCGTGATGCGTGTGGTGTCAGCCATAGCCGCAAGCATACTGTGGTATGCGCACTTCATGCTCTCTGTTTCCCGTAGTCGGTCCAGCCAGCGGCAGTCGGGGCGACTGTCCGTTCGAGCAGGGGCTCAGCTGGGCAGTTGTGCGACGCACTGGTTCAGCGGGCCCAGTAGCGGTATGCCTCGATCCACTGCGAGCCCTCGGGGGCGGGTTCCGGCAGCGGCAGGTTCAGAATTCCGATGTCCTGTCGTACCGCCCCCCCCCGGGCGCAGCGGGCGATCACGCACCCGTCCTCGGCCAGATCGACACCGACCACGCTCACCTCGACGCCGAGAACAGTCGTGGTGAACGGCACGGCAAGGTTTTCCTCGATCATCGTGAAGAAGCCGGTGAGCTACTCATCCTCGCCGTAGGCGTCGACGGTGGCCTCTTCGATCAACGCCTCCAGCGCGGCTGGGTCCCAGGTGCTCATGGCCTGACCGTAGCGCTGCACCGTACGGTTGAGGACCGGTGTGTTCGGCAGCGGCATTCCGCCATGGCGCCATCGCCAGCAGTCAAGCCGAGGCCCGCGGTTGCCGGCGTGTGACGTTGCCTGGTGGGGTTCGGTAGTGAGCGGGCCTGGGGAGGGTCCGACAAGCGACAGGGCAGAGAGTGGCACGAGTAGTCGTACGAGAGCCGAGTACGGGCGCAAGGAACGCACCGCCGCTGGCCCGGCAGGAAACATCCGCCTTCGTGAGGGAGTTGCTCGGCGCCGGCTGGGCGGCGGTGTTCCTGCCCGGTGAGCCCGCCCGCCTCGGTCGCCTGCTGCTGTGGAAGCCGGCCGGGGCAGCCGCCGGAAACAGTACGGCGCCCTCCGGCCTTGAGACCGAGGCGGTGGAGTTGGTCCTGCCGCACGGCCGCTCGGTCAGGCGGCGCAGGGTCGAGGGTTACGCGCTTCCTGTCGCCGTCGCTGTCTCTGCCCTGGCTGATGGGGAGCCGACGCATCCCTCCGGCGCCGCCTGGCGGGCCGCCACCCGCTTCGCGCTGCGGCTGCTGGCCGACGGCCGCCTCCACCCGGCCATCACCCCCGCCGGTTACGACACCTGGCAGGTGGGTCCCTTCACAGCCGCCCAGCGCCAGACGCTGGACGCCCTGGCCGCCGCCTTCCCGCCACACGCCCACTGCCTGCCCGAGCCTGGCCCTGCGCCGGTACGGATCGCCGAACCGGCCGCGCTGGTACGCCAGTTCTGCGACGCGGTCGCCGACGACCTGGTCCGTACCCCGGCCGCGCCGCTCGCCATGGGAGCGCTGCCGTACGCCTGGCGCGAGGCCCGTGCCGTGCCCGCCTTGCGTGAATGGGCCGAGGAAACCCAGGCGGCGCTCACCGCCGAGGTCAGTGTCTCCCTGCGCGTCGACGTACCCGAAGGACGCCGACGGCAGTTCCGGGCCGTCCTGCAACTGCACACCGCGGCGGACCCGGCGCTCGTCATCGAGGCCGCACGGCTCTGGAGCGAGCCGACCGAAGTGGAGCGGCTGCTCGGCCCGCGGGCCGAGACCGAGACCCTGCTCGCCCTGCGTCGCGGCGCCCACGCCTGGCCCCCGCTGCGGCGGCTGCTCGACGATGCGGCTCCCGATCAGCTCCGGTTGACCGACGACGAAGCCTTCGAGCTCCTTGGAGACGCCACGGACGCGCTGCGCGCGGCCGGTGTCAACGTGCACTGGCCGCGCGAACTGGTCAAGGCCCTCACCGCGACCGCGGAGATCGGGCAGCGCACCGCCCCCGGTTCCACCGCGGGCGGCCTGCTGGACACCGAGGCCCTCCTCGACTTCCGCTGGCAGGTCTCCCTCGGCGGCGAGCCGCTCACCGAGGCCGAGATGGATGCCCTCGCAGAGTCACGCCGTCCCCTCGTCCGGCTCCGCGACCAGTGGGTGGTCGCCGACCCGAAGCTGGTGGCCCGCGCCAAGCGCCGCCGGATGGAACCGCTCACCCCCATGGAGGCGTTGAGCGCCGCGCTGACCGGCGAGGCCGAGCGGGACGGTGACCGGATCCCCTGTGCGGCGGTCGGTGCGCTCGGCGACTTGGTCGCTCGTATCCGCGACCCCGAGTCCCGCACCCCCGTGCCCCAGCCCGCCGCTCTCAAGGCCACGTTGCGCGAGTACCAGAAGCGGGGCCTGGGCTGGCTGGCCGAGATGTGCGCACTCGGTCTCGGCGGCTGTCTCGCCGACGACATGGGCCTGGGCAAGACCATCACCTTGCTCGCTCTGCACCTGCACCGCCAGAGCGACCCCACCACCGCGGGCCCCACCCTTGTCGTCTGCCCGGCCTCCCTGCTCGGCAACTGGCAGCGCGAGGCCGCCAGATTCGCACCGCTCACCCCCGTGCGCCGCTACCACGGCGGCGACCGTCACCTCAAGGATCTGGCCGGCGACGAGATCGTCCTGGTCACCTACGGGGTGCTGCGCCGTGACCGCGAAGTGCTCGCCGAGACAGCCTGGTCCCTGGTGGCCGCCGACGAGGCCCAGCACGTCAAGAACCCCTACGCCGTCACCGCCCGCGAACTGCGCGCCCTGCCCGCCCGCGCCCGCGTCGCTCTCACCGGCACCCCCGTGGAGAACAACCTCTCCGAGCTGTGGGCCCTGCTCGACTGGACCACCCCCGGGCTCCTCGGCACCCTCACCGCCTTCCGTGACCGACATGCCCGCGCCATCGAGGCGGGCGAGGATCCCGAGGCAGCCGAGCGTCTGTCCCGTCTCGTACGGCCCTTCCTGTTGCGCCGCAAGAAGTCCGACCCCGGCATCGCGCCCGAACTGCCGCCCAAGACCGAGACCGACCACGTCGTCCCGCTGACGGCCGAGCAGACCAGCCTGTACGAGGCGCAGGTCCGCGAGACCATGGCGAAGATCGCGAAGTCCGAGGGCATCGTCCGGCGCGGTCTGGTGCTGAAGCTGCTCACCGCGCTGAAGCAGATCTGCAACCACCCCGCCCAGTATTTGAAAGAGCACAGCCTGAAAGAGCACGGCCCGCGCCAGCCCACTCCCCTGCGGGGTCGCTCCGGCAAGCTCGACCTGCTCGACGAACTTCTCGACACCATCACCGCCGAAGGCGAATCCGTGCTGGTCTTCACTCAGTACAAACAGATGGCGGCTCTGTTGGAGAGGCATCTCGTCGAGCGCGGCATCCCCGTCCTCTTCCTGCACGGTGGCACCCCCGTCGCGCGGCGCGAGGAGATGGTGGACCGCTTCCAGCGCGGTGAAGTGCCGGTGTTCCTCCTGTCGTTGAAGGCGGCGGGCACCGGACTCAACCTCACCCGTGCCACTCACGTCGTGCACTACGACCGCTGGTGGAACCCGGCCGTCGAGGACCAGGCCACCGACCGCGCCTACCGCATCGGCCAGGACAGACCCGTCCAGGTGCACAAGCTCCTCACGGAGGGAACCGTGGAGGACAAGGTGGCGAAGCTGCTCGAAGCCAAGCGCGCCCTCGCCGACGCCGTCGTCGGCTCCGGCGAGGCAGCCCTGACCGAACTGTCCGACGCCGACCTCGCCGAACTCGTCGCCCTGGGAAGGCAGTCATGAGCCCCGCTGTCCCCGGCCCGCGCCGTGCGCCCGCCCGCGGCAAGCGAGCCTTCGCCGCGACCTGGTGGGGCCAGGCATGGGTGGCCGCCCTTGAGGACTCGACCCTGGACGCCGGACGGCTCTCACGCGGACGCACCTACGCCCGCAAGGGCATGGTGGGCCCGGTAACCATCGCTCCGGGCCAGGTCAAGGCCGCTGTTCAGGGCAGCCGCCCGCGCCCGTACCGCTCATCGGTCCACCTGCCCGTCCTCACCGACGCTCAGTGGGACACCCTGCTCGACACGATCGCGGCCCGTGCCGGACATCTCGCGGCACTTCTCGACGACGAGATGCCCGCCGAACTCGTGGACGACGCCCGGCACGCAGGCGTCCCGCTGCTCCCACTGCCCACCGAGCTCGATCCGGAATGCTCCTGCCCCGACTGGGGATACCCCTGCAAGCACGCCGCCGCGCTCTGCTACGCCATCGCCGCCACCATCGACACCGACCCATTCGTACTCTTCGCGCTGCGCGGCCGCGGTCGCGAGGAAGTCTTCGCCCAGCTGCGCGCACTCCGTACGGCAGCACAGGAGACCGCCGCCCCACCGGCACCGGCTGGCATCCCGGCCGCCGCCGCGTATGCCCACTGGGCCGAAGAGCCGCCCGGACTGCCCGAACTCCCGGAACCCGCCGCCCACACCACAACACTGCCCGTCGCCCCGCCACCCGGCACCGGCCTGGCCGCCTCGGACCTGGAACGCCTCATGGCCGACGCCACGGCGCGCGCCGCCCGGCTCCTCGCGGGCGACACCGCCGACCTGCACCTGACCCAGCACCAGGACGCCGTCCGCATCGCCGCAAGCAACCCCGGACCCGAGTGGTTCCACCACCTGATCCAGAACACCGGCACCAACCCCACCGCCTTCGCCCGCCTCACCCGCGCCTGGCGCCACGGCGGCCCCACGGGCATCACCGTCGCCGAACAGCCCCACACCCCCGACCCGACGGTGATGAAGGCCACCCGCACCGCTCTGGACACGGCCCTCGCCGAGATGACCGACTCCCCCACACACCTCAGAGCCTGGCGCAACCGCCTCACCCTCACCCACCACGGCATCCAGCTGCGCCTGGGCCCCGACGCCCGCTGGTACCCCTACCTCCAGGATGACGACGGCGAATGGTGGCCCGCGGCACCAGCCGACAGTGACCCGGTCACCGCGCTCACTGCGGCCTGGTCGCAGACGGAGGAGTAAGGAGGGGTTCGTGTGTTCGCGCTGCTCCACTTCCGTGGTTGCAGTTCTGGTTGCATTCACCTGCGTACAGCACCGTTCAGAACCCCCGCCCGCACCAGCTGCACCGCAGGTCAGGACATTGCCGAACGTCCCAGAACCCCCAGGCGAACATTTGGAAAGCGTGTTGGGGGCAACCCCTCACGAGTTCGAATCTCGTATCCTCCGCCATTGCTCTCACCGGGCAATACGTCGTAGCCCAGGCCGTGTTCCGTCTTGAGCCAGGTGACCAGTCCATGTGCTCGGTCAGGGGCGAGGCGCGGATGAGGTCCTTCCACTCCGCGATCGGTCGGCCGTACTTCTTCTCGATCGAGGGGAAGTAGCTCGCGGGGCCCTTCACGGGTTCGGCCGTGGCTGCGTTTCCGTTCGTCTGCGGCGTGGTGGTGCTGCCTTTACGACCTGGACCGAGGCGCGAATACATCGGTCGGGAAGGCGTGATCCACGCCACAGTAAAGATCGAACGTCTGTCCTTGCCCCTCGTTAGAATTCGCTCGCCCCAAGAGCCCTCGTGAGCACCACAGGGACGGGGCCTGCGCTTTCCAGGGGGAACGCATGCTTCACACGTCCATCAGGGAACAACGCCGAAGACGACACGCGTCCAGGGGGGCCACTTCGCTTCTCGCGCTGATCGTCGCCGTCCTGGCCTCGTTCACCGCACAGACCGGCACGGCTTCCGCCGTGGCCGTGCCGACCCCGAAGACCACGGCCGCGGCCTCCGGGCCCGCGACACAGAAGTCACCGAAGTCACCGAAGTCACCGGAGAAGAAGGCGGCTCCCGAGGCGCTGCACGCCACCGCCGCGCGCGAGATCGGCCGTAGCGACGCGGCCGACACCTGCTCCGGGGCGATTGAGTCGGGAACGGTCTACACCTGCTCCGCCGGGCCCGAGGGCGGCGCGAGCTTCACCTTCGCCCTGCCGAACCCCGACGACCTGGTGTTCCTCCAGGTCGTCTCCACCGATGACCAGCCCCAGTACCCGACGCTCACCGCACCGGACGGTTCGACGGTCACCTGCGACCGGCCCGACGGCGCGTACGGGGCGGCACGGTGTCCGACGAACCGGGCCGGTACGTACACCGTGCAGGCCGGGGCCGCGCCGAGTGGCTTCTCGGTGTCGTACACGGCTCTGCTGTCCGGCACTTCCTGCACCGCGGTCTCCAAGGACGACACCGCCCTCGGGGCGCCGAAGTCCCTCGCCGACACGCTTACCGCCGGGTCCGCCGGCCACTGCTTCGGCCTGCCGTCCGCCGCCGGGGACGTTCTGCGGAGCCATCTGTCCGCGTGGCAGGTGACCGGGACCGTCTACGACGCCACCGGCACGGAGGTCTGCACGACCCGTGAGAACAACGCCACGGACTTCGACTGCACCCTCAAGGGCAACGCACCGTTCCGTGTGCTGACGAACCAGTCGTACGCGGCGAGCATGGACTACAGCCTCACGTCGGCCCGCCTCTCCGCTCCCGCCGGCTGCCCCACCGTCCAGCCGCTGGCCTACGGCACGGTCCCGGACGCCACGTCCACCGCGCGCTGCCGCGTCCTGCACGTACCCGCCTCCGGGCCCTATCTCTTCGACACCGTCGGCGACAGCGTCTCCGGGAGCCTCTACGCCACCGACGGCACGTCCCGCTGCACCCCCACGCTGCTCGCCCCCTGCACCCTGACCGCAGGTGATTACACCTGGGCGCGCGACGGGCGCAGCAGCGCCCCGGCCGCCTTCGGGGTCCGGCTGTACGCGACGAACCTGACGCAGGGCTGCACCGCCGTACGCGACGACGGCTTCGCCTCCGGCGCGGTGAAGGGTGCCTTCGGCGGACCGGGCGAGCAGCAGTGTCTGTCCCTCCCGACGGCCACCGGCCACGGCCTCTACCTGATCGACCGGACACCGGACGGCGGAGTCAACCCGAGCTACCGAGTGTTCGACGCCAAGGGCATCGCGCAGTGCGACAACGACGACTCCCCGGTGATCTGCAAGCTGACCGGGACCGCCCCGTTCCACGCGGTGCTCTCGGGCTCCGCCGCAGGTGAGTACCAGCTCGCCGTCCAGGACACCGGGAAGACCGCGGGCTGCACGGCCTGGCCGCAGTCGGCGTTCGACGGCACCTGGGGCGTGTCGGTTCCGCTCACCAGCACGACCCAGGCCGTGTGCCTGGGCATCGCCGCCGACCAGCACTCTACCGCCGAGATGTTCGACTACACGAACAACACCAACAGGGTGAACGCCGCGGTGCGGGTGTTCGACGGCGCCGGCAACGAGCTGTGCACCACTGTCGGCGGCTCCACGACCACCTGCCGGTTCACGGCCGGTGTCGGCTACACGGCCCTGCTGACGGGCACCGGCGCCTCGGACACGTACAAGCTGGTCCGCCGGGACATCTCTTCGACGGCGAAGTGCGCCGCTCCGGCCTCGCTCACCGTCGGTGGAGCCTCCACGTCCTTCACCCTCGACTCCGCACTGGACAGCCGGTGTCTGCGTGTCACTGCAGCGGCCACGGACAAGCTCTGGATGTCCGCGCGGACCCCGACGGCCGCCCGGAACACGGGCGTGGTGCTGAAGGTGGTCGACGCCTCGGGCACGAGCGTGTGCCGACAGTGGGGCGTCTCCTGCCGCGTCACCGGCTCGACCTCGTACATCGTCATCATCCTGGCCTCGGGGTACGACGAGACCCCCATTTCCGCACACGTCGACACCTGGCGCGTCGGCACCGCCTCGGGCTGGGCCCCGGAGTGCACGGCGAACAAGGTGTCCCCGCAGGGCTTTTCCGTGCGGAGCGGCACGTTCACCGAGTCCGCAACCGCGTACTGCGCCGTGATCCCCATGCAGCCGTCGCAGCGCTTCCAGGTGTACGGCACCCAGAGCAGCAGCACGGGCACCCCGTGGGTGAGCCTTCTGAGCACCACCCGCTTCGCCGGCGCGAGCGCCGACTACTCCTACCAGTGCAACGGTGACAACGCCGGTGTCTTCAGCTACTCCTGCCTCACCACCTCCAGCGCCTCCGCGGGCGACTACCTGATGCTGGTGAGCCCGTACCAGGCGGACACTCCGGTCGAGTACTCCATGCAGGGTGTCTGCAAGAGCGGCTGCACCACTCAGCCGAAGTCGGCCGACGTCACCTCGCTGGGCCCGACGAGCGGACCTGCCGGGACGTCCAACCAGGTTGTGCTGCACGGCGCGAACCTGACCCTCGGCACCCAGGTGGAACTCCGGTCCGGGGACGACTCCCGCACCGCCGAGCCGGTCTCCGTCAGCGCCGATGGCACCACGCTCACCGTGCGGCTCGGTACGTACGACCTCCCTCCGGGCGCGTACGACCTGGTGATCGACAACGTCGGGTACACATCCGGCATCCCGTCACCCGGCTACCTTCCGGGCGCCTACACCGTCACCGCCGCACCGGCGGCGACCCACAACCGCCTCGTCCCGGTCTCGCCGACGCGCTTCCTGGACACCCGCAACGGCACCGGCGCCCCCCGGGCACGGGTCGGCGCGGGCGGAATCGTCGAGCTCAAGGTCGCCGGGACGCACGGTATCCCCGCCACCGGGGTCACCGCGGTCGTCATGAACGTCACCGCCGTCCGGCCCACCGGCAACGGCCACGTCGACGTGTACCCCGCCGGTCAGCCGCTGCCGACCGTCTCCAGCGTCAACTACACGGCGCCGCAGACCATCGCCAACCTGGTGACGGTTCCCGTACGGAACGGATCGGTGGACCTGCGCAACAGTGCGGGCTCCGTCGACCTCCTCGCCGACGTCACGGGCTACTACGCGGAGGGGAGTTCAGGTTCGGCCTTGACGCCGGTCTCGCCGACGCGCTTCCTGGACACCCGCAACGGCACCGGCGCCCCCAAGGCGCGGATCGGCGCGGGCGGAATCGTCGAGCTCAAGGTCGCCGGGACGCACGGTATCCCCGCCACCGGGGTCACCGCCGTCGTAATGAACGTCACCGCCGTCCGGCCCACCACCGGGGGCTACATCACCGTGTACCCCGACGGCCAGTCGCTGCCGGCCGTATCCAACATCAACTTCCCCGCCGGCCGGACGATCCCCAACATGGTCGTCGTCCCGGTCGTGAACGGTTCGGTGGACCTGCGCAACAGTGCGGGCTCCGTCGACCTCCTCGCCGATGTCACGGGATACTTCTCCGCCACCGGTTCGACCTTCACCCCGGCGGGCCCGCTGCGGCTACTGGACACACGCAGCGGACTGGGTGCCCGGCCCGGAGCTGTCGCCCCGGGCGGTCTGGTCAGCCTCCCGGTCACCGGTACGGCCGGTGTCCCCTCCTCCGGGGTCACGGCAGTGGTGCTCAACGTGACGGTCACGGCGCCTTCGGCCGGGGGATATCTGACGGTCCACCCGCACGGTCTGCCGGAGCCCGGGGTCTCGAACCTCAACTTCGGCGCAGGGCAGACTATTTCCAACATGGTCGTGGTGCCGGTGGTTGACGGACGGGTCACCTTCGCCAACCACACCGGTTCGGTCCAGGTCATCGCCGACCTGGCCGGGTACTACAGCAGCTGACCACCAGGTCGGGGGCGGGGCTCGCACCGCCCCCGACCGCTCCCTGTACACACCGAAACTGCCGCGCGCTCCGGCGAACGTCGGCCGGGCTGCGGTGTGCTCTCTGCTCGTGCGCTGATCCGGCGGGCGAGTGCGAGCGGGCCCACTGCGGCGAGGCCGGCGACGACCGAGGCGGCGATGCCGGCCGCGGAGTCCTCGCCCAGCGACCGGACGACCACCGACACCGCGAAGCGCGGTAGGCGTCGGCCCCACATCCGGAGCGGATCATCCTCACCGAACCACTCCGCTTCCCGGCCGCGGCTCCTGGAACGTCTCCCGGTAACACCGCCCCTGCGCGATAACAGCCCCGAACATGGCCGCGAACGTATGCCGCGGCACCCCAGCCAGTCCGACATGCCCTTCTGCCGATCAAGCTCATGGAACGGGAGGCAATCGTCCCGCTTTGCCGATGACTCGAATCGCCATCCTCGGCAGCCATGGAGATCGATTCCCCCCTCATCAAACACCCGCCTCCAGGCTCGGAGTCAACCTGCCAGGCAGCACGAAACGCGATGCGCCAAGTGGGGCCTGCCCAGGCAGAACGCGACCGTCTCTGGTCTCACTTCCGGTCTCATTCGCCCACGTTCAGGGCCGTTCAGAAGATCGCGTGCAAGGCGCTTCAGCGCAGTTCAGGACGTTCCTGATGTTCCGTGAACCTCTGGACGAAGACTTGGAAAGCGTGTTGGGGGCAACCCCTCACGAGTTCGAATCTCGTATCCTCCGCCAGTGCCTCACCGGGCACGATGTCGAAGGGCCCCACCGTTCGCGGTGGGGCCCTTCGTCGGTTGCAGACTCATCTACAGGCTCATGAGACCGTCGATCGGGAGGCCGTACCCGCCTTCGGCCGGCGCGGTCTAGTTGTGCAGATGGGCGAGGACGAGGTTGGGGTCCCGGGCGGTGAGGTAGGCGGCGCTGAGGACGTAGACGGTGTCGCCGTGCAGGGCGATGGACGTGGGGTTCTGGAGGCCGTCGGCGTCGGTCAGGGCGGTGGCGTGGGTGCCGTCGGGCTGGACGAGTGCGACCTGACTGGGGCCGTTGAGGGTTGCCAGGATCCGGTCGCCGTGGCCGGTGAAGGTGAAGTCGTCGATGCCGGGCAGGCTGGTGGCCCGGGTCTGGACCTTGCCGGCGCGTCCGCTGCGGAGGATGGGGATGCGCAGGACGGTGCCCTTGTCGAGGTTGGTGGCCCACACCGCCCCGTTGTGGATCTTCAGGCCGTTGGCGCCGAGGAATCCGGTGGAGGCGAGTTCGGGGGCGGTGGACCAGACGGTGGGGGTGCCGCCGGTGGTGGGCACGCTCCAGATGGTGCCGAGTACGGAGTCGGTGATGTAGAGGGTGCGGGTGTGCGGGTCCAGGGCCAGGCCGTTGGGCAGGCCGCCGGCGGGCAGGGCGGCGATGCGCTGGGGTTCGCCGCCGGGGCGCAGGCGCCAGAGGGCGGTGAGGTCGGAGGTGCCGGTGGCGTAGAGGACGTACAGGGTGCCGTCGTCTGCGCGGACGATGCCCGTGGTCAGGGCGAAGCCGAGGACCGGGGTGTGGACGCCGCCGTCGGCCGGTGCGGGCAGGGTGGCCAGGATCCGGGTCGCTCCGGACCGGGTGAGCCGGGCGATCTGGCGGGCGGCGGCGAAGGTGACGTACGCGTCGCCGCCCGGGGCCAGGGCGATGTTCTCCGGCGTCTGGCCCTTGGCCAGGTCGAAATGCGTCGCGATCCGCGCGCGGTCCAGCGGGGCCGGGGCGGCCGATGCCGGAGCCGGGCTGATCACCGCGAGGGCCGCGGCGGTCAGGACGGCGGCCGTCGTTGCGGTCGCGGAGAGCTTCAGCTTCTTGAACATGGTTCCTTCACTGATTTCGGGCATGCGGCAGCAGTACGCCGACGCGCAGGGGTGAATGGCTGCTTCTTCTGGTGGGGCGGCTGGTCAGCTGGTGCTGACCTGGGTGCCTGGGCGCACCGGGGTGGCCGGGGCGGTGGCCTGGGCGAGGAGGGTCAGGGCGGTCTGTGAGGGCGAGCCGGCCGCTGCGGTGGCGACCACGGTGTGAGGGCCCGGCCCGTGGCTCAGGGTCTGTTGGGTCACGGTCAGCGCACCGACCAGCGGGTGCCGCATCTCGTAGCAGGCGACGGTGCAGGCCTTGACTCGGTGGTCGGCCCACATCGAGGCGAAGTCCTTGTTCTTCGAGCTCAGTTCACCCACCAGCGCGTGGAGTGCGGCGTCGTCCGGGTACTGGCCGGCCACCAGGCGCAGACTCCCCACCACGGCCCTGGCTTTGCTCGGCCAGTCGGCGTAGAGATCCCGGGTGTGGGCGTCGAGGAAGACCAGCCTGGCCATGTTGGGGCGATCCGCCGGTCGGTCGACGGCAGCGGGATCCAGGTGCCCGGCGAACAGGGCATGGCCCAGCCGGTTCCATGCCAGAACGTCGCTGCGGCGGCCGACCACGATCGCGGGGACGTCCGCCAGCGCGTCGAGGAGTTGGCGGGTCGCTTCGTTCACGCGCTCCGGAGCGGGGCGGCGGCCCCGGCTGCGGTGCGCGGTCGACCGGGCCAGGGTGTGCAGGTGGAGGCGCTCGGACTCGTCCAGCCGCAGGGCCCCCGCTATCGCGTCCAGGACCTCCGTCGAGGCGTTCAGTGACTGTCCCTGTTCGAGCCGGGTGTAGTAGGAAGCGCTCACGCCGGCCAGGAGCGCCAGTTCCTCGCGCCGCAGACCCGGTACGCGGCGCCGCTCCCCGTAGGTCGGCAACCCGACGTCCTCGGGCTGCAGTTGGGAGCGCCGCGTCAGCAGGAAGTCGCGGAGCCGCGCGTTTGCGTTCATGGATCCGAGTATGGGCCGACCTGTGCGATGCAACCTGTCCCTGCCGCGACTAGGCACCAGCCGGGCCGGCTCCCCGGCGGTCTGGCAAAGGTCATGGACCGGCCGCCACCTGGGGAAGCGTGGGTGGCGGCCGCGGACAGGCGTCGGGAAGGTCCACGTCGTCAAGGCCGACGCCGACAAGCTCGGCAACACGGTCGGTGCACCGACGGCCGAGGGCCCTCGTACCGTCGGTGCACCGGCGCCCCACACCCCCGTACCGTCGACGCACCGACACCCGCCCCCCGTACGCTCAGTGCACCGACAACCCCCCGTCCACAAACACCGACTGGCCCGTGACGTACCCCGACGCCCCGCTCGCCAGGAAGACCGCGGCGCCGGCGAAGTCGTCGGGGAGGCCGTTGCGGCCGGTCATGGTGCGGGCGGCCAGGGTCGCGACCTGCTCCGGGTCGTCGGCCAGGCGGGAGTTGAGGGGGGTCAGTACGAAGCCGGGGACGAGGGTGTTGCAGGTGACGCCGTGCGGTGACCAGGCCTCGGCCTGGGAGCGGGCCAGGGACTCCAGGCCGCCCTTGGAGACGCCGTAGGCGCCGCTTCGGACGAAGGCGCGGTGGGCCTGCTGGGACGTGATGTGGATGATCCGGCCGAAGCCGCGCTCGGCCATGCCGGGTCCGAAGCGCTGGCCCAGGAGGTAGGGGGCCTCCAGGTTGACCGCCAGGGTGGCGTCCCACACCTCGTCGGTGAGCTCGGTCATCGGTGGACGCAGGTTGATCCCCGCGGAGTTGACCAGGATGTCCGGCTCACCGAACACGGCGGCGGCCGCCTCCGCCGCCGTACGCACCCCGTCTCTCGTGCTCAAGTCGCCGCTCACCCAGGCCGCCCGGCAGCCCTCGGACGTCAACTCGTCGACCACCGAGGCCAGTTCAGCCTCCCTGCGGGCCACGATCACCACGCTCGCCCCCGCCCGCGCCAACGCCTCCGCGATCGCCCGGCCGATGCCCGAGCTCCCGCCGGTCACCAGCGCCACGCGGCCGTCCAGCGAGAAGAGTTGGGACAGATACGCCTGGGAAGTCATGGCCGAACCCTAAGGCGGTACCCGGCCCCCATGACCACCCGCATCCTCGTCGGCACCTGCTCCTGGACCGATCCCGCGCTCGTCCGCAGCGGCTGGTACCCGCCGGGGCGGCGAGACGCCGAGAGGCGGTTGCGGTACTACGCCGAGCGGTTCCCGGTGGTGGAGGTGGACGGCACCTTCTACGCCCTGCCCGGCGAGCGCAACAGCCGTCTGTGGGTGGAGCGCACGCCCGCCGGGTTCGTGTTCGACGTGAAGGCGTACGCCCCGCTCACCGGGCATCCGGTCAAGGAGGCCGCCCTCGCGGACGTGCCCCTGGACGAGGTGTGGGCGCGGTTCGCCGCCGGGATCGGGCCCTTGCGGGAGGCCGGTCGGCTCGGCGGGGTGCTGTTCCAGTTCCCGCCGTGGCTGCGGCCCGGGGCGCGGGCGGAACGGTTCCTGGAGGAGACCGCGGAACGCACCGCCGGGTGGCCCGTCCACGTGGAGTTCCGGCATCCGTCCTGGTGGGAGGAGGGTCAGCAGGACCTCACCCGCGCACTCCTCGGCAAGTACGACTTCGCGGCCGTCGGGGTCGACATGGCCCAGGGACTGCCCGCCTCCCTGCCACCGGCCACCCCCGTCACCGCACCCCGGCTGTCCGTCGTGCGCTTCCACGGGCGCAGCGCCTCCTGGGGGCGCGGCAGCAAGGAGGACCGTTTCCGGTACGACTACACGCGCGCCGAACTCGCCGAGTGGGTACCGCGGTTGCGCGCACTGGCGGAGGAGGCCGACGAGCTCCACGTCCTGTTCAACAACTGCTGCGGAGCGGCCGCCGTGCACGCCGCCGAGACCATGGCGGACCTGCTCAGCCCACGATCCTCACCGTCTTCGTCACGCTGATCTGGTCGACGTCGGAGACCCTGATCGTCGCCTTCATCCGCCAGTCGCCCGCGAGGGGCAGGGTGAGGTCGTTCGTGCCCCAGTAGCCGCCCTTGTTCTGGAGTCGGGCGTCGATGGGGCCGATCTGCTGCGACGGGAGGGTGAAGGACAGCCGGAGTTCGGGGACCGTGGCGAGGCCGCCGTCGGCCGCGTAGACGATGGCCTGGACCGAGTTGTCGCCGGTGCGGCCCGGGTCGAGGGTGACCTGCACCTTGCCCGAGGCGCCGGCCACGGCGAAGGGGACCTCGGTGAGGGACGCGGCGGGCAGTCCGCCCGTGGCCGGGCCGGCCTCGGCCGCCTCCGCCTGCGCCCGCCCGGGCAGCGTGCCGCTCAGCACGGTGCTGAGCACCAGGACCACGACCCCGACGGACACCTCGGCGAGGACGGAACGGCGCAGGCCGTGACGGTAGGCCGGTGCGGCCGGCCCCGGGGTGACGGGCGCCGGTTCCGTGGCCGTCGGCGGTCCGCCCACCCGCTCCGGCACCTTCTCCCGTACGACCGTCTCGGCCTGCGCGTGCGCCTCGGCGGTGACCGTCACCAGCCGTCCCGTCCACCGCCGCGACAGCCTCGCCGCCGCCAGCAGCAGCGTCACCGCGAGCAGCTTGAGGACGAGCAGGTGGCCGTACGTCGTGCCGGTGACGGCGTGCCAGGAGCCGAGGCCGCGCCAGGACTGGTAGACGCCGGTGGCGACGAGGACGGTCACGGAGACGAAGGCAAGCCGGGAGAAACGGGCGACGACGGCGGGCGGGAGCAGCGACGGGGCCCGGTGCAGCGTGGTGAGCAGGGCCGCGAGGCCGCCCAGCCAGACCGCCATCGCCAGGACGTGCAGCACCGCCGACGTCATCGCCACCGGCACCTGGATCCCTGCGGACGCGTGCTCGGCGGCGGCCCAGGTCAGCGCGAGACCCACGGCGAGCGCGCCGCCCGCCGCCTGCCACGCGCGGGACAGCCCCGACTCGCCGAGCCGCAGCAGTCGTACGACGAAGAAGTACCCGATCAGCAGCAGTGCCAGACGGACCAGGAGGGCCTCGCCGGGGCGGGTGCTCAGGGTGCGTGCGAAGGCCTTCAGCGAGAACGCGGAGGCCGGGCCCGCTCCCGACTCGTACGGCGCCCGCAGCACCAGCAGGAACACGGTCGAGCCGAGCAGGGTGCCCCAGCCCGCCCACAGGAGCCGGCGCAGGGTGGACGGCTCCGGGGGGCGGCAGGCGGTGAGGAAGACGGCCGTGCCGATGAGCAGGGCGGCGGCGAGGTAGGCCAGGTAGCGGCCCATGTTGAAGAGGCTCTCCGTGGCCGGGTCCTCGGTCGGGCCGGTGTCCGGGATCACGATGGCCGGGGAGGGTTTGCCGACGGAGAAGGTGAAGGCGCCGGAGACCGGGTGGCTGTCGGCCGAGACCACCCGCCAGGCCACCGTGTAGGTGCCCTGGGCGAGCTTGGCGGGCAAGGTGACACGGGCCGTGTCCGAGCCGCCCGGCCCGTGTCCGGCGTCACCGGCCTTCAGGCGCTTGCCGTCGGGGTCGAGCACCCGGAAGGAGTCGTCGAGGAGGCCGACGGACTCGGTGAAGGTCAGGGTGATGTCACGGGGGGCGGACTTGAGGACGGTTCCGTCCCCGGGGTCGGTGGACCGGAGGGCCGCGTGGGCCGACGCCGCTCCGGCGCCGCCGAAGAGGAGCAGGACCAGCACGCTGCCCAGCAGCAACAGCCCTTGAAGTCCTCGCCTTCGCCGGCCTGCGCTGCTGCCTGCACGCTCACACCTCACGTCACTACTCCGTACCTACTCCGTACCTGGGCTCGCGGTCTTCCCGATAGGTACGCACGCGAACCCCCGAGCGCTCACCAGGTCGGCCGGGCGGACACCCCGCCGTCCACCACCAGGTCGTGCCCGGTGATCCAGGAGGCGAGCGGGGAGGCGAGGAACACGCACGCGTCGGCCACGTCCTCGGGCCTTCCGAGCCTGCCCAGGGGCGCCTTCCGCTCCCACCGCTCCACCCCCTCCGGCCAGGTGTCCGCCAGCCCCTCCCGGTCGATCAGCCCGGGCGAGACCGTGTTCACGCGGACGCCGTGCGGACCGTACTCCAGGGCCGCCGCCCGCGCGTGCGCCACGATCGCGGCCTTGGAGGCGGCGTAGTGGGCGTGCTCGGGCGCGGGGTGACCGGCCTCGACGGACGCGATGTGGGTCACGGACCCGCCCGGCCCCATGACCTCGGCGGCCGCCTGCGTGCACGCGAAGACGCTGGTGAGATTGGTGTCCACGACGTCCCGCCACTGCGCCGCCGTCATCCCCGGCAGGGGCTGGGTGGGCTGCACGCCCGCGTTGTTCACCAGCGCGGTCAGTCCCCCGCCCCACGCGGCGGCCTCCCGGACCAGCCGCCGGCACGCGTCCTCGTCCCGCAGATCCGCCTCCAGTACGACGGCCCGGGCGCCCGAGTCCTCGATGCGGGACGCCACCTCACGGGCCGCCGCCACGGCCGTACGGCAATGGAGCGCGACCGCCGCGCCCTGCTGGGCGAACCGCACGGCGATTCCCCGCCCGATGCCACCGCCCGCACCCGTGACCAGGGCGACCTGCCCTTGAAGGAGTCTCATGGGCGACACAGTCGCGCGATCCGCGCGGCCTCGGACGGGTAACGCGCCGTCAGCTCGGCCGCGTCGCCGTGCTCGTAGTCCTCGTAGGTGAAGCCGGGTGCCATGGTGCAGCCGAAGAAGGTCCAGGCGCCGCGGGTCGTGGCCCCCATCCAGGTCCCCGCGGGCACGGTCAGCTGGGGGTGCTGGCCGTCGCGTATGTCCGGGCCCAGGACGGCGGTGGCGGCCGTGCCGTCCGGGGCGAGCAGCAGCAGGTCCAGGGGGTCGCCGAGGTAGTGGTGCCAGATCTCGTCGCTGGGCAGGCGGTGCAGGGCGGAGTAGTCGTCCGCGGTGAGGAGGGCGACGATCGCCGTGCCGTGCGGCCTTCCGTCGGCGCGCTCCTCGCCCGCCCAGGTCTGGCGGAACAGTCCGCCCTCGCGGGGGATCGGTTCCAGGCGGAAGTGGGCGACGAGGTCGTCAGGCGTCACACGGGGAAGGCTACCTCCCTGGCCAGGAAGGCCAGTTGGGCGTGTTTCTCGGGCAGGTACACACCGGGGACGTCGATCTCCGGGAGCACGACCGCGTCCCCGGCGACGAAGCCCTGCTTCAGGAAGCGGGCGATGGCCTTCGCGTTGCGCACGTCGGGGTCGACCACGACCCGCCGCTTGTCCAGTCCCAGCAGCACGTACGAGGCCACGGCGGACAGCAGCGCCTTCGACCAGCCGGGGCGGTCGCCGTGCCGGCCGGGGGGCTGGAGCAGCAGGTGGATGCCGATGTCGCCGGGTTCGACGGGGTAGCACTCGCTGACCCGGTCCGCCTCCGGCTCGTAGGTCTGCAGGAGTCCGGCCGGTGCGCCGTCCTTCTCCAGCAGATAGGCGTGGTGGGTGTCGAGGGTGTCCAAGTGGGCGTAGATCTCGGTCACTTGTGCTTGTGTGAGGCCGTTCATGCCCCAGAACACGGCGCGTTCCTCGCGGACCCAGGCATGCACGGTGGCGGCGTCGGCGTGCGGGTCGAGACGCAGGACGCGGACGGTGCCGAAGCCGTCCACCGTCTGGGTGTGGACCGCTTCACGGGCGGGGGTGTCGGACATCGGTCTCCTCAGTCCTCCTTCGTCAGGTGCTGCCAGTCGGTGGCGACCGGGACCAGATCTCCCCTGAGCCACAAGGGGAGTTGGTCGCGGTGATGGGGTGAGCCGGGCAGGCCGGAGGCGCCCAGCGGGACCACCCAGAGGCTGTCCTCGCGGCGGGCCAGGTCCCAGACGTAACGGGCGGCCGGGCCGCGCGCGGCGAGGTCGGTGAGTCCGGGGACCGCGGAGGTGCACAGGACGCAGTCGTGGTCGCCGGAGAGGGCGGGGGCGTCCCAGGCGCTCTCGGGAAGTGCCTGCCAGGGGGCGAGGCGGTGGGTGTCGCCCCAGGTGCCACGCGGCGGCTCGGCGGCCACTTCTTCCAAGGCCTCGCGAACGACTTCGGCGCGGTCGATGCCGTACAACTCCTCGGCGCGCAGGAGGTGTTCGAGTGCGAAGGCGATACGGGGGAGGAGGCCGAGCCAGGGCAGGAGGACGTCGGGGTAGGCGGGCGGGTCGGCCAGGGCCGCGAACGCGGGGTGGGCGGCGAGCCGTCGTACGACCGCGCTGCGTACGGCGGCGTACAGGGCGGCCTCCCTGCTGCCGGCGGCCATGTGGCGGTCCCAGTGGAGGATCGTTTCCCTCACGGTCATGGCCTCGGGGCTCAGGACGTCCAGGGCCTGGATGTGATCCAGCAGGGGCTGTGCCGAGGCGAGACGGGTGTCCATGTGGATCTGCGGCATGTCGGCGGCCGACCACCGCGTCTTCTCCCGGAGCAGGGCAGTGATGCGGTCGGCCCGGTGGGGCGGGGCGAACTCGACGCCGAGCGGGGTGGCGGGGCCGCGCTGGTTGGCCATCACGGCGACGCCGTCGGTGAGACCGGCGCGGGGGGTGTCGTGCCAGCCCCGCCAGTCGTGCCCGGGCTCCCAGGCGGGGACAGGGCGGAGCCGGTTGGCCTCCGCGCGCACGGGGACCCTTCCGGCGACCCGGTGCAGCAGTCCGCCCTCGGTGTCGGCGGCCTGTACGACGTTCACGGGCTCGGCCCACAGCTCGAAGGCCCGGTCCACGTCGGCGGTGCGGCGAGCGCGGAGGAGGGGGAGGAGGGCGCTGAAGCCGAGGTCCTCGGTGACTCGGGGTGGATAGCGGAGGGAGAGGGCGAGGGGGGTGGGGGCCGGGGTGGGCCAGGGGGCTTGAGGAGGTTCTGCGGAGCTGTGCTCTGCGAGCCCGCCCGACGCGTGCGGGGCGCGGGAAGGGGCGGCGCCTGCCGCTCGCTCGGCGGGGGCGTCCGTGGCCCCGGAGGGGCTCGGGTCTCCTGGCGGCAGTCCGCCGAAGGGCTCCCCGTCCCACCCCCGCGGGGCGCCAGAAGGGGCGGCCCCTGCCGTCCGCCGGCCGGCGGAGGTGTCCGAGGCCGCGGAGCAGGGCTCGATGGAGGCGTCCGGGGCCGCGCACGGGCCTGGGTCTCGTGGCGGCGCATCGCCAGAGGGCTCCCCGTCCCACCCCTGCTGGGCGCCGGAAGGGGCGGCCCCTGCCGTCCGCCGGCCGGTGGGGGCATCCGTGGCCGCGAAGGAAGGCTCGGTTGAGGCGTCCGTCGCCGCGCTGGAACGGCCCGCGGCTCCTGGCGGCAGGCCGCCGGAGGGGTCCCCGTCCCAACCCTGCGGGTCGCCGAAGGCGTCCGTGCCCGGGGCCTCCTCCGGTACTCCCGCGTCCAGCCCCTCCGGGCCTCCCACGATCACCGGGCCCCGGTCCGTCTCGATCACCTCGATCTCGACCGGGTCCTCGCCCGCCACCTCGATGGTCTCGGTGTGGCGGGTGGTGCGGTGCCAGGTGCCGTCCGGGCCGAGGGCCTGTACGCCGGCCCCCGTGCGGCGCAGTCGCTCGTGGTAGAGGTCCTGGTAGTCGGCCATGGCGTTGGTGATGGACCAGGCGACCGTGCCGGTGTGGCCGAAGTGGGCGATGCCGGGGACACCGGGCACGGCGAGGCCGACGACGTCGAACTCGGGGCAGGCCAGGTGGATCTGCTGGTAGACGCCCGGGTCCTCGATGTAGCGGTGCGGGTCGCCGGCCAGGACGGCGTGGCCGGTGCCGGTGCGGGTGCCGGCGACCAGCCAGCCGTTGCTGCCGGAGGTGCCGGGGCCGTCGGCGGCGAAGAGACCGACCGCGTCCGGGCCCAGGTGCCGTATCGCCTCGTCACGCCAGAGCTTGGCCGGGAAGCCGGCGAAGAGGATGTGCGTGGCGAGCCAGACACCGAGCGGCGTCCAGGGCTCCCAGCGCCCCGGGGCAAGGCCGACGCGGGCGAACTCGGGGGCCGCGGTGGACGGCAGCTCCTCGTTCACCCCGTCGACGTACGCCCGGATCCACTCGGCGGTCTCCGGGTCCCGTCTCTCCAGCGCGCCGAAGCAGCGTCTCGCCGTGTCCTCGAGGCGGGCCCGTCTCGCGAGGGTGTCCCAGGAGAGGGCCCCGGCGCCGAGGAAGGCGGCCGAGGTGCCCTGCGCGCGGTGCCGTTCGACCTCCAGCTGCCAGGCACGGTCGCGGGCGGTGACCCGCCCCTGGGCGCGGGCGAGTTCACGCGCGCTGCCCGCACGGAGATGGGGGATCCCCCAGGCGTCGCGGTAGATCTCGATACTCACCCACACACCCGCTTCCATTTAAGTTAGGCTTACCTAAGTTTGCCTGGTGGGGGAAATCGTACGCGAAGGGTGAAACACCATGGGACAGGGGAGGCCGGGGCACGGCTGGGAGGGAGCGGTCCTCCGACTGCTGCGCGCGAAGGACTTCGTGCTCACCGTGACCGGCGCCGAGGACGTCACCGGCGCGTACCGGCGGGTGCACCTCACCGACGGCGGGATGCTGGCGGCCACCGGCGTTCATCCGACGATGTGGGTGCGGCTGTGGTTCTCCGCCGCGGGCAAGCCGCACCAGCGCGCCTACACCCTGGTGGACCCGGACCCCGAGGCGGGCACCCTCACCCTGGAGTTCGCGCTGCACGACGGCGTCGCCAGTGACTGGGCCCGCACCGCGAAACCCGGCGACACCATCGAGGCCACCGTCCACGGCACCGGCTTCGACCCCCCCGACCCCGAGCCCACCCACGTCTTCGCCTTCGGCGACCCGGCCTCCCTGCCCGCCCTCAACTCCCTCCTCGAAGCCCTGGACTCCTCCCCCGCGACCGTCTGGTTCGAGGGCGGCGACGAGGACCTCCCCTTCCGCACCGACCCGTCCCGCCACGAGGTCCGCCGGGTGCTCCGCCTCGACTCCGGGGCACATCTGGTCGCCCAGGCGAAGGCGGACCTGCCCGCCCTGCTGCGGAGCCACCCGGACGCGTACGTCTGGATCGCCTGCGACACGGCGACGACGAGGACCCTGTCGTCGTACGTCCGCAAGGAGCTGGGCGTGCCGAAGGAGCGGGTGCAGGCGCTCGGCTACTGGCGGGACCAGCCCGTCGGCTCCCGGTAGAGGCGCGCTCCCGACGGGGGCATGATCGGGGACATGGACGTCACCCTTCACCTCGCCCAGGACCCCGAGGCCGACGAACTCCTCGGCCGCTCCCCGCTCGCCGCGCTGGTCGGGATGCTGCTGGACCAGCAGGTCCCGATGGAGTGGGCGTTCAAGGGCCCCCGCACCATCGCTGACCGCCTCGGCGCGAGCGACCTCGACGCGCACGACATCGCCGCGCAGGACCCGGAGGCGTTCGTCGCGCTGCTCTCCGAGAAGCCGGCCGTGCACCGCTACCCGGGCTCGATGGCCAAGCGGATCCAGCAGCTGTGCCAGTACCTCGTCGAGCACTACGACGGCCAGGCCGAGCTGGTCTGGAAGGGCGTGGACGACGGCCGCGAGCTGCTGCGCCGCCTGGAGGAGCTGCCGGGGTTCGGGAAGCAGAAGGCGCAGATCTTCCTGGCGCTGCTGGGCAAGCAGCTCGGCGTGGAGCCCAAGGGCTGGCGGGAGGCGGCGGGCGCCTACGGCGAACCGAAGTCCTTCCGTTCCGTCGCCGACATCACCGGCCCCGAGTCGCTGACGAAGGTCCGCGCGCACAAGCAGGAGATGAAGGCGGCGGCGAAGGCGGCCAAGGCGACCGGGAAGTCCTAGTCCTCGGCCGCCCCCGGGCACGCTGCTGCGGTCGGGTGAACTCCGCGACCGAAGTGCTGAAACACGCGTGCCGGACGGGGAGACGACCTGTGTGAGTTTCGTACGACGTCGCCCGCGCAGCCGTGAGTGGATGCGGGCGCTCGTACTGCTGCTCACGTTGCTGGTGCCCGGCGTGCATGTCCAGGCGCATGCGCCCGCGGTGCCGCCCGTCTCGGCCGGGGAGTCCGCCGAGTACGACGTCCTCGACACGGCCCTGCGGCCACCGGCCCGGGCCGTTCACCGTGCGGCCGTACCTCTGCGGCCCGTGCCGTGGTCGGAGACGGCACCCGGTGTGCCGGCGGACCGGCCCCTCCCGGCGCCCCCGCGTCCGCCGTACGCACTGCCCGCCCTGCGTTCCGTGGTCCTGCGCTGCTGACAGAGCCCGCTCCCCGTCAGGCCTCTCAGCACTCACGCGAGGAACATCGTCATGCCCACCGACCCTTACGCGGTCCTGCGCGCCTTGCTGCGCGCGGAGGCCGCACGCAGTGCGCCGAAACCGCAGAGCACGAAGAAGCAGCAGCCGGTGAGAGAGGAGAAGCGCGGCTGATCCGCCGGAGGAGGCAGGCGGAGCTACCGCCGCCTCCTCCGGGCCGTACCGAAGACCGAGCGGGTGATCTCCCGCCCGATCTGCGTGCCCAGCGACCGCGCGAGCGACTTGAACACGCCGCTGCCGACGACCTGTTCGACGACGGAGGGGTCCTCCTGACGAGAGGACGGGGGCGGCGGGGCCTTCATCTCGTCCGGGCCCTTGGCACCGCGGGAGTCGAGCTTCTCGTACGCCGACTCCCTGTCCACAGCCTGTGCGTAACGCCCGTACAGCGAGGAGGCCCTGACCGCCGAGTCCAGCGCACCGGCGTCGACGGGGCCCATCAGGGACTCGGGAGCGCGCAGGCGGGTCGCGGCGACGGGTGTGGGCGCCCCCTTCTCGCTCAGCACCGTGACCACCGCCTCCCCCGTCCCCAGACCGGTGAGCAGTTCCTCCAGGTCGTACGCGGAGTCGGGGAAGGTCCGCACGGTCGCCTTCAACGCCTTCTGGTCGTCCGGCGTGAAGGCCCGCAGTGCGTGCTGTACCCGGTTGCCGAGCTGGGCGAGCACGTCGGCGGGTACGTCCTTCGCGGTCTGCGTGACGAAGAAGACGCCGACTCCTTTCGAGCGAATCAGCCGCACGGTCTGTGTCAGGGAGTCGAGGAACGCCTTCGAGGCCCCGTTGAAGAGCAGATGCGCCTCGTCGAAGAAGAAGACGAGCTTCGGCTTGTCGACGTCCCCGACCTCGGGCAGATCGTGGAAGAGATCGGCGAGCAGCCACATCAGGAAGGTCGAGAAGAGCCGCGGCCGGTCCTGTACGGCGGCCAGCTCCAGCACGGACACGAGCCCGCGACCGTCGTCCCCGGTCCGCAGCAGCTCACCGGTGTCGAACTCCGGTTCCCCGAAGAAGTCGGCCATGCCCTCGGCCTCGAAGGCGGTGAGGGAGCGCAGGATCACTCCCGCCGTGGCCGTGCTCAGCCCGCCGATGCCCTTCAGCTCGCCCTTGCCCTCGTCGGAGGTGAGGAAAGCGACGACGGCCCGAAGGTCCTTGAGGTCGACCAGCTCCAGCCCCTTCTGGTCGGCGTAGTGGAAGATCAGGCCGAGGGACTGCTCCTGGGTCCGGTTGAGCTGGAGCACCTTGGCGAGGAGCAGCGGACCGAAGCTGGTGACGGTGGCCCGGACCGGAATGCCGTGTCCGATGCCGCCGAGGGCGTAGAACTCCGCGGGACATCCGGTGGCCTCCCACCGCTGGTGCACGTCCGCGGCCCTGGCCTGCACCTTCTCGTTCCGTACGCCCGGCTCGGAGATCCCCGACACATCGCCCTTGATGTCGGCGAGGAAGACGGGAACCCCCTGCGCCGACAACTGCTCGGCGATCAGCTGCAGCGTCTTGGTCTTGCCGGTGCCGGTGGCGCCGGCGACGAGGCCGTGCCGGTTGAGCATCGGCAGAGGGATGCTGACCTGCGCGTCCGGGAGGCAGACGCCGTCCCACAGCAGCGCGCCGAGATCGAGCGCGGGCCCGGTGAAGGCGTAGCCGGAGGCGATCTCCAAGGCCTCGCGGGGCAGCGCGGCGGAGCCGGACTGTGCCTCCGGCATGGACCGGTCCGGGGTTGCCGCGACGGCACCCGTGACGCCCCGCGGCGGGGTCTTTCGCTCACTCATACCAAACCCCTGCTCCCGTTACGACCCGTTTCGCGGCATTTTTTCCAGCGTCGCACTCGCTCGCCATGGCTGCGCCCGGAAGGTCTTGACCGGTAGGCTTTCCGTGTGATCTTCAAGCGCATCGGAAACGGCCGGCCGTACCCCGACCACGGCCGGGAAAGCACCCGGCAGTGGGCGGACGTCGCACCGCGCCCGGTCCGCCTCGATCAACTCGTGACGACCAAGGGCCAACTCGACCTGGAAACCCTGCTCGCCGAGGACTCGACGTTCTACGGCGACCTGTTCGCGCACGTCGTGAAATGGCAGGGCGACCTGTATCTGGAGGACGGCCTCCACCGCGCGGTGCGGGCGGCGCTCCAGCAGCGACAGGTGCTGCACGCACGTGTGCTCGAGCTGGACTGAGTGACCGCGCTGTAAAGGTTTGGCCCTTTCGGGTTCACCTGCGCCGTGGTCAATGATCATCTAGTAGGCATTGCCGTCCCGGCGCACTACGCTGCGCCCATGAGCATGCTGACGCCCCCCGGCATGGGCGGTAAGTACCGGATCACGGGCGACAAGTACCCCCGGATGCGTCGGCCCCGGCGGCGCGGCAGGCTCGTGCTCGGTGTGGTGGCCTCCGTCGCCGCGCTGAGCCTGGTCGGCTGGGGCACGCTCCAGCTCATCGACCTGTTCACGGGCGGCGGGGACGAGGCCTCCGCGGCCGGCTCCAAGTCGGGCTGCACGGTGAAGGCCGGCCCGTCTCCTTCCGCCTCCGCGGCCCCTCTCCCCAAGCCGGGCCAGATCACCGTCAACGTCCTGAACGCCACGGCCCACGGCGGACTCGCCAAGAAGACGGCGGACGAGCTGAAGAAGCGGGGCTTCAAGATCGGCGACGTGGGCAACGCGACGGCGACCTACGACAAGAAGGTCAAGGGCACGGGGGTACTGCTCGGTCCGTCGTCCGCCCTCAAGACCTCCCTGCCGGTCCTCGGCACGCAGCTCGCCTCGGCGGAGACCCGCACGGACACGCGCAAGGGGGCGGAGGTCGACCTGATCATCGGGGCGGGGTTCAAGAGCCTGAACAGCAAGGCGGCCGCGGACAAGGCCCTGGCCACGCTGAGCGCGCCCGCGCCGACGGCTACGTCGTCGACGAAGAACTGCGGGTAGCTGCGCTGGGCCTGGGCGGGGCGCCTATGGGGGTGCCGGGTCGGGTTGTCGGGCGGGTGCGGGTTTGTGGGGGCTGGTCGCGCAGTTCCCCGCGCCCCTGGGGGGTTGCAGTCACCCTGCGCTCAGGACGGCCCCTTCGACGCACCTCGCCCGCCCACGATGGGACGTGCCGGGTCGGGTTGTCGGGCGGGTGCGGGTTAGTGGGGGCTGGTCGCGCAGTTCCCCGCGCCCCTAGGGGGTTGCAGTCACCCTGCGCCGCGACGGGCTGTTCGCCGCGTACGGCGGGAAGGGGACGGGGTGGGGGGTGTCCGCCCGCAGCGGCCGGCGTCCGGCACCGGGCCCTGCTGAAGCGACCGAGCCGCCGGACCGAGGACGGATACCC
>NZ_JBEXEA010000067.1:0-24591 GCF_040606035.1 Streptomyces sp. NPDC005483
CCAGCCACGTCGACCTCTACGACAAGCGCGAATACATCAACCCCGCCGTCGACAAGCTCACCGACTACTTCACCACCCACCTCACCAAGTGACCCGCACCGCAGGGCGGGAGCGCGCCCGGAGGGACCGCTCCTCTGGCTCCCGGGCGCACGGCCGGTCGAGCCACCACCACCCCGCCTGGCAGCAAGCCGATCGCTTCAGCGGTGTGCTGCCGTGGCGGGGAGCCGGGCCGGTCCGCACGTCAGTCGTCGCCGCCTTGCCCAGGAAGGAACCGGCGCAGGAGGTCGAGGATTACGGTCTCGTTCGGGTCGGTGGTGCGCGGGGTCACATAGCCGCCGGGGCGGATGACGAGCAGGGTGTCGCCGTCGGTGCCGTAGTCCTGGTGAGCGCTGCCTCACGGTCGGTGAGCGCGGTCGCCAGGCCGGCGTCGGGCGCCGCGCTCGGCAGCGGGGTGGCGGAAGTGAGATGGTCCGGGAAGTCCGCGCGAGGGCGTCTGCGGTCCTCGCGCCGTGTGAGCCGAAGGCCAGTACGGTGCTGTGCGGGCCGCGGAAGAGCCGTACCGCCGTACCGTCCGCCCTGTACACCACGGAGTCGGGGACGCGGTCGGCCGCCTGCACGTACGGGGGTTCGCTCGCATGCTCGTCGCGAGGGGACCCGTTGAGGTCGCTGACCGGGTAGCACACCCTCAGTCTGCAACGTGTCACTGCCACCAGACCCGCCTGGTACGACGCCCCGGACGCGTTGGGTGATGAGCTCGGAGGACACGTTCAGCACCTCGGCCGCGACCGGCAACCGCTCCTGCTCGTAGCTGTCGAGCAGCGCCTCGGGAGCCCCCGCAGCACGTGCGCGATCTTCCAGCCGAGGTTGTAGGCGTGCCGACGAGGGCGGCGACCGCCTGCTCGGCGAGCCAGCGCTCGTTCTCGTCCCAGGACCAGCCCTGTTCCACGACGAACAGGCGCCAGGGCGGCAGACCGAGCAGGAACCACAGCATGCCGGTGGCGCGCTCGATGCTCAGTCCGGGGCGCAGCACACCGAGTTCCGCCAGGCGCCCCGCGAGAACCGCCAGCAACTGACGGTAGGCGCCGGGCACCTGGCGGACCTGCTCCTCGACATGTGAGTAGGCGCCTTAATAAGGGGCGGCACCAGCCAGAACAACGATGGTCGTCGCGGCTGCTACGGCCCGCTGTCGTTGGCCCCGTAGGTCGGACAACCGCGGGGGGTAAGAACGGTGGAAGGGAGGTCCGCGCTGCACGAGCGGCAGCGCAGTACGTACGGCTCGGGCGACCGGAAGCCGAGTGCATCTCGCAGTCGCTCCCAAAACCCAAGGCCCGGCTCAGGCTTAGACGTCATTTCAGTTGGTGAGTCTGCGGTGGCAGATGAGGGTTGCGGCGATGGCGGTGAAGGCGAGGAAGTGTTCCGGTTTGCGTTCGTAGCGGCGGTGGAGCCGGCGGCAGCCGGACAGCCAGGACACGGTCCGTTCCACGACCCACCGGTGCCGGCCCAAGCGTCGGGACGATTCGAGGCCCTTGCGGGCAAGGCGGTGCCGGATGCCACGGGAAGCCAGCCATCGTCGCAGATGGCGGTAGTCGTATCCCTTGTCCCCGTGCAGCTTGCCGGGCTTGCGACGTCGGGGACCACGACGTGAACGGATCGGCGGGATGCCACGGACCAGCGGTATCAGTGCCTGGCTGTCGTGGAGGTTCGCCGCGGAGATGCCGATCGACAGGGGCAGGCCACGGCGGTCCACGATGAGGTGGATTTTCGAACCCTTCTTGCCGCGGTCGGTCGGATTCGGTCCCGTCAGCTGCCCCCTTTGAGGGCCCGGACACTGACGGAGTCGATCGCACACCGCGACCAGTCCAGCTCTCCACGGGAACCGAGTTCGTCCAGGACCAGGCGGTGGAGCTTGGCCCACACCCGGGCCTCGCTCCACTCGGTGAACCGGCGAAAGGCGGTCACCCCCGATAGGCCGAAGCCCGGCGGCAGTTGGTTCCAGGTACAGCCTGAGGTAGCCACGAAGATGATCGCGGCCAGCACCTCACGATCTCCTCGTCGGCGATGCCCTCCGCCCTGCGGGCGTTCAGGCGCCGGCGGGACCACCCGCTGGAACAACTCCCACAGGCCCTCCGGCGCCAACCGTTCGACAAGCGCAGCAGTCATCACCCCAGACTGCCGCAAGATCACACCAACTGAAATGACGTCTTACTGCCCAAGGGCATAACTCCTCCCGTGAGAGCAGCATGGTTGCGGCTCAGCGGTGTCACTGCAACCAACAACAACCGGTGCTGCTCCGGCCGGATCGGCACATTCAACGACCGCGCCCTCGCCGAGCGATGGCGCAGCCACCACGCTGAACACGCAGTGCTCGGCCTGCTGCCGTAGCAGGAATCCTGCGTCGGCCGCGGAGTGACGGTCGTATGCCTCCCCGGCTGCCCGGCTGCTGCCGGACCGGGCATCGCAGGCTGTCTACCGGCCTGCCCGTCGCGAACCCCACTCGGCACAGGCACGGTCACGAGACTGTCCTGCACCGATAGCGGGGAAGCAGGGTGGACGGCGGCCGAGCCGGCGTCGGAGTGGGGGTCGGCTTCCTCCAAGCCGCCGCCGAAGACGTGATCGGGACCTCGGGCGGTTCCTGGCGGAACAATTGCGGACTCCGCGGAACTCGGGGCAGCTCACCCCCAGCCCCGGCAGAAGCCGTGCTCGCAGGGGCGGCCGGAGATCACCCCAGCAGATCCAGGTCGCGCAGTTCGGCGCGTGAGGCGATCCCGATCTTGGGGAAGAGCCGGTAGAGGTGGTAGCCGACGGTGCGCGGCGACAGGAACAGCTGTGCCCCGATCTCCTTGTTGGACAGCCCCCGCGCCGCCAGCGTGGCAACCTGCAACTCTTGCGGGGTGAGGAGCGTGGCGAGACTGGATCTGTGTACGGGGGCACTCTCGCCGACCGAGCGCAGGGCGTTTCTGGCCCGCTCGACCCAGCCTGACGCGCCCAGCGCCTCGAAGGCGTCCAAGGCGCCCCGGAGCTGGGGCCTGGCCTCCTTGCCCCGGCGCTCCAGGCGCAACCACTCACCGAACGCCAGCCGCGTCCGGGCGATCTCGAAGGGCGCCCCCGCCTGTTCGGCCGCTTCGAGGGCCAGGCCGAAGGCGTCCTGCCCCGGCGTGAGCAGCGCGCGGGCCCGAAGTGACAGCGCGGTGCCCGACGCCAGGAGGTCGGCGGAGAGCCCGCCAGTCGCATCGGCACGCACCGCGGCCTCGGCGAGGTCGGCCACCGCCCGGGCCGCGATGGACGGATGGGCCGCCACGTCGGTGGGCGAGATCAGTCGGGACAGGTGGTGGTACGCGCCCTTGACGTCGCCACCGGAGAGTTCCAGCAGCCCCAGCGCCCAGGTGGCGCGTGCGGCGACGCTGCCGATCCGGCGGGCGGCCGCCCACGCGAAGGCGGAGTGCGCCATCTCCTCGGCCCGGGCGCGGTCACCGGCTCGGGCCGCCTGTAGTGCCACGATCGAGCGGAAGATGCTGGCGTGCAGATCACCGCCCAGATCCTGCGCCAACCGCAGTCCTTCGTCCGCCGCGAGCCGGGCGCTCTCGACCCGGCCGAGTTCGGCCTCCGATTCGGCGAGGACCTCCAGCCCGACCAGCAGTTCGCCGGCCGAGCCGCTGGACCGCAGCTCTGCCACCATCTGCGTGGCTGTCGAAGCCGTCCAACCGCGCACGCCTTGGATCCAGGCGCTGTAGGTGACCAGCAACCGCAGCCATACGGGGAGCTCTTCGGGCGGTGCCTGGTCGGGTGGGGCCTGCCGGCCGTCCAGGACCGCGGCCGCGTTGAGCCACGGCGACACTTCCACCTCACGCAGTCGACCGCAGACCTCCGCCAGAAGCGGTCGGTCGGCGGCGTTCCAGGCGAAGAAGGCCGCTCGCGAGAGCATCAGCGCGGCCATCGGCGGGTCCACCGTGTCCGGGGCCGAGTGCAGCAGGGTCCGTGCCGCCGCGACCAGCTCGCCGGACTCGTTGTGAATGGCGGCCAGGGTGTAGGCGAGCTGGCCCTGCAACTGCTTGTCGGTCGGGTCCGCCGACACTTCCTCGGCGAGGTTTCGCGCCCACGACAGCCGCCCCGACAGCCGGGCCATCTCCGCGGCCTGTGCCTGCCTGGCCGCCGCGGCCTGCTTGTCGGGGGAGAGCGCGGCGGCACGCACGAGCGCGGCGGCGGCCTCGGCCGGACCGCCGCGGGCTTGTGCCCGTTCGGCCACCGCGACCAGGGCCGCGGCGGTCGGCTCGTCCTTTCCGGCGGCCGCGGCCGCCCGGTGCAGGACACTGCGGTCGGGGTCCTCGGCCAGGATGTCGCCCAGCGCCTGGTGGGCGCGCTGCCGTTCGACGAAGCGGGCACTCTGGTAGACCGCGGAGCGGATCAGCGGGTGGCGGAAGACCAGCGCGCCGTCGTGGACACTGGCCAGCCCCGCGGCCTCGACTGCCTCCAGGTCCGCAGCGGTGGCGTCCAAGGCTCTGCCCGCCCGCAGCAACTCGTCCAGGCGCAGCGCTTCGCCCGCGGCGGCGAGGAGCAGCAGCGCGCGGGAGGGCGGCGGAAGCTGCTGCACCCCGTGGATGAACAACGTGGTCAGGCGGGTTGACCAGAACGGGCGGTCGGACAGCGGCACCGCTCCGGACAGCTCTGCTCCGCTCAGGCTCAGGTGCAGTTCCGTCAGGGCCAGAGGGTTGCCCGCGGCCTCGCCGAGCAGGCGGTCGCGGACCGAGGCCGACAAGGGGACCGTGACGGCGGCGGCGAGCATCTGGGCCGAGGCCGCGTCAGACAGCGGGGGGACTCTGAGTTCGGGCAGCTCGCTGACGCCGAAGGTGTCCGGGTGGCCGCTGCGTTCGGCGATGAGCAGTCCGATCTGTTCATCGGCCAGCCGCCGGGCGACGAACCGGAGCACGTCCGCCGAGGAGGGATCGAGCCACTGCGCGTCGTCGACGACCACCAGCACGGGCGCGGCCTCGCTCAGCAGGTTGAGAGCCGCCACGGAGATCAGGAAGCGGTCGGTGCCGGAGCGCTCGGTGGACAGGCCCAGAGCCTGTGCGATCGCCGTGCGCTGAGCCTCCACCAACGTGTCCAGGCGGTCCATGACCGGCCGCAGCAGCTGGTGCAGGCCCGCGAATGCCAGGTCGGTCTCCGATTCGGCGCCCGTGGCCCGAAGCACCCGGAGCCCGCGCTCCTGGGCACGGTCGGCGGCGTAGTGAAGCAGGGCGCTCTTCCCGAGTCCGGCACCGGCGCGCAGCAGCAGCGCCTCGCCGTGGTCGGACACCGAGGCAATCAGGAGGTCGAGCCGGGCGGTCTCCGATTCCCGGCCGAAGAGTTCGCGGCCCATCACACCAGGGATTCTCGCAGACGGGCGGGAAGGCGCCGCAGGCGGCGTCGAGAGGCCCGACGGTGCCGGGACATCCGCACCCACGCGTTACGCGGGGTGATCCGGTATCACCAGCAGCGGGCGCTCGATGTGCCCGACCAGGGGTTCGGCCTCGGGGCCGGCCACCACGAGCCAGGCACTGGTCGCCTCGGCGACGTCGCCCACCACCTGCCAGGCCGGCCTGGTTCCCGCCTCCCCGCGCGGGACGGCCTTGATTCCCAGTTCGGTGGCCAGCAGAGCACCCTGATGCGCGAGTCGCTCCGCCCTCTCGACGTCGGCGGGGGTGGTGCCGGGCACGGGCGCGAGCACGACGGCTGTGCGTCCGGACGCCAGCAGGGCCGCGATCTCCACGACGGCCGCCGATCCTCGATAGACGATCAGCATCGGCTCGGTGAGATCCGCTGCCGTGTACGCGGCCGCGGTCCGGCCGCCGCGGGCGGTGATCATGCCGTCCATGCCTGTCTCCTCTCGGACGTTCATGCCACCACAGTGCCTACCGCACCCCCTTTCCCGCATCCGTCAGACCGACTGGCCCGAGCCGCCGTCGGTTCGTGCCCCCAGTCACCTCGACCGGCCCCGGCGCGGGGCAAAGCCAGTCATTTTGACAGAAGCCCGGTCGGCCGTTCCCGGAAAGCATGGTGCGTGGACATCGGACCATCGACACAAGGAGGGGCCATGACGAGCTCACCGACGGCCCAGCGGCCGGCGCTCGGCTTCGCTGCGATCTGCCTCGGCTACTTCATGATCATCCTCGATACCAACATCCTCAACGTGGCGCTGCCGGACCTCCGCGACAGCCTGCACGCTTCAATCGCGGGCCTTCAGTGGACGGTGAACGGCTACACCCTGGTACTGGCCGCGCTGCTGCTCACCGCCGGAGCACTCGGCGACCGGATAGGCCTGAAGAGACTGCTGCTGGCCGGCTTGGCAATGTTCACCGTCGCCTCGGCGCTCTGCGCCGCCGCCCCGACCACCGCGGTCCTCGTGGGTGGCCGTGTACTCCAGGGGCTGGGAGCCGCCGCACTGCTGCCCGCGACCCTGGCGCTGATCCCGCACCTGTTTCCCGAGGCCGCACGCCGCCAGCGCGCCGCACTGGCCTGGGTCGCCACCTCGACGCTGGCCATCGCGGTCGGCCCGCTGGCCGGAGGTCTCCTGGTCGACGCGTTCGGCTGGCGCTCGGTGTTCCTGGTGAACGTGCCCATCGGCGTGGTGACCGTGGCGCTGATCGCGATCTCCGTCGCCGAGACCGTCCCGCAGCAGGCCACCCGCCCCGACAAGCTGGGCCAGTTCCTCGCCATCGCCGCGCTCGGCCTGGTCACCGCGGGCATCACCTCCGCGGGCTCGGCCGGCTGGGGATCGCTCATCACGCTGCTGCCGCTGGCTCTGGGGATCCTCGCCGCCATCGGCTTCGTGATCAGCCAGCACCGCGTTCACGAGCCGCTGCTGCCGCCGAGCTTCTTCGCCCACCGTCAGCGCACAGCGGCCGTACTCTCCGCGACGTTGATGGGCTTCGCCTTCTACAGCGTGCTGTTCATGCTGTCCCTCTACTTCCAGCAGGCGCGCGGCTGGTCCGCCGGGGCGACCGGCGTCGGTCTCCTGCCCGCCACCGCCGGTACCGTCGCGTCCACCTTCCTCTTCTACAAGCCGCTCGCGCGTCGCTTCGGGCACCCCGTCATGCTGTTGGTGGGCATGGTCGGCAGCGCTGTGGGCGGCGTGTTGTTCGCCCTGACCGACCACGACAGCAACTACCTGGTTCCCGCCACGGGAATGGTTCTGCTGGGCGTGTTCAGCACGTTCGTCCTCTCGTCGCTGACGACGATCATCATCTCGAGCACCCCGGCGCACCACTCCGGTCTGGCATCCGGCGTGCAGAACACCGCCCGGCAGGCGGGCGCGTTGTTCGGCATCGCGGTCATCGGTACGATCCTGAACGGCCCCGGCTTCATCGGCCGTATGCACATCGCCGCCTGCGTCACCGTCGCGGACCTGCTGATCGGGGTTCTGTTGGCCGGTCTGGCGCTTCGCTCCCAGAACCAGCAGGCCGCTGAACAGCAGGCCGTACGTGCGCCAGTTCGCATCTGAGATTGCTGTTCAGTCTCGTGAAGCCCCGGACTCCGTGGGGACCGGGTTGCCCGGTGGCGCCGGTCAACGAGCCCTTGTCGCGGACCAGTTCGGCCTCAAAGGGGATGGAACGCCTCGGCCGGGGCATCGTCCGAGGAGTCGCTCTCGGCGCCGACCGAGGCCGCGGCGGGCTCGGGTCCGGGACGGCGCCAGCCGTTACATACTGCACGATTCGGTTACGTGCTTGCGGAGCCGAACGCGCCGAGGCGGAGGGGGACGACCGGCACGAGGCCGAGAAGCGTCCGGTGGACTACCCGTCCCAGAACGCGCACACGGCGAACCGGTACCCCCGCACGGTCGCCCTCCGGCTCCCCAAGGGCGCCGTTGCCGGGACTGGTGCTCGTACCGGTCGACAGCCGGGAGCGGGCGCTGGAGTGGTACTGCCAAAGGAGTCCACCACCGCGGCGAACCAGCCGGTGCGTCTGCTGCCCAGCATCTGCACCACCTGCCCACCGCGCACCGGCCCGGAGTCGATCCCCCTTCTCCGACGACTCGGCCGACGCGTCGATGGCCCTGCTGACCGTGCATCACTGGAGTGACCTGGAAGCCGGCGTCGGCGAACTCCTGCGCATCGCCCGGCAGCGGATCGTCGTCCCACCTTCGACCCCGCCATCAACCACCAGTCTGGCTGCTGAAGGAGTACCTGCCCAAGGCGGCCGCGCGCGACGGCACACGAGCCGTCACGGTCAAGCGCCTGGGGCACGGCGAACGCTCCGACACCGGCCTCGCCGTCCTCGCACAGCGCGTACAAGGACGGCGAGGCCATCAGGCGTCAGTCCCGAGGGAAGGAACTGGAACCCGGCCTTTCCCCGGGCCCCGCAACTCGTTGATCAGCATGGCCGAACGGTCTCGTGGAGCCCACGTGGTGGCATCTGGCCGTGATCGACGACGGCCGTTCCACCCGGGTGTACGTCGAGGGTGCACCGGTCGTCGACAATCGGAAGGGGCTGTCGGTTCGGCCCCGCCTCGCTCGGTCTGCCCCCGTCGGGCCGGTCACCGCGACCGACTCCAGCCGGGTGCGAGCCGCGTCGAGGAGGACGTCCAGTACGGTCGCCTTCTGAGACCGGACGGGAGGGAGGAGGGCCGCGAGGAGCTGGGACGCTTTCTGGAAGCGCGGGCCGTCTTCATTCCGGGCGGTGACGACTCCCAGTGCGTGACGTCGGGACGGGCTGTGCCTCCATACCGCGCCACGGAGCGAGGGCGGTGGCCTCGCCGAGCTCCCTGTCGATGCCCGACCTGACCGTCATCGTGGTGATGTCACGCTCGTCGGCAGAGCAGTTGGGGTCCACCAACCGGCCACCGTCGTGTCCTGCGAAGCAAGTCGCACCGAAGCGCGGCTGGGGGCACTATGACTGAGAAGCCGATGGTGTACCCGACGGTCCGACCCTGAGCGGGCCGTCCTGTCCGCGCACGGCGCCGTCGCAACCGGCAGCGGTCTCCCTGCGCCGCAAGTACGGCAGCAGGTTCTCGAAGCCCCACCCCCGGTGCACCGGTGCCCCTCGACACGCAAGGCGTGCACGTGTCATCGCTCCACTTCCCGGCAGGGGGCACCTCGGATATGCGGGACTGCGCGGGCTTGTGTCCGTGATCGGACGAATAGATCCGGAGCGGGCCACCGTCACCGAGGTCCGGTCAACGACCCGGACCTTTCACGGTTTGACCCCGCAGGTCCGTACCGACACAGCGGGCCGCTTCCACGGCTTCCTCGAGTCCTACAAGAGTGGCCGCGTCTGGTCACCGTCCCGGAGGCAAAGACGCGTACCGTCTTCGACGCCGCTCACGAAGGCACGGCCTTCGTGCGGGACCGGGCCGGGAAGATGGAAGAGGTCTCCTGGACCGTCTCTCCTGGACGTCTTCTGACGGACAACAGATTGAGGGCCAGCTCGTCGTCCCCGACGGCCCGCCGCCGTACCCACTGGTCATCAACATGCACGGCGGCCCCGTGTCGTCGTGAAACGACTGCTGGGGCGTCGGCAACTCGGACCGCTATCCGCTCGCACCTCTGCTGGCATCGGAGGGTATGCCGTACTGCATCCCAACCCGCGTGGCAGCCACGGCCGCGGGGAGGCGTTCACGCGTTCGGTCATCGGGGACATGCTCGGCGCGCCGGTACAGGACCTGCTGAGCGGGGTCGACCACCTTGTCGACCGCGGCGTGGCCGACCCCACGCGGATCGCGGTCACCGGCACCAGCTACGGCGCCGTCGTGAGCCTGTTTCCTGCCCACCGTCGACCGGGCAGCCGGGCAGTTCGGGCAGCGCAGGTCAGGCGGGATTCAGCGGAGTGATGCCGGTGCCCGCGTACAGCTCGGGCCGGAGTGACAGAACGGTGAGCGGCTCACCCGCCTTGAGCGCGTGCCAGGCGATCGCCGCCGCGTGAGCGACCGGCCAGTCCGTATCGGCCCAGCCCATCGTGTCGACCGCGTGCGCGGCGGTGAAGGGGACGTTCTCCGCGAACCGCAGGGACGCCGCGTGCCGGCCAGCCCCAGCGGCCTCCCGCTCGGCGGCCACAACGGCCAGGGACGGGAGGATGACGCGGCCGGTGCCGCGTGAGGCCTCGATGTAGAGACCGGTGAAGAAGGGATCCGCCCGGTACAGAGCGGTCAGAGCGGTGTGATCCAGGACTGCCTTCACATTCACGCGGCGGCGCCGCCCTGATGCGCGCGGACCTTCGCCCAGGCGTCCTGGCCGACCTGCCGGACCTGCTCGCTGTACTCGACGCCGAGCTCGCGGGCGGCCTCGACAGCGCGCGCCTCCCGCTCTGCCTGCGTGAGTTCGCGAGAGGCGAGCTCCTCCAACAGCTCAGTGATCGTCGTGCCCCGTTCCTCGGCCAGGACGCGCAGCCGGTCACGCACGTCCTCGCTGGTCTTGATACTCGTCGGCTTGCTCATGCCATCGATTCTACCGCCGGTAGAACGGAAGCGCAGAGCTTTCCGGCCGGGTGACGACCCGGCCGGAGGTGTCTTCCGGCGCGCACCGCGCTGAACCGCCGGGCGTCCTGGTCCCTCTACCTGGGTCCCCCGGGAATCGGGCCGCGGTCAGCACTCACGCACGGGTCCGCCCACAGACACGGCCGGCAAGGGGAACCACCGCAGCGCATCGATCTCCGGCGCCAGCCGGGCGTCCGGGACAGGGGTGTCCTCGTGCCTGCCGAGGAGGATGGCGCGGGCGCGCTCCCGGTGAGCGACGAGGGCTCCCTCAGGCGACCGCTCGGCGCGAGGTGCGTGCGGAGCGGAGACGACGGCTTCCCTCGGCCCGGTTGTCGGAGCGGCGTCGAACGCTCGGTGCTGCCATATGCCGGTGCGGAGGTCGAAGCGGTAGTCGGACAGCAGACGGTGCCCCGCGCCGGCGATGAGTTCGACGCGAGGAGTCCCGCGTGACCACCGGCGAAGTCGCCGCCCTCCACCCGTGCCCAGGCCGTGGCGACCGCGACGACGTCGTCGACGAACCGCACCGAGTGCCGGGCGGCCGCCAGGTCCGCGGCGTCGACGGCGGACACCGTGCCCGCCCGCAGCCCCCGCACCAGGCGTCCGAGCTGGCTCGCGGCCGACGCGAGCCGGTCCCGGCCGCGGTGCGCCGCCGTCTCGCCGCACCGCGCGAACGACCGCCCGGCCTGTCCCCAGTCGCCCATGAGCAGGTGCGCCAGCCCCTGCCGCAGCCACGTCTGCGGCAGCCGGTCGTCCAGGCCGAGGGAGCGGCACCGGTGCTCCGCCTGCCGGTAGAGGTCCAGCGCCCGCAGCGCCGCCCCGGCCAGCAGGGCGGCCTCACCCAGCCGCTCCAGGTCGCGTACGGGGACCACGTGCGTGTCCGAGGCGGCGGACAACCGAGCGACGACAACCCCCGCGCACCACGTGCCGCCCACGGTCGCCAGGGCGTGCACCAGGCGTGGATCGGCCGCCCGCCACGGCATCCGGTCGAGGAAGACCAGCAGCGCCTCGGAGCGCTCCGCGTCGGCCGTGATCCCGGGCGCCGTGAGCCCGGCCAGCTCCAGCGCGTTTTCCTCTTCGCGCGGGCCCTCCGGCACGGGCCAATTCGCCGGGTCCGCGCAGGAACGCCGCTCGTCCCCCGTCTCGTCCTGTTGGCCCGCCAGGACCTGGGCGCACAGGGTGCCCAGCGGCCCGAGCGGGTGCCGCAGCGCCCGGTGCGCCAGCATCCGCGCCATGCGCCGCGAACCGAGGTCGTAGGCGAGCCGGGCGGCCAGTAGCGCACAGCGCCCCTGGTCCTCGGGCGCGGTGTACAGGTCCGCCGCGCGCCGCAGCATGCGGACGGCCGTCACCGGCTCACCCCGCTCCAGCGCGTCGCCGTGCACCGCCTCCAGCCGGGCGGCCAGCCCCGCGTCCGTCCCCTCCGCCGCCTGGGCCGAGTGCCACGCGCGGCGCACCGGGTCCCGCTCCATCACCTCGGCCAGAGCCGCGTGCGCGGCACGGCAGGGAGCCGGGCCGACGCCGTGCACCACGGCGTCGGCCGCGGCGGGGTGCGTGAAGCGCAACCCCGTGTCCCGGCTCCCCGCGGAGCACCGCACCGGCGCCGAACGGCGTGCCTCCTGGGTGTGCAGCCATCTGGAGCGCCACGACGAGGCCTTGGCCCACGCGCGTACGGCCTTGACAATCGCCCGCACCCTCGGCCGGCCGGACGAACTGGTCCGCGCCCTGCTCGAACTGGCCTTCAAGGTGTCCGACATGGGTGACTGCCAGGAGGCGGTCGCGCTGTGCGAGGAGGCGCTGCCCGTCTCGCGGGACACCGGGGAGCGCCGCTTCGAAGCGATGGCCTGGGGCACCCTCGGTGTCGCCCGGCTCGGCCTCGACGACCTCGACGCCGCGGTCGACGACTGCGAGAAGGCACTGCACCTCTTCGAGGAGACCCTCGACACCTACAACCAGGCCGAGACACTCGACAACCTCGCCACCGTCCACCAGCGGCGCGGAGCCACCGAGGAGGCCAGGGCCTGCTGGCTGAAGGCCGCCGAACTCTTCACCGGCCTGCGCATCGCCCACGCCGCCGAGATGCGGGCCAGGGCGGAGGCCTCGGGCCGTGAGCCGGGAGGGGGCCGGGCGGAACGCTTTCCGCCCGGCCGGGACAACGGCCGCTTCCTATTGGAAGTCGCAGCCGGGGTTGGGGGCGTCCTCCGACGGCGGAGCCCCGTGCGGCAGCACGTAGAGCACGTCCAGGACGATGTCGGTCGTGCCGAGGTTGCGCCCGATGTGCACGTGCTGGGAACCGGAGGGCTCCGTGAGCGCGCTGCCGGCCTTGTACACGCCGTCGGACGCGCAGTCGGAGTCGAAGTGGCTCAGCGTGCCCTTCTGGACGAAACCGTAGAGGGTCCCGTCGTGGTAGTGCCAGCCGGTGCTCTGGCCCGGAGGAACGGTGATCTCCCGGAGGATGTAGTCCTTCCCGCCGAACGTGGTCTGGGAGATGACCTTCGCCGTCACTCCCGGGCCGCCGGGAGTGGCGGACGCGGTGCCCACACCGAACGACAGGGCGACGGCCGCGGCAACGATCGCTCCCGACCTCAATAGATTCCTGCGCAAGGGAACCGAACCTTTCAGGTGACTGTCCGGCGCGCGCAGCCGAGCTGCGTCCCAGGGGGAGAAGGCGCCGGATCGCGGTACGCACGCTCTGAGGCACCGCGGGGACTGCCGGAACCGCAGAAACCCACGTGCCGCGTGCCATGCCGATGTTGACACACGTGTGCCGAACTGGGGCGCCGTGGTCACACCTTCCGTGCAATCGCCATACGACGCCCACACCTGCTGTTTCACAGGTGTGGGCGCCGACCCGCAACGCGCGCGGCGTCGGCCCGCCCCCCGTGCGCGGGCCGACGCCGCTCAGCGGGTCCGAGGGACTACGGGGTGGTGAGATACGCCCGCTCGATCGTCTGGACCAGTGTGTTGCCCCGGGCGTCGGTCAGTTCGGCCCGCAGGGAGACCGACCCGGCGCCGGCCGGGTGCCGCAGGACCAGGTGCGTCCCGTCGACGGCCCGGGCGGCCTGCCAGGTGTTCCCCCCGTCGTAGGAGACGGTGAAGGCGAGCTTCTTGGGCCGCTCTCCCGCCGCGGCGCCCTCGACGTGGAACGGCACCTCGAACCGCACGCCCGCCTTCGCGGTGCTCGCCGGCGTCAGCCGGGGCGTGAAGCGGACCGCGGACAGGGGCAGCGCCGACCAGGCGCCTTCCGGTGTCTTCGCGGAACGGAAGGTCCACACCGACCTGACCCGGGTGCTCACCGACTCGACCTCGGGGTCGCGGGAGCTGTCCAGGGTCAGCCGGTACGCGCCGTCCTCGGCGGGGACGGTGTACCGGGCGAGGTCCTCGGCCGGGGAGACGCCGCCGGGCTCGGCGACCTCCTTGCCGTCGACCAGGAGCGAACTCTCCCGCAGCGTGCCGGAGTGGGTGTTCCAGTGGCGGGCACCGTCGTTGTACTGCGGCAGGTACGCCCTGATGACGTTCCCGTTCCGGGAGATGCCGGGGGTGACGATGGGCGGCGCGGTGCTCGTGTCGCCGAGCGACGGACCGAAGACACCGGTGTTGAACCGCTCGGTGTAGTGCCGGCCGGCCCGGTAGGCCCGGGTGGTCCAGAACTCGTCGTCGGGTCCGGCGCCGGTCAGGACGAGGAAGTTCCACCGGATGCCGTCGCCGAGGACGTAGTGCGTGCCGTGCAGCGGCAGGTCCCCGGTGACGGCCGACCCGAGCGAGGTCAGCTCCCCGGCGGGGGTGAGGATCTGGGCGAGGATGTCGGCCTGCCCGCCCGCGGTGGTCCCGCCGACGCTGAAGTCGACCTCGGCCAGTTGCTCGCGCCGGACCTCGGTGGTGAAGCCCCCGAGGTCGCCGGCCCGCTGCCAGGCCAGGTGGTAGGCGACCGGCGTCCCGCCGCTCGCACCGTCGTCGCTCCAGGTGCCCGAGTACTGGGCGAACGCCTGGTCGGCGGGCAGCGCGGGGCCGATCTGTCCGACGGTGAAACTCCGGAAGTCGGGGAAGGCGTAGGAGAACAGCCCCGGGTCCAGACCGGTGCCGCGCTGCCATCCCAGGGCGACCATGGCGTCGACGTTCGTGGCCGCCGGTTCGGGCAGGGTGGCCCGGACCGGCCGGGCCCGCCGAGCGTCGAGGGTGACGGTGGTGTCCGCGTCCAGCCGCAGCCTGGGCTGGAACAGCAGGGCGTGCACCGGGGACTCGAATCCCGGGTGGACGGTGTCGAGGAGGGAGTAGTCGCCCTTGGGCAGGCGGACCGTGACCTCGCCGTCCTCCTCGTCGGCGTAGGAGGCGTGGAAGTCGCTGTCCACGCCCTGGACGTCGGTCACGGCGTCGCCCGTGGGCTCGCCGTTCTCGTCGAGGTGCTTGAGCGACAGGGTGTACATCTCCACCTCGCGCTCCACCCCCAGGGCGGTGCGCACCCTGACCTCGCCGTCAGCGGAGACGGCAGACACCGAGCCGCCGAACGTGCCGTCGGTGGTGCCGGCCCGGGTGTCCGCGGTGACCGAGGTGCTCGCCTCGCCGCCCGCCGGGACGGTCAGGTGCTGCGGCGAGAGGGTGAACATGCCGTCGGGGGCGGTCCCCCCGTTCACCGCACGGGCGTCGACGGACAGGTCCAGCGTGACCGGCTGCGTACCGAGGTTGCGGTAGGTGAGCTGCCGCGTCACCGTCTTGTCGTCGTCGTGGGGCCACTGCTGGGCGCCGAAGTCGAGGGGCCCCTGCTCGGTGACGACGTTCTGCTTCAGGGCGCGCGCCACATCGGTCCGGCCGGTGCCCTGCTGGAACGAGCTGTACGCGCCGGGTTCGGCCGAACCGGTCAGCACCGCCTTGAGACGCCCGCCGCTCCAGTCGGGGTGCTGCTGGGCGATGAGGGCGGCGGCCCCCGCGACGTGCGGGGTGGCCATCGAGGTGCCGTCGAGGGTGATGTAGCCCGGGGTGTCGGAGGGGTAGGCGTGCTCCAGTGTGCTGCCGGGGGACGCCGCCGCCGTGATGGCGACACCGGGTGCGGTCAGGTCGGGTTTGACCCCGCTGTCCCCGACGCGCGGGCCGCGGCCGGAGGTGTCCGCGAGCCGGTCCGCGTCGTCGACGGCGCCGACGGTGAGCGCGGCCGGGGCGCTGCCCGGTGTGTTGACCGTGCCCTCGCCCGGTCCGTCGTTGCCGGCCGCGACGACGAAGAGCGTTCCGGTGTCGGCGGAGAGCCGGTCGATCGCCTCTTCCACGGGGTCGGTGTCGGGTGTGTCCGTGGCGCCGACACTGAGGTTGACGACGTCGGCGCCCTGGGACACCGCCCATTCCATGCCGGCCAGGACGGTGGACTCCTCGGCGGCACCCCGGTCGTTCAGGATCTTGGCGTCCAGAATCTTCGCACCCGGGGCGACGCCCTTGTACCGGCCGCCGGACTCGGCCCCCGTGCCGGCCACGATGGACGCGACGTGGGTGCCGTGGCCGTAGCGGTCCTCCCCGTCCGGGGAGTCGGAGAAGTTCTGTTCCGCGATCACCTGGCCCGCCAGATCCGGGTGGTCCGCGTCGACCCCGCTGTCCAGTACCGCGACCTTGGTGCCGGTGCCGTCGTAGCCGGCGGCCCAGGCGGCCGGTGCGCCGATCTGGGGGACGCTCCTGTCGAGGGCGGCCCGCAGCGTGCCGTCCAGCCACACCTTCCGCACCCCCGAGGCAGCGAACCCCGCCCCGGACCCGGCGCCTTCGTCCCCGCCGCGCTCGGTCCCCCCGCCGGTCACGGCGTCCCAGAACTCGGTGGCACGCTTCTTGGGGGCGTGCAGCGCCGCCCCGTCGACGACCGGCAACGCGCGTTCGACCCTCGCCCCGGCGTCGGTGAGGGGGCTCGTCGAGCGCTTCGCACGGTCCCGGAAGGTGACGATCAGCGGCAGCTCGGACCGGTGCGCGTCGTCGTAGTGGTCCGCCACCAGCGCGGTCACGTCGAACAGCCGTGGGTCCAACCGGTCCGTCGCCAGGGGCAGTTCGGCGTCGCCGGGTATCACACGTGTGTGTCCGGCGACCTTCCGGACCTGGATCGGCACGCGCTCCCGGCCCTTCGCGCGTTCCACCCGCACGACCCGGCCCGCGGCGTTCATCATGACCCGGTCGCCGGTGATCAGCGTGACCGTGGCCGACACCTCCCCCGTACCCGTACCACCCCCGCTCCGGGCATCGGCGGGCGGGGACGCCGCGACTTGGCCGGTCAGGCCCGCGATGAGGGCCACGGCGAGGGCGACGGCCCCCGTCACGTGCCCGCTGGGTCTGCGCATGAAAGGGGCTCCTGTCCCATGACGTGCTGAAACACGGATGATGGCGAACGAACGCGGCCGACGGCGGAGTTGATCCGCGGGGCGGCGCGGCACGCTTCTCGGCGCGTGCCGCGCGCCCTCGCGGCCCTGCTCAGCTCCCGGCGTTCTCGGGCACGGTGATCTGGCGCTCGCCCCAGCTCATCCGGGTGGTCGCGCGGTAGTTGAGCGTGGTGCCGGCCTTGAGACCCGCCTTGTCGGCACCGGCCGACGGCTCGACCAGCAGGTCCTGGTCGCAGAGCATCGCGCCGGTCGCCGGGTCGATGACCAGCCGCTGCCGCGTGGTGCCCGCCGCGGTGCGGTACGTGTTCGGGAACTCCACACCGACACCCTCGCGGCCCAGCGGATCGGTGACGTGTCGGACCACCCGGACTCCGGGCAGTTCGGCCATCACACGGTAGGCCGCCGCCCGTACGGCCGGCTTCACGGGCATCGTCGCGAGGTTGCCCGCCTGGCGCAGGACGAAGGCGCTGCGGCCCGCCCCGGCGTTGTCGGCGCTGGTCTCCCGCGCGTACAGACCCTCCAGGTAGCGGCGCAGCTCCTTGCTGGTGGAGGGCAGCTTCTGAAGGTCCTCGTAGGAGACGTTGTCCGGACCGACGGCGTAGATGTCGCCGTCGACGTTCGTCCGCATGACCGTCGGCCGGTCGGTGCCCAAGGCGTAGGCCCTGCGGGTCCCGTTCTTCTGCCCGGCGTCGATCGCGACGGTGTCGGGCGAGCCCGCGGCGTGCCAGCGGGCCTTGTCCGCGGCGGTCCAGGGCTCGATCACCGCATCCAGACCCGTGACCATCAGGCTCCGGGTTCCGGGCCGTACACCCACCGACCACTGCTCGGTCGACGTGTTGCTCACGGCGAAGGTCTGCCCGTTCGCCTCGGCGACGTCCAGGTACCGCGACCGCGTGGTGGTCTGCCAGTACGTGCCCTTCGCGGACGCGGACTCGGCGTTCCGGGCCGCGCTGAGCAGCTCGATGTGACCGTCGACGCGCACGTCCTCGCCGGCACCCGGCGTCCGCGCCGTCGTGGGGGACGCCGGCCCGGCCACGGACCGGTCGCCCGGCGCCTGCTCGCCGCTCGTGCCGACGGCCACCACCACCGAGGCCGCCACCGCGGTCAGCGCCACCGCTCCCAGCGGGCGGAAGCCGGTCCAGCGGCGGGCCGAGCGGCCGTCCGCGGGTTCGGCGACGATGCGTGCGAGGTCCTGCCGCTGCCGCGTCGGATCCGTCAGCCGCGCGGGGTCCAGTGCGTCGGGACGTGCGTCGGCGAGCAGGTCCATGCCATCGAGCCGCTCGGATCGCTTGGCGGGGTTCTTCATGCGGGTGCTCCTTGGCCATGAGGGGGGTATGCGGTGTGTACGCCGTCCACGGGAGCCGCCTCTGCGGCCTGTACCGCCTCCAGCGCCTTCTCCAGGCGTCGCCGGGCCCGGTACAGCCGTACGGTCAGGGTCGGGCCGGTGCACTTCAGGACCCGGGCGGCGTCGCGGGTACTCAGGCCCTGCCAGGCGATGAGCGTGAGCAGCTCCCGGTCGGCCTCCGACAGGCTCGCGAGGGCCTGAAGCGCGACGTGCCGGTCCGCGACCACCACCGCGACATCACCGACGTGGGTCTGGCCGCCGCTGGTGAGGCGTTGCGCCTCCTCGGCGGCGGCCATGTACCGGACGGCGTCCCGGCGGCGCAGTTCGCGCACCAGGTTGCGGGCCACGCCCAGCAGCCAGGGCAGCGGAGGGTGAGGCAGGTCGTTCAGGCGCCGCCAGGCGACGGTGAAGGTCTCGCTGGTGATGTCCTCCCCCACGTGCCGTCCGACCAGGCTCGTGGCGTAGGCGAGGACACGCGGGTAGTGCTCTTCGTAGACACTGCGGAAGCGCTCGGCAGCCGTCACGCGCCCTCCTCTCGTCTCGGTGTTCACACCGAGCAATGCGCGCAGCGACCCGTTTCTTACATGGGGAAGGAGAAACTCATGGTGTGATGGCCGTCACGCCGGGGATGGTGTCTGTGTTTCGAACGGCCGACACGAGCGGGCGCCCGGAGCGGTCCGCCGCTGACGTCCGGCCACCGGAGCGGCGCACACGTGTTGCTCGGCGCCCGATCCGGTCAGGTACCCGGAGCGGGCGGACGCTGATCACGCCCGCTCCGGGACGGAGGGACGTTCCTACTCGACGAAGATGTCGACCGACGGCCGCATCTCCGCACAGGTACGCAGTACGCCGTGGATGACGTGCTGCTCGAACGCCGCGAACGGCGCGGGGTCGACTTCCTTGTCGTCCACGGCGGGGTAGGACTGCTGGGTGAGCAGGTAGTCGAAGCGGGGCGCCCACTTGCGCGCTCCCAGGCGCGCGGTGGTCGAGCAGTTGTCGACCATGTGGGCGATGCCGCGGGCGTGCATGTACGGGTTCAGGGAGTCGACGGCCTCGATGACCGACTCGTTGGCGATCTCCGAGTAGGGGTGGCCCTGCTCCAGCAGCACGTCCACCTGGCCCATCATCACCCCGCAGAAGACGCCCGCGGTGAAGGGGTCCAGGGGGGCCTCCCGGTCCTCGGCGCGCTCGGCCCGTACCCGCTGTCCGACCTTCCACATCTCCGCCCGGTCGATCCTCCCCATGGGGAAGCGGGCCAGGCGGTGGCCGGCCAGGACGACGCTGCGGATCTCGTTGCCCGAGCGGACCTCGTCGTAGATCTCCGCCGTCAACTCCAGGCTCACGGGGTAGGCGGCGGAGTACGCCTGGGCGAACACCTCCCGGTCGGTGTCGTCGAGGCGGTGGTAGAGGCCGAGCAGGCCGTCCTTGGAGATGATCCGGGAGACGGGGCCCGTGACGGTCTCCACCGAGTGCCGGAACGCGTCGTACGGCGTCATGCCCTGGCTCTGGTAGCGGCGGTAGAGGCTCTCGACGATGCCGTGCACACCCGCCAGCAGCATCGCGCGCTCGCCGGACAGGTCCGACAGGTACTCCGACTCCAGCGTCGTCTGGAACGTGTAGGGCGCGCCCAGCGCCACCGACCAGCCCAGGGCGCGCTCGGTCGCCCGCCCGGTGACGTCCTGTTCGACCGCGAAACTCGCGTTGATCCCGGCGCCGTTGACCGTCGCGCCCTGCTCGTACAGTGCGCGCACGGACGGCCCCATCCCCTTGGGGCAGACCGCGACGACGTCCACCCCGGGAGGGAACGTCTCGCCGACGTCGGAGAGGTGGCCCAGCAGGAAGCCGTGCGACAGTCCGAGGGTGGTGCCGGGGCGCAGGGCGGCGAAGATCTCGCGGTAGTGCTCCGCCTGCGCGGCGTCGGAGATCAGCAGCAGGACCATGTCCGAGGCGGCGATGACGTCGAACATCTCGCCCAGCGTGCCGTCCTCCTCGCGGAAGCCGACCGCCTCGGCGGCGCCCTTGGAACGAGAACCGCTCCGCAGGCCCACGACCACCTTGACGCTGTCGCCGAGCGAGTCCCGCAGGTTCTGGGCCTGGGCCGGCCCCTGCGAGCCCCAGCCGATGACGCCGATCTGACGGACCCCCTCGAACGCCGCCGGCAGCCGGTCGAACAGGTGCCGCCCGCCCCGCACGATCGCCTCACGGCGATCACCCAGAGCCACGTACTCCTTGTCGAAAACCGCGGTCTCGAAATCCAGGGATGGCGATTTCATGAGTTCACTTTCGTCCGATGATGATTCCCGGGCGCGGAACAGCGCGTGATCGGACAGAGGGCCGGAAAAAGACCCCGACCACGCATCCGACTCGGCCTGTGTGAAGGCGCCCGCGGAACTCGGCCCGGGTGCGGTCGAAGCACCCGGGGGAGGTCGAGTTCGCGTACACGGACACAGGAGCGGCTGATCCGTCCCGGGCGAGCAGCGCGCAGGGGTGTCCTGGTCGGAGCCAGGACGCGACGTCGTCCCGGGGCGTCCCGCGACGGCGGCGGCGTCCCCACAATTCCTTCGCAATATGTCCGCGTGAGCGTCACGCATTCACGAGCGAGTGGTGCGGAGGCGGGGAGCAACGTCATTCCCTACGGATTTCTTCCGGTGTATGCGGGGGACACCTTGGTCAGCCCGCACATGTTTCAGTCTTGCATGACCGCTGGTGCCAGGTCCCGTAAGAAGATTCACATGCCAACGGGTGAACCAGTGGTATTCGACGCACGTGTGGCCCCACAGGCCGCCGCGGGGCGGGCACCGTGGTGGTGCGCCGCTACCGGTCCAGAACACGGCGGAGCCAGCGGACCCGGGCCTCGCGGGCGTCCCGGGCCACGGCGATGTCGGGGGCGATCTGGTCGAAGCCGTGGAACCCGCCCGACCAGACGTGGAGTTGGGCATCGCCCCCGGCACGCCAGATGCGCGTGGCATACGTGACGACCTCGTCGCGATAGGTCTCGGCCGCGCCGACGTCGATGTAGGCCGGCGGCAGACCGGACAGGTCGGTGGCGCGGGCGGGCGCGGCGTACGGCGGGACCCGGTCGGTGCCGCGGGCCTCGCCCAGCAGCGAGGCCCAGGCGGCCTGGTTGGCGCGTCGGTCCCAGACGCCGCGGCCGGTCATCTGGCGTGCGGAGGGGGTGTCGTTGCGGTCGTCGAGCATGGGGCACATGGCGAGTTGGCCGGTCAGGCGGGGTCCGTCCCGGTCCCGTGCCATGAGCGCGACGGCGGCGGTCAGGCCGCCACCCGCGCTGCCGCCCGCCACCACGATCCGCTCCGGGTCCCCGCCGGTGCGGGTGGCGTGCCGTGCCACCCACACCAGGCCCGCGTAGCAGTCCTCGACTCCCGCCGGGTAGGGGTGTTCGGGGGCGAGGCGGTAGTCGGCGGAGATCACGACGAGCCCGAGGGGCGCGGCCCACTCGCGCAGGATACCGGGCATGCCGGTGCGGCAGGTGCCGCCGATCATGCCGCCGCCGGGCAGGTGGTAGATGACCGGGGCACCGTCGGGCAGCCCCGTCGGGCGGGCGATCAGCAGCGGGACGTCCGGCGCTCCGACGGGTCCGGGCACCGTGCGTTCCACGACCTCGAAGCGGCCGCCGTCACGCAGCTCTTCCAGGGTGGGGTCGGGCGCGGTGGCGGCGAGGTGCGCCCGCCACCGCGGCACGTCCGTGGGCGAGACGGGCTCGGCGCCGCGCAGGTCGCCCAACCCGTCCAGGACGGTCGCCGCTTGTGGGTCGAACGGCACGGGTGCGGGCGGTGCCTCGTGGTCCGGCCGCGGTGGCCGGACGTCCGGCGTGGGGCGGGTCACCAGGCGACGGGCAGTTCGTGCACGCCGTACGCGATCATGTCGTGTTTGAAGGCGATGTCCTCGTCCGCAACGGTGGTGCGCAGTGCGGGGAAACGGCGCAGCAGGGCCGGGTGGGCGAGTTGCAGCTCCAGCCGGGCCAGGGCCTGCCCGAGGCACTGATGGGGGCCGTGGCCGAACGCGAGGTGTCCGCGCACGTCCGGCCTGGTGATGTCGAGTTGGTCGGGGTCGTGGAAGACGGCGGGGTCGCGGTTGCCGGAGGCGTTCGGCACGATGACGCCCTCGCCCGCGCGCACGAGCCGGCCTCCGATCTCGACGTCCTCCGTGGCGACGCGGGCGAGTCCGGTCTGCGTGATGGACAGGTGGCGCAGCAGTTCCTCCACGGCCGACGCCACCCGGGCGGGGTCGTCGCTGTCCCGGACGACGGCGAGCTGTTCGGGATGGCGCAGCAGCACCAGGGTGCCGAGGGCGAGTTGGTTGGTGGTGGTCTCGTGCCCCGCGACCAGCAGGGTGATCGCGGTCTCGACGAGTAACTCGGGTGTGAGCTGTCCGGTGCGCATACGTGTGACCACCAGGGAGCTGAGCAGGTCGTCGCCCGGGTCGTCGTCCTTGCGACGGATCAACCCGCGGAGGTAGTCGCCGAGTTCGCCGCAGGCGGCGGTGAAGTCCCGCGCGGTGCTGTCCCGGGAGATCATGGTGGCGGACACGCGTTGGAAGAGGGGCTGGTCACCCTCCGGGACGCCCAGCAGTTCGCCGACGACCATGGAGGGCAGGGGCAGCGCGAAGGCCGCCACCAGGTCGACCGGCGGCCCGGCGGCCTCCATGCGGTCCAGCAGGCCGTCGATGATCCGCACCAGCCGCGGAGCCATCGCGTTGATCCGCCTGACCGTGAAGTGGCCGATGAGCATACGGCGCTGACGCGCGTGCTCGGGACCGTCCTGCATGCTGAGGGCCCGTACCTCCTGGCGGCCCTGCGCCGCGAACCCCTCGGTCGGCGCGGGCAGGCCCGGCCTGCTCGAATCGGCGCTGAACCGTGGGTCGGACAGCACGGCGCGCTGGTCCTCGTAGCGGGTGACCAGCCAGGGCGTCCCGCCGTCCCAGAGCCGTACCCGCACCAACGGAGCGTGGGCGCGCAGCGCGGCGAGCCGGGGCGGTGGGTCGAACGGGCAGCCGGGGGCGCGTTCGAAGGGGAAGTCGTCGATCGTGGTGTGCGGCACCGGTGTCTCCTCGTGAGCATGTGGGGGATCGCTGTCGAAGGCGGAGGCGACGTCACCGCACGGTGTGACGGTCCGGACACCCCTCCCGCCGTCGGTGCGGTCCGGCACGCAGCTCGGACCGCACGAGCGAGGGGAAAGCGCGCGGACGAGTACGGACGCATGGAGAGAGCGGCCCTGGGCGGAGGAAAACGGGCAACCACACCGGCGACACGCAAGAGAGGCGATTGCGCACAAAGACCGGGGCCGCGCCCGGGATGCGGAGGGCTGTCGCGTGGGTGTCCGCGGGAGACGCCGCCTTCGATAAGGCTACGCTCTGTCCACTTCAATGATCACACGGTGATGATAGCACCCGCCTGTGACCGACCCGGGCCGATTCCGCATCGCGGCGACGCGGGGCCGCTCCACCTGAACCGTGTTCTCGATCCGTCCGACCACACACCTTCCAGACGACGTACGACAGCACACCTATAGCGGGCGGCAAGCTGGACGGCGACACACGTGGATATGGTGTGGGCGGTACTCAAACCTAACGGTCACGCCCTGCCCTGCCGTCCCAGGGCAATCGCGGAGTCGGCAGCCGTCCGTGTCGTCCCTCGGCGCGGGCGGTCGTCTCCGCCCGCGCCAAGAGCGGCGCCGCCCGCTGGAGGTCGCCGGTGAGGTGGGCGACCTGACCGAGCAGCATCAGCTCCCCGGTGCCGGACGGCCGGGGCGCGGCGGCCGGTGCCTCGCGGCTCGCGGCCGACGGGTCGGTCAGGGCCAGCACGGCGAGGTCCCGGGCGTCCCAGGGGCGGGGCGCAGGTCCCGGAACGTATAAACGACCAGGTCCCGTTCGTGGCGCGCGGCCCGCTGCCACCAGCACCGGCCGGCGGCGGCGTGCAGCAGTTTCTGCGCGAGGACGGGGTGGTCGGCGGCGGCGCGGACCGCCGTGCACAGGTCGGCGACGCACTCCCGGCCGACCGCGAACTCGCCCGGGGATCAGGTCGTGCAGCCACAGCGACTGGGCGCGGTCGATGGTACCGAGTCCGGCCGCTTCGACGCCCCGGGCGTACCGGCGGGCCTGCCGCTCCAGTCCGTGGTGGCAGGCGATTCGGCGGCGCGGGTCAGCCGGGACGCACCGGTCTCGGCGTCCGGGGCGAGGGGGAAGGTTCTTTCCCAGGCAGAAACCTGTCTCTCCCGCGGGCCCGCCCCAGGGCGCACAGTGAATGTGTGCCCGGCGCAACGGCCGGACCCGAAAGACCAAGACCTCTCGTTCAAGGAGTCACCCATGGCCAGGACTCGTGTCAGTTTCGACAGCGCCGGTATCGAGATCGCCGCGCACCTCTACCTCCCCGACCTCCCGGCCACCGGTCCGCGTGCGGCACTGGTGGTCGGCCACCCCGGAACCGGGGTGAAGGAACAGACCTCCGGCAC
>NZ_JBEXEA010000068.1:0-24291 GCF_040606035.1 Streptomyces sp. NPDC005483
CATCCCCGGCGCCAGCCACGTCGACCTCTACGACAAGCGCGAATACATCAACCCCGCCGTCGACAAGCTCACCGACTACTTCACCACCCACCTCACCAAGTGACCCACCTGATGCACGCGGGAGAAGTAGGTCACACGTGTGGCGACAGGAGTCGTCTGCCGCTGAACATCGTATGGTGAACGGCGGCTGTGCGCAGGACCATCCGGACGAACCCCTGTGCGCGGCGGCGGTCGTCCCGGCCCTGACCGTGACGCTCGTGGCTCCGCTGCTCGGAATGGCACTGGCCGCTCTGGAACACACCCGGGAGCGGGTGGGCGCCTCGCCCCGTCGGGCCGGTTCGGCCGACGTGCACCCGCACGCAAAGCCGCTCAGGAGGCTGTGCTGAGGCTGTACGGCTCACTCGGCTTCGAGTATCGCGCCCACCTCTCCTTCCGTGAGACAGCAGCGCCGCGGGACTCGGAGGCGCTGTGGTGTGATGCGTCGGCGCACGGGTGCGGTGGTCGGCGTGCGGGCGCTTCAGCGGGCGAGGGACGGCGAGCGGGACGCTTCCTGCCAGGCTCCGTCGCGGGCTATCCGTGTGAGCCGGTCGATGTCGAGCACGGGTGTGGTTCGTGTGCCGGGCAGGTGGTAGGCGCGGGCGTTGACCTCGCTGACGAGCACCCGTACACCGCTCCTCGACAGGGTGTCGACCCGCCACTCGACGGCTCCGGAACCGCCCTTCGCCGACGGCGTCCGGGACGTCAGGACGCGGGTGCCGTCCGATGTCCTGCGTGCTTTGGCGAAAAGTGCAGCGATGTCGGCGTCCTCCGGCTTCCAGTGCTGCACCGTCACGGCCACCAGGCAGGTCCCGAGCCCGTCGTCAACGGTGACGTGGCCGAATCCGGGTTGCCCGCCGGCGTGCGCGACGTCGAGCCCCGAAGGCAGTGATCTCTCGATGATCGCGGTGATTTTGTCGGCGGGCAGGGACTGATCGACACTCGGCGCGGCCGGAGCCGGCACATCGGGCAGCGAGGCGAGCACCGGACGCCACTTCTTTGAATCCGCCATGACGGTGAGTTGCCGCAGCGTGAGGGGCAGGTCTGCGCGGGCTCGGGTTGTCGCCGTTCCCGCACCGGCCGCAACCGTCGCTTCAGACAGCACCAATTGCCGTCCGTCCGTAGTGGTGAGGACAGCGGTCAAGCGCTGGCCGGCGGAGGGACGGGCCCCATCGACGGGCTGCTCGTCAGACAGCAGAACAGCTCCGCGGCGCTTCCTGATGGCGCAGTTGCTGTAAGGGTTGAGCGCGCTGTCAGGACAACTGGAAAACTGAGGAGAAACCGGTGACGGAAGACGGCTGACAGAAATTCTCAGATCACCGACGGCACTGTTTCTCGTCAGGGTGAATGAGACTGCGCTCATCGGTCCGCTGTGAGCGGGGGAAATTCCCGGATTCTGGGTGAGGCTGCCTGCGGGGATAAGCGCGCGCACCGTGCGGATGATCGCGGTCCGCAAAGTGCCTGAATCGCCGGCCCGCTGCACCGGGCCGCTCGAAGAGGCGCAGCCGGTGGCGAGCAGGAGGAAGGCTGCCGTGGCGAGCAGAACCGTCGACCGACGGCAATCAGGTGACTTCATGACTCCGATCCGAAAGCGGTCGCGCGGGCCGAGGGGGACCTGGCCGGCCACATCACGGGCGGGTGACCGACCGGGCCCCCTGCTACGGTGCCGCGACGGCGATCAGCAGGGGCGGCCGGAGGAGATGCTGTCGTTGTAGGGGTAACTCAAAGTGTTCCAGGTGTAGTTGTTCTGAAACACGCCCTGGATCCCGGAGTAGTTGGTGTCCGTCCAGAGGCACCAGGTACGGCCGCTGTAGTTCTGGATGTAGGAAATGCTGTCCTGGAAATTCCCGTTGCTGGCGTACGACATGTTGGGGACGTCGGTGTACTCGTAGGTGCAGCGGTTGGAACTGTTGTAGGCGTCCTGGCAGAGCTTGATCGTGCCGGATGTCGGCGCGGCCGACGCGGGAACGGCGGTGAACGCGGTCAGTGCCACGGCCGTCAAAGCCAGGCCGACAGCCGCCGTGGCCTTCTTCGTGAACCGCATGAACACTCCTTCTCGAACGACGCAGGGCGTGTCCGGCTATTGAGCCGGAGGTCGATGAGCGTCAGCAACTTAAACGATGCCCTCGCGGCCGGACAAGAGATTCATTTCCGAACGAATTTCTGCCGGATGAGGTTCTGTGAGCAGTCTCACGTGACTGAATAGCGCGCCTTTGGTTTGCGAATTACTGCCCTCCGGTAACCCCGCGGAGGAGGCTGACATGCGGTGGCGGAAGCGGGTTCAGGTGGTGCATGGACGCGTTCCCCGTGGAAGTGGCCGATATCTGTCGGCAGGCTGCCGCGCCGGGGACGCGGAGATCGCGCTAGGAGAGGGCTGGTCGCGGTCGGGAGCGGTGACAGCGTCGGGATCGGCGATGGGTACGTGTGGAACTCAGGCTGCCCCCAACGACGGCGTGGTGCGTGTCTGTGGGGCCTGCCCCATCGCTTCCCGGCTGGGTGTGCGCAACCCGGGAGGTGTCGCGTCCGTCAGCGGTGACGCCCCCGACCCGGCTTCCGAACGTAGCCAGTGGGCGTGGCGGGCCTTCGAATGCGAACCGCCGTCCCGATGGTTCCTGGACCGGCATGCTTTCCCCCTGCGTGCCGGCCCAGGTACGGCCCGCCTGATCCCGTCCCTGTGTCTGCCCCCGCCGAGGCAGGGGCATCTGGGTCCACGTCAACCACGGCGGCCCCACGCACGCCTGCATCGGCCTCTGCAGGGCCCGCACGAAGCAGTAGCTGCGCACGCTCGATCCCGCGGACCATCCCACGCCGTCCTGGGCGACGCGGCGTCGCTCGCCCATTGACGGTGTCCACCGAGGGGTGGACCAGGGACCGAAGGGACCGGCTTTCTGAATCTTCCTTGCCTGTCAGGCCATGGACGGAGCGCGCCGGTGGCCCTGAAGGTATGCCTGCGGACATCGGACCCGCATCACACAAGCAGGTGATATCGCACCCTCACGAAAGGGAGCGGATGCGTGATGTGCAGGCGGACGTTGCCGACACCCTCCTTGTTCGAGGGGTGCGAGAGGTGCGACAGGTCCGAGGTGGGGCGGCCGAGACGGTCGCCGAGGTGCGACCTTCTACTGTCATTGCTGGTTCACCGAGGTGGTCACGCACGGCAGGACGACCAGGCGCCTCTTCTAGCCCGCGTCCGCGATGCAGGCCCGGTCTTCACGCTCTTGCACACGATGCAGCTCTGGGTGGGCTTCTTGACCGTCCACTTCTGGTAGCCGAAATCCATTGCAGGGCCAGGTGCGCAGTTCGCCGCCGTCGCTGTCGTCCATGCACAGCCCGGTGTGCACATTGCGGTACGTCTCCGCGCCCGCCGCGTGGGCAATGGGAGCGGAGGAGGCAGGCCTAGGGGCTCATACAGGGCGTGGAATTTTCGTGGGGGCAGACCGCGTTCGATGGGCGCTCCGTGCTGCCGGGTTCCGTCCCGTTGTGCCGGGACCTGATCTCCGGCCGGATCCCGCGACGATCCTGCAGGCTAGGGCCAATGCATGCCTCTTGCCTTGTTCGACGTGGACGGCGGCACCCTGGTCGACCGTCGTGCCGCGTTCGCGGAATGCCATAGCCGAGCTCGTCCACGACCATGCCTACGGGCCGGAGATCGAGAGCTGGTGCGTGTCGAGTTGGCCGCCGTTGCCGATCGCGGCGACTTCGAGAGTCTGCGTGACACGTTCCAGCTCGGGGAGTCGGCCGAGGATCTGTGACATGTACGTCGACCGCTTGGCGTCTGCCGTGCACTGCAGGCGCATCGTGCTGGACAGTCTGGCACGGCTGAAGGACGCCGGCTGGAGCATCTGCGTCGCGATCAACGGAGCCGGTGACATCCAGCAGGCCAAGGTCCGGGCCACGGGCTCGCCGATCTGATCGACGGGATCGCCGCATCCGGTGACATCGACGTGCGCAAGTCCGCCGCACGGCTCTTCGAGCTTGCCGCCGCTGGGAGCGGCACGCAGTTGACGGCCGGGGACTGGATGAGCGGGGACAATCCCGAGACCGACATCGCCGGTGCCGCGGCGGCAGGTCTGCGCACGATCTGGGTGCGGGGTCGTGACCAACTTGCAGGGCTCACGGTTCCGCACCACACGGCTGACGGGGTCGTCGAGCCCGTCGACTATCTGCTGGCCAACTCCACGCTGTAGCCGGGTCTGGTCACGGGATGCGCTCGCGCCGGCGGTGCAGGAGTGCGCGCAGGGCCGGGTTGTGGTCGGTGCGGCGACAGACCAGGTTCAGTTCCACGGCGGCCGGTGTGAGCAGTTCGAGGGGGTTTGATGACGACGTCGGGGTGGCGCAGTCGTGCGGCGGTCACGGGCACCGAGGCCTACGTTGACCAGGGGCAGGGTGCTGTGCACCTGGCTGAGGTACTGCGAGTACACGGGCGTGACATGGGCGGAGCGGAAGACACTGATCAGCACTTCGTGGAAGTACCGGGCCTCCACGGGTGAGTCCATCAACAGCTATTGGCCTTCGAACTCCTCGATGCACAGCATTCCTTGACGGCCCCGCCAGTTCGTGGTTCGAGGGCTGTGCGACGCGACGGCATCATCACCATCAGCGGCTCTGCGCCTCCTCACGCGTGGGCGCGACAACTGGACATTTAACTGGCGGGTATGCGGTCCACGACCTGTCCTAGCGACAGGCCTGGCGTCAGCGTCCAGGAACTCGCCCTGACCGGAGCCAATCACCATCCCGACACGCAGTCACCCTGCAACGGTCTCGTGGGTGGTGAGCGTCACCGGTGACCGGTGGCTTCACACACCGAAGGGGTGCCCAGCCGACATGGGTTGGGCACCCCTTCAGGCAAAAGTACCTGTCAGTAGTGGGCCCACCACAGGTTGACCTTGATCGCACTGGCCGAGGAGCAGTAGTACTGCTCGGCACCCGTGGGGTTGGCGGTGCCGTAGGTGGCGTAGTTCTTCTGGTTCTCCGCAGCCTGACACAGCGTCCAGGCGGACACCCCCCAACTGGTCGTGTAGTAAGACGTTTTGTATTCGTTGTGCAGAGCCGTGGGAGCTGCCGAAGCCGAGCCGGCGCTTGCCGCGAGCAGGCAGGCAGCCGCGGTGGCGGCCAGCGCAATTCCGGTGGAGTTTTGCTTGAGCTTCTTGATCATGCCTGCAGTAAACCTTTTAACGTCCTCCCATTACAAGAGATGAGAGCGCCAACGAATTTCAGTATTAAAAGGTTCTTCAACACGGAAAAACTTTATGGTGCTGTCCGTACCCGGTGGCTGCTCTCAAGGCGTCGGCATGAAGACGGATTTCGTCTCCAGGAAACTCTCCAGCCCCTCAGGTCCGCCCTCTCGGCCGATCCCGGACAACTTGCAGCCGCCGAAGGGCACGTTCGGTGACATCTCGAATCCGTTCACGGCAAGGTGGCCGGCCCGCACCCGTAGCGCCACCTCAAGCGCGGTGTCGGCGTCCGCTCCGTACACACTTCCGCTAAGTCCGTAGTCCGTGTTATTGGCGATGCGTACGGCGTCGTCCACGTCGTCGTACGCCTGCAACGTGATCACTGGGCCGAAGATCTCCTCACGCGCGATGGTCATATCGGTCTTGACGTCGGTGAAGACGGTGGGATCGATGTAGTGCCCTCGGTCGAGACCGTGCCGCCTGCCGCCTCCAGTCAACAGGCGGGCGCCCTCACGACGGCCCGTTTCCGTGTAAGCGAGAACGCGGGCGTACTGGCGTGCGTTGAGCACCGGCCCGACGTCAGTCGCCGGATCCCAGGGATCACCGACGGTCAGCGTTTCGACCGCAGCGACACATGCCTCCTCCACCTCGGCCATGCGGTGTCGCGGGGCCAACACCGGGGTCTGTGCGAAGCAGATCTGCCCGGAGAACGGCATCGCCAGCGGGACGAGGGCAGGCATCACGGTGGTCAGATCGGCGTCGTCGAGGAGGATCGCGGCGGACTTGCCGCCCAACTCCAGCGTTGTGCGGGCCATGCGGCGGGCGGCGACTTCGGCAATGCGTGTGCCCACGGCCAGGCTGCCGGTGAAACTAATCTTGTCCACCGCGGGGTGGGCGACCAGGCGGGCGGACAGTTCCGCGTCAGCCGTCACCACATTGACGACACCAGGAGGAATGCCGGCGGCGATCGCGCACTCGGCCATGACCAGGGCCTCCAGCGGGCTTTCGACCGGTGATTTCAGCACGACGGCGCATCCGGCGGCCAAAGCGGCGCCTATCTTGTGCGCGAAGATGCCGAAGGTCGCGTTCCAGGGTGCGATCAGCGCGGCCACACCCACCGGTTCACGCAGCACCCGGGCGTGGCCGCGGCGGGTGGGGCGCCGGTCGGCAAAAGGAAAGGTGCCCGCGAGCCGGGCGAAGAAGTCGAGGCGTCTTTCACCTGCCCCGATGAGGCCCTGGGCGAAGCTGACAGGAGCCCCGACCTGCGCGGTCCATAGTCCCGTCAGCAAGGGGAGTCGCCGACGGACCTCCTCGGTGAACCGCGCGAGGTGAGCGGCGCGTTCGGCGGCGGGCATCCGTGGCCAGGGGCCGTGATTGAATGCGTCACGGGCCGAAGCGACTGCCCGGTCCACGTCACTCTCGTCGGCAAGCGGGAGGTCCAGGGTGGGTTCCTCCGTCGACGGCGAGGTCAGCGTGACTCGGCGTCCGGAGTTCGCTCGCACCCACCGGCCGCCCATCGGGAAGCACTGCAGGAACTCGTCCGGCAGGTCAAGGGGAAAGCGCGCTGTCCCCACGGCCGTCGGGGTGGCAGGGGGCTGCACGGCCCGGTCCGCGGCGCTCACGCGGCCACGGACCTGAGGGCGGCGGAGCAGGTGGCGAAGATCCACCGGTTGGCGGCCAGCGCGTCGTCCGGAGCCGGCTGAGGACCGCGGCCGTACTGACGTGTGAAGTCGAACGGGGTGTACACGTCGCTCGTCCAGCCCAGGGCCGCCAGTTCGGCGACGGTTTGCGGACGCGCCTCCGCGCTCAGCAGGGCGAGCAGATCGATCCCCGTCCGCTCCCGCACGGCTGCGTAAATGGGGTAGTCACGTTGTGCCACCGCGTCGACCCCGTGTTTGACCTCGCAGCCGAGCACGCTTCCGGGGGCGCTGTGGGTGTCAAGGATCCGCAGGAGATCCCGCTCCGCCGTGGGCGGCAGATAGGGCAGCAGCCCCTCGGCGAGCCATGCTGTCGGGCGGGTGGGGTCGAAGCCGGCGGCGATCAGCGGGCCGGTCCAGTCCTGCCGGAGGTCGACAGGCAGGGCGACGCGTGCGGCCCGCGGTACGGCGTTGCGTGCGTCGAGCACGGACTGCTTGAAGCGGAGCACGTCCTCGTGATCGATCTCGAAGACCGTGGTGCCGTCCGGCCACGCCAGGCGGTGTGCGCGCGTGTCGAGGCCGGCTCCGAGCACGACCACCTGACGGCAGTTGTGGGCCGCTTCTGTGAGGAAGTCATCGAACGCCCGGGTACGCAGACCGAAAAAGCGGGCCAGCCGACCCCACAGCGGATCCGCGTCGCCGTCCGGCACCTGGCCGAGGTGGGTGGGCCAGTCGGCACATCCCGGCGCCGTCTCCAAAAAGGCCCGCGCGTATGTGTCCCGAGCCAGGGCGTCGGTCCGTGTCGCCTCGATCGACCGTCCCGCGGCAACGAGAAACGCAGTCATCCCCACACCGGCCACTCCAGTACCGCTCACCTTTTCTGTGCCGGTCATCATGCTCCTTGCTTCATCGGCAGTGCAGGCGCGGGTCTCGTGCGCCGCCGGGGTCGCCCGTCGGCACGAGATCGCTCGCACACCCCACATCTGGACACTTTCTCCGCTGAAACGTTTGCGGTGGTGACTCGGGTTCACACCATCAGGTGCCAGGCTTGGTGGTGTGATCCGAGTCACCGCCGCAAACATTTGAAGGAGGAAGTGTCTGGGTGTTGACCCGTGGGGCCGGCCGGCCCGCCCTTTCGGTCTGCGGCCCCAGGTCAACGCGGGCCACGCCGTCGTGTCCGGAGGCAAGTGGTTTGTCACCGCGGCGGAGGCGAGCGCGAGGTGGCGGGAGGGCGGCAGAGGGATCGGGTGCGTGTCGGGTTTGTCATTACTCCGATCGCGCCATTGGTGAGGTCCAGGACGTTGGCGCGGGACAGCAGCCAGCGGAGGTTTGCTGCTCCCAGGCGGTGGCGTCGGCCCAGGCGCAGCGGGCTGCGGTAGAAGTGCAGGGTCGAGTCGGGGGTGGCGCGTTGGATGTCGGCGGCGTAGGTGCCGTTGCAGGAGACTGGGGCAACCAAGTGTCGGTGCAGCCGAAGGCGGGGCCCTGACTTGTCCACGGCAGGGGGACGCGGCAGCCGTCGCGGCCGCGCATGCGGTGACCGTCGCGTTCTCACGCCGGATCTTGGCGTGCCGAGTCCGGCAGGGCCGGGTCCTCTGCCAGGCCGAGTTCCTCGCCCTGGTACGGGTAGGCGGATCCGGGCAGGGCCAGCATGAGCCCGGTGGCCGCCCGCGCGGCGCGGCCCCTGCCATGGGGTCGGGCTGGAGTCGTCGGCTCGACCAAGGCGCCCGCCTCGGCATTGACGTCCCCCATTACCTTCTTGATCGGCCCCGCAATGGGGTTCCCGGCCTCCGGGTCCGGCAAGACTGGTCCCCCCTGTTGACCATGATCTGGGGGGTGGTGTCACCGGTCCCGGAGGCACTGGCAGACCGCTGATTAGGGGCATGCCCACCGGTTCCCGCGAGGGACTTGGGAGGCTCTTCGTAATGTGGATGCTGGCAGCTGGTGCCGCAGGTGAGGCCGGGACGCTCAACCGGAGGACGCACGTGATCGACACCAGTGACATCGGCGCCTTCCTCGGCCTGGACGTCGGCAAGGGCGAACACCACGCCACCGCCGTCACCCCGGAAGGGAAGAAAGCCTTCGACAAGCGGCTACCTAACAGCGAACCCAAGCTGCGGGAACTCTTCGAGAAGCTGCAGGCCAAGCACGGCACCGTGCTCGTCGACCAGCCCGCCTCCATCGGCGCCCTGCCCCTGGCCGTCGCCCGGGATGCCGGCTGCCAGGTGGCCTATCTGCCGGGCCTGACCATGCGGCGGATCGCCGATCTCCACCCAGGCGAAGCCAAGACGGATGCCCGCGATGCGTTCATCATCGCGGACGCCGCCCGCGCCATGCCACACACGCTCCGCGCCCTCGAGCTGGAAGACGAGACCGTCGCCGAGCTGGAGATGATCGTGGGCTTCGACGACGACCGCGCCGACGAGGCGACCCGCATCAGCAACCGGCTGCGCGGTCTGCTCACCCAGATCCATCCCTCGCTGGAGTGAGTCCTGGGCCCACGCATCCAGCACCCGGCCGTGCTGCTGATGCTCGACCAGTTCGGCTCTTCCGCTGGGCATCGGACCGAGGAAGCGCTCGGCACGCGGTGTGAGGCTTTCAAGAATCTCAGGGGACGGCTCCAAGGGAACGGCAGCGACCCCCTGGACGAGGACGAAGTCCGCGGCGTCACATCCTGTCGTTCCGGGCACCCGATGCTCACACGTGCCCGATGAGCCGATGGGCGCATCGGGCGTATCTGCAGGCGAGCGTTTGCTCCCTAGAGATACATATTTCGCGCACACTTGTGGTTCACTGATACTCGATATGAAGAATCATTGGTTCGTCCGTTGTTGCGGTCGATGTCGAACCGACGATTCGCCAAGAACCAGGGAGAACGGATCAGTCATGTCTTCTCAGCAATCTGACCACGACGTCGTCATCGTCGGCGGCGGCACGGCCGGCTGTGTGCTCGCCGCGCGTCTGAGTGAGGACCCCGGCACCCGTGTGCTGCTGCTGGAGGCGGGATCGGCCAACCTGCCCGAGGCCGTGGCGTACCCGCCGGCCTGGCCCTCTCTCGCCGCCTCGGAGGCCGGCTGGGGGGACGCCACGGTGGTCCAGCAGTCCTCCGGAGCGCCGGTGCCACTTCCTCGTGGGCGGGGCCTGGGCGGCTCGTCCGCCATCAACGCCATGGTCTTCGCCCGCGGTCACCACAGCAGCTACGACAGCTGGAGCGAACACGGCGCCAAGGGCTGGGCGTACGACGACCTGCGCCCCTACTTTCAGCGCAGCGAGACGGCCACAAGCGGTACTCGCGGCCGCGGCACCGACGGCCCGCTCACCGTCGGACCGGCCCGGCACCCCAACGAGGTCCTGCTCGCCTGCCTCGACGGCGCGGTCGAGACCGGTCACCGCCGGGCCCTCGACATCAGCGGCGGCTTGGAGGAGGGCTTCGCCCCGGTCGACCTCAACATCGTCGACGGCCGCCGGCAGAGCGCCGCCGATGCCTACCTCGCCCCGGCACTGGACCGCCCCAACCTTGACGTGGTCACCGGAGCGACCGCGCACCGGCTAATCTTCGAAGGCACGCGGTGCGTCGGTATGGAGTACGGCGTCGACGGCTCCACCCGCATCGCGATGGCAGCCAGCGACGTAGTGCTGACGGCCGGGGCCATCGGCTCCGCGCTGCTCCTGCAGCGCTCCGGTGTCGGCGCGGAGGAGGACCTGCGGCAGGCCGGGGTCGACGTCTTCCACCGGCTCCCGGGGGTGGGCCGCAACCTCCACGACCACCCGCGTGCCAACCTCGTCTACGAGGCCCAGCAGCCGGTTCCCACCCCGCGCAACAACCATGGCGAGATCCTGGGGCTCTTGCGCAGCACCCCGGACGTCGACGGGCCGGACATGCAGATCATCTTCATCGACATCCCGTTGCCCAACCCGGTCGCGCCGGTCCAGAACGGCTTCACCATCGGGATCTCGCCGATGCGGCCGATCAGCCGCGGATCGCTCCGGATCAGCTCGGCCGACCCCTACGCGGCACCAGTGATCGATCCGCGTTACTTCACCGCGGACCAAGACGTCCGCGTCGTGCTGTCCGGCATCGCCACGGCCCGCCGGATCGCCGGTTCGGCCGCCCTCGCCGGATGGGGGGTGAAGGAGATCAGCCCGGGGCTCGACGCGGTGGACGAGGAAACGCTCGCCCGCCACGTCCGCAGGTACTTCGGCTCCTACTGTCACCCGGTCGGCACCTGCCTCCTGGGTGAGGACGAGATGTCTGTCGTCGACTCGGAGCTGCGCGTACACGGCCTCGACGGCCTGCGGATCGCCGACGGCTCGGTGATCCCCTCCATACCGTCCAACAACACCAATGCCACGGTGTACGCCATCGCCGAGCGCGCCGCCGACCTGCTGCGCCGTTCCTGATAGGCGTTCGCGCCGACGCTTGTCGTCCTCGACACGGCTCGAGCACGCGAAGAAGACGTGCGATGTCCGTCGGCGCGGCCCAGCATGTGCATCTGCCGACTCCCTCTGCCACCTCCGTGCGTCGTGGCTAGGCAGGACAGGGCGGGTGTGCCGCGCCCGTCGGGACACCGGCCGAGCGACGTCCCTGACTCCTTCACTGGGCATCACTCACACACACCTGACACGGGCGTGGAATGTGTCGCCCGCCCGGTCAACGGGCGAGCCTGACAGACGGTTTTCACGCTGCAGAAGCAGCGGGTGAAATGGCCCGTTCAGAGATCCTTGGCACCCGGTAGTGGTGACGAAGCTCGCTGAGTACACGCTCGTCGACAGCCCTGACGTCCCACAAGGAGCTGTCGAACTCGGTCAGGAAACATGTCGAGGTCAGCCTCAACGGTGGCCTCTCCGTCGGTGCCTTGGAAACTGAGAAGGAGGCGTGCGTGCTGCGGGCCGCACGACGGCCACACCCCTATGTCACCGTCGCCGCTGGGCGCCAGCAGACCGGCGGCGAACATGTCCCGGCCCAGGAACCAGGTGACCTCCACCTCGCGTCGAGGATGAGATCAAGACGTACGACGAAGGGATCGGCAGCACTGTAACGGAACCGGCCACCAAGGATGCATCGTTCGAGCGGGGCGAAGAGGAATGTGCAGCATCAGGGACTCGGCGGGCGGATGGCTGTTTCTCCGGCGGGACGAAGGGTGCTGGGGCATCGTGGCTCTCCTCGGGTACAAACCCTGTGTGCCTCATCGTGCGCCCCGCCCGGATTCGACCGCCGGAGAGACCGACCGCCGCACGGTGGTGATAACCGCAGCCTGACATGCGGCTGATGCCCTCGCGGTGACGCGCCCGCCGCCGGTCCGTTTGCCCGGTCGGCCGTGGTTCATGACCGACCGGGCTGAAGGGAACATACCGACGCTCCACCCCGAGCGGTCGTTCGACTGCTCAGTCCCTCATACGTAGCATCCACGCACGCTGGAGCGGCAGACACATACTTTGGTATGCCCCGCCGTGCGCAACGCCCGTCTTTCGTCGCCCGGCCAGGCCGCATCCCCCGACCTTCGGCCGAAGACCCGGCCGCTATGGCGCACCTAGCGTTGCCGACCATGAAAACGTTCACCCCTCGGCACGCCACGTGCACCGATGGCCCGTCCGTGCTAACGCGCGCCTGCGCTCACGGGAAGTACACGTCATGACCGAATACGCTCTGGAGGCCATCGGACTGGGCCGGCGCTACCGCCGCGGCTGGGCGCTGCGCGACTGCTCCTTCCGGCTGCCCGCCGGGCGGCTGTGCGCCCTGGTCGGACCGAACGGCGCGGGCAAGACCACCTTGCTCTCGCTGGCCGCGGACCTGCTCACCCCGAGCACCGGAATGATCAGCGTGTTCGGCGAGGCCCCCGCCAGCTCCGCCGCCCGACGTCGCACGGCCTTCCTCAGCCAGGACAAGGCCCTCTACAAACGCTTCAGGGTCGAGGAGATCCTGCGCATGGGGCGCGAACTCAACCCCTCCTGGGACCAGGTGCGAGCCGAAGGGATCATCGCCGAGGGCAACGTGCCGTTGTCCGCGCGGGTCGGCACCCTCTCCGGAGGCCAGCGCACCCGGGTCGCCTTTGCGTTGACGCTGGGCAAACGGCCCGATGTTGTCCTGCTCGACGAACCGATGGCCGATCTCGACCCACTGGTACGGCGCCAGATGACGGACATGCTCATGCACGACGCCGCCCAGAACGGCACGACCGTGGTGATGTCCTCGCACATGGTCGCCGAACTCGAAGGCTCCTGCGACTATCTCGTCCTCGTCAACGACGGCACCGTCCGGCTGGCGGGTGAAATCGACGCGATCAGTGACGCCCACCGCCTAGTGTCCGCGCCCGACACCGCCACCAGCCGGCCGACGGAACTGGCAGGGCACGACGTCGTCGAGAGCCGCCGGACGCCCGACGGCCGGTTCACTGCGCTCATCCGCCCCCGCGGCCCGCTGCCGCGCGGCTGGCAGGTCGGCCCACCCGGTTTGGAGGATCTTCTGCTCGCCCATCTGCGTACCACCGACGTCCCCCCGCTGATCACGACGAGCGCCAGCGTTGGCACCGCGCAGTCCGCGGAGGTGACAGCGTGACCACCTTTGCCCTCCCCCGGCCGCCTCGTGCTCTGCGACTGCGTGGCCTCATCTGGCTGGTGTGGCGGCAGAACCGCGTCGCCTTCTGGATCGGCCTCGGCATCGCCCTCGCGGTGGCCGTCTACGCCGCCGTCCGCCACCAGGAGACGGTGAAAGCCATCGACCAGCGGCACTTGGACGCGTGCCGTGGTGTGATCGATCCGTCCTCGCCGTGCTTTTCGAAGATCCTCGCTTTCGGTGCCGACTACCAGTACCCGATGCGCCGTCCTCTGCAGGTGATGATCGTTCTGCCGCTGCTGTTCGGCCTGTTTTTCGGCGGTCCGCAACTGGCCCAGGAACTGGAGACCGGCACCTACCGGACCGCCTGCTCCCAGTCGGTGTCCCGGGTGCGCTGGTTCCTGGCGAAGCTCGCCGTGCCTGCGGCCATGACTGCGCTGATCAGTGCCGTCCTCGCCCTGGCCATGACCTGGTGGTGGCACCCGGTGGCTGACGTGATGGTCGGCCAGTTTCCCTGGTACCAGTGGTATCCGTATTACGGCATCGGACCCGTGGTGGTGGGCCTGTCTGTGCTGCTGTTCGTGGTGGGAGCGACGTTCGGCCTGCTGCTGCGGCGTACCGTCGCCGCCATGGCGGCCACGCTGGTCGTAGGTGCGGGGGTGCTTGTGCTGCTGGACCGGATCCGCGGGCACCTGCTGCCGACGGTGACCGTGAACAAGCAGCACACCAGCGCGATCCCCGGTCCCGATGACGCCTGGGTGATGTCCGACGGCCCCCTCTCCGCTTCCGGCGCCCGGGTCTCGGACGTCAACATCTGCTACTCGTCGCACGACTTCGACAAGTGCCTCACCGCTCACGGACGGACCGGCCATTGGGCCGACTATCACCCCGCCTCACATTTGTGGCCGATGCAGGGGGTGGAGACCGCTCTGTGTCTGATGCTCGCGGCGGCGCTCACCGCACTGTGCCTCTGGTGGATGCGGCGGCGCCTGGTCTGACGCGCGGGTGCGGTACGGCCCCCTCGTACACACCCCGGCAGTACGTGAGCGCAGGAATCGCATACGCACTGCATCAGGAAATGCTGCTTCCTCGCTGCCCTCGCACCAGCCATTCCGGACGCTGACCTGCCGGCGCCGGTCCGCCGACCCTCAGGGCGCAGCGGGCAGGCGGTATCGCCCCCTAACGCCTTGCCCGGCCCGCCGTAAGGAAGATGCTTCGATGACCGCCGATCCCTCAATCGTGCGCGTCCTGGACGAGCGCCGCATCCGCACGCTGCTGCCCGCACAGGAAGCCCTGGATGTCACCAAGTGGGCTCTCGTGGGACTGTCAAACGAGTGGCCCTGTCTCATATTCGGTGGTGACGGAGCGTGCGGCTATCCGAGGAGGATGCGATGGCGAAGCAGGGTGAAGCCTGCCCGTCCGTGCATCTGGCGCGCGATCCGCTTGGTCTTGGTGTTGACGCCCTCGGTGGGGCCGTTGCTGTAGGAAAGTGTGAGGGCGGCGTTTACGGCGTCGCGGTCTCGTTCCAGACCTCGGGCGAAGGCATGCAGGTGGGGCAGGTCGGCGCCGCGGACCTGGACGATCCAGCGCGAGAGGGCGTCGGCGTTGTCGGCGTGAGGTGCAAGGAGCGGGGTGAAGTCGCGGATGTCTGCGGCCAGTTGGGTCATCTCGGGGCAGGCGGCGGTGAGTTTGGCCAGGAGCTCGTGTTGCTCGGCCTTGAGGTTGTCGGGCCTGGTCAGCAGCATTCGGGCGAGCCTGCGCGGGGAGATGTGGCTGCGGTCGGCGTCCGCGCGGCCTTGGTTGATGTACTTGTGCAGGAGGTTCAGGCAGCCCGTGAAGCCGAGGGCTTTGATCTCTTCGAAGAGGTGCTGGACGGGGACGCCGGGATCCTCGGCCCGGCGTTTGCGCAGGTGCTCGCGGTAGGGGTCAACGAGGCTGGCGCGGTACTTGGGGACGCGGAGCATCCGCGCGGGCCGGTCGGCGCGGGCATAGCGTTTGACAGTGTTCAGGGCCAGTCCCAGGCGGCGGGCGCATTCAAGCAGGCCCACGCCCTGGTTGAGCAGGTCGTGGACCTGGTGCCAGCGCTCCAGGGTGGTCTGGGCGCGGGGTCCGTCGTAGATAGGCGCGTCCAGTACGGTGGCCCAGCAGGTGCTGTGCGCCTTGACCTCGCTCAGAGCGGCTTCGCACAGGTTGTGCCACAGATGCCACCGATCACCGACCTGCGTCACACGGGGCAGGGCGCGGCGGATCGCCTCGGCGTAGGTCGCGGAGCCGTCGCGGCACACGATCTCGATGCCCGGATGCTCGCGCAGCCATGCTTCTAGGGTGTCGGCCGTGCGGTCGGGCAGCACGTCGATTCGCTCGTGGGTCTCGGCATCGATGATCACGGTGGCGTAGCGATGCCGCCGGCGCAGAGCGAAGTCGTCGACGCCGATCACGCGGGGCGCCCGCCCGGTGGGCAACGGGATCCGCAGCAGGGCGCGCAGAGCCGTGTGACGCGAGACGCCCGCCGCGAGTATCGCCAGCAAACGTGCCCCGCCCGGCCCGCTAACTCCTTGACCACCGCCTTGACTTGCCTGGTCAGGCGAGTGGTGCGTCGCTGGTATCGGTCCAGAACTCCAGGAACCTGCTCGCGGAAGGTATGTCGGCAGCCGCGGGTGGGGCACACCAGACGTCGCACTCGCGCACGGACCACCACCCGCCGGCCGTCGACCGGTACGTCCGCCAGTGATAGCCGTGCACCCGCCCCGACGACACCCCGCACACCGGGCAGGCCGCAGCGTCCTGCGGAGTCCGTGCCCGCACCACGACTCGCTCGCCCTCGTCGACCACATCCTCGATGACCAGCGGGGACAGTCCTGAAAACACCGTCTGCACAAGCTCGTTGACATCCTTCACATGGATACCAACGACACCTCACCACTCTGCGTCACCACCGAATATGAGACAGGGCCGAACGTCTTACAGTCCCAGTACTTAGTGCTTCATGAGGTTCTGGTTCTGCTGGTTGTGAGGGGGCGGCCGCAGGTGCTGCAGGTGCCGGTCCAGCACCTCAGCAGGTCTTGCAGGGTGTCGAGGGTCTGGTAGAGGCTTGGGCTGGTGCTTCGCCTTTTGGGTCGAGCCTGCGCAGGGTGAGGAATGCCTGCGCGGCGGTGACGAGGGTGACGTGGTGGTGCCAGCCGCGCCAGGTTCGGCCTTCGAAGTGGTCGAGTCCCAGGCCGTGTTTGAGCTCGCGGTAATCGTGTTCGATCCGCCAGCGCATCTTGGCCCACCGCACCAGGCCAGCGGTCGGTGTGGCAGGCGGCAGGTTCGATATCCAGTAGTCGGTCGGGGCGTCCTGGTCGTGCGGCCATTCGACCAGGAGGGTCTCGGTGGGCAGGACGCCGTTCCATCGGTTGCGGCCGCCGCCTGATTCCTGTGCGGCGGCCAGGGACTGTTTGCCCGCGGGCCGCACCGTCAGCACCGTGAACCGTGAGGTCATCACGCCCTTGCTGCCCTGGCGCCAGGTCACCTCGGAGAATCGCTGGGCACCCGCCTGCGCGGCGAGGGTGGAGAGGGCTCGCGGCGGGGTGCGGTAGCGGGCAAGGGTGGGCGGCCCGAGTCCGCCATAAGCGGGCTGGTGCGGCCGGGCATCCTCCGGATGAGCGACTTCCTTCCCGTTCAGGGCCAGGACATAGGACAGTCCTCGCTCCTGGAGACCATGCCGGAACGGCGTGCTGACGCCGTAGCCGGCGTCGGCGACCACGACCGGGGTCTTCAACTGACATGCGGCGAGTGTGTCCAGCAGGCCGAGTGCAAGACGCCACTTCTCTTGATGCACCACGCCGTCGGGGATTCCTGCCCTGCGGCACCGGTCGGGCTCGTGCGTCCACTCGCGCGGCAGATACAACTGCCACTCCAAGGGGCACGAAGCGGTGTCAGTGGCGGCATGGACACTGACCGCGACCTGGCAGTTCGCCCGCTTGCCGACCGCTCCGCAGTACTGGCGGGCCACCCCGACCGACGCCTTGCCGCACTTGGGGAACGACACGTCGTCGATCACCCACACCTCGGGCCTGACAACGTGGGACAGCCGCTCGGCGATCCGCTGCCTGACCGGCAGCGGATCCCACGGCGACTGGTTCACGAACTGCTGCAGGGCCTGCATGTTGCCGTCCGGCAGCCGCGCGGCCATCGGCTGGATCGACTTGCGCCGGCCATCCAGCATCAGCCCCCGCAGATAGCACTCACCCTTGGCCCGCTGATCTGTACGCGGCACCGAGGCGAACACATCGGCCACGAACAGCCCCAACGCGGCCCGTAATCGGTTCACTTCATGCCTGTCCACACCCTCAACATGCTCTTGATCAGCGCAAACGTATAGACCTAACGAAGCACTACTAGTCTTCTGAGTCAGGAATTCTATTCAGATAGCTGGCGAGGCGTTCGAGGATCTCATCCGCGGTCTTCGTCCAGACGTAGGGCTTGGGGTTGGTGTTCCATGCGGCGATCCAGGTGCGGATGTCCTTCTCCAACGCGTGGACTGTCTTGTGGACCCCTCGTCGTATCTGCTTGTTCGTCAGTTCGGCGAACCATCGCTCGACGAGGTTGAGCCAGGACGACCCGGTGGGGGTGAAGTGCAGGTGGAAGCGTGGGTGGGCCAGCAGCCAGGTCTTGATGGCCGGGGTCTTGTGGGTGGCGTAGTTGTCCAGCACCAGATGGACGTCCAGGTCCGCCGGGATCTCCTGGTCGAGCTTGATCAGGAACTTCTTGAACTCCTCGGCCCGGTGCCAGCGGTGCAGGGAGCCGATCACCTTGCCGGTGGCGACTTCCAGTGCGGCGAACAGTGTTGTGGTGCCTGCACGCACGTAGTCGTACGTGACCCGCTGCGGAACACCCGGCATCATCGGCAGCACCGGCTGGGAGCGGTCCAGCGCCTGGATCTGCGATTTCTCGTCGACGCAGAACACCAAAGCCCGTTCGGGCGGGTCCAGATACAGGCCCACAACGTCATGGACCTTGTCGACGAAGTACGGGTCCGTCGACAGCTTGAACGTCTCCGAGCGGTGCGGCTGCAGACCGAACGCCCGCCAGATCCGAGACACGCTCGACTGCGACAGGCCCATCTCCTTGGCCATCGCCCTCGTCGACCAGTGCGTGGCGTTCTTCGGCGTGCTCTCCAGCGTCTTGGTCACCACGGCGGCCACCTGTTCGTCGGTGACCGTCCGGGGCCCGCCGGACCGTGGCATGTCGCCCAGGCCGGCGATCCGGTGCTCAACGAACCGTGCCCGCCACCGGCCCACCGCATGCGGTGTCGAACCAAGCCGGGCAGCCACGTCCTTGTTCGACTCCCCGTTCGCGCAGGCCAGGATGATCCGGCACCGCAAGGCCCACGCCTGCGGCGTCGAACGGCGCCGTACCCATCCCTCCAGCGCAGCCCGTTCTTCATCCGACAGCGTCAACTCGGCCTTCGGCCGCCCAGTCCGTGCCACCTGGCAAGCCTACACATCTGAACAGAATTCCTGACTCAGAAGACTAGGTCGTGTCCGCAAAGTGGTTCGGGCGTTGGTCCTTTCGTGGTGCGTCGTCATGAGCTGACCGATGAGTCGTGGGCGGTGATCGAGCCGTTGCTCGCCCCGCCGCGGATGGGCCGTCCAGTGCGGGATCGCCGTGAGGTGGTCAACGGGATCCTGTGGAAGCTGTCCACGGGGGCTGCCTGGCGGGACCTGCCCGAACGCTATGGCCCGTGGAAGACGGTCTACGAACGCTTCCGTCGCTGGTCCGCCGACGGCACCTGGGACCGGCTGCTGGCTCACGTCCAGCAGTACTGCGACGCCGTCGGTGCGGTCGACTGGACGGTCGTGTGCGTGGACTCCACGACGGTGCGGGCTCACCAGCACGCGGCCGGGGCCCGAAAAGGGGGCTCTGGCCGGGTGAGGCGATCGGCCGGTCCCGCGGCGGGCTGACCACGAAGATCCACCTCGCCTGCGACGGGCAGGGCCGCCCGCTGGCCTTCACGCTCACCGGCGGCAACGTCAATGACTGCACCCAGTTCGAGCAGGTCATGACCCGCATCAGTGTCAGCCGTTGCGGGCCCGGGAGGCCCCGGACCCGGCCCGAACGCGTCGTTGCCGACAAGGGCTATTCATCGACGAAGATTCGCTCATACCTGCGTCGTCGCGGCATCGAGGCGGCGATCCCTGAGCGGATCGACCAGATCAACGGCCGCATACGGCGCGGTGAGAGCCGTTGCCGGCTCGACCGTGCCGCCTACCGGCGCCGCAACGTCGTCGAGCGCTGCTTCAACAAGCTCAAGCACAACAAAGCCCTGGCCACCCGCTACGACAGACTCGCCCGCCACTACCAGGCCCTGGTAACCATCGCCTGTCTACAACTCTGGCTGCCCTGACATTGCGGACACGACCTAGGCGTTGGACAGTGGGGTGAGTGACGATCCGCCGATCCGTACGCTGCTGCACACCACGGCGGCGTTCCCCCGGTTCAGGCAGGTCGTGGGGGAATACCTGTCCACCCAACAGCTGAGTTGGAGTTCACGGCTTCGCCACCGAGGCCGACTATCACGCCTACGTGGACGCCTACTCTCTGCCCGCTTTCATGCTGGTCGCCTCCCTGCTGGGCCCCGAGCGTGACGCCGGGACACGTCGCAACCACCTGCATGGGTTCACTCACATCCGACGCATACCTCGTCGGCAAAGTCGCGACCACCGACAGTCAGGAATTGGGCCACGTGTCGCCCGCTCGCTCTGCGACGGAAACGACAGGGCGCAATGTGACACGAGTTTGCAGGGGGCTTCTTGTTCACCACGTTCATCCGACGTCCCGGTCCTGGGCGGATGTTGAGGCCGCCCCGCTGCGAGCCGACGGCCTCCTCGAAGCGGGCCTTGAGGTCATATCCGTGATCCGGTTGCCCGCTCAGCAGCGCGCGGCGTGGTGGATGGGCACGTATTTTGTTCGTCTGCCCCTGCTGCTTCCCTCTGCTCTGTGACAACATACGTGTGCATTGAGCCAATGCATGAGGGCGAGGCAGCACAGATGGCTGTGAGCGTGGTGTTGCGCGGGGTGAGCCGTAGGTATCCCGGGCTGACCGCTCTGGACGGGGTCGACCTAGAGGTCGCGGACGGCGAGGCGGTGATGTTGACGGGGTCTTCCGGGGCCGGCAAGTCCACCGTGCTGCATGTGACCGGCGGCATGGACGTGCCCGACGAGGGGCATGTCGAGATCGACGGCACCGAGCTGCAACCCCGGGACTTGGACGGGCACCGTCGGCGTATCGGTTTCGTCTTCCAGCGCTTTCACCTGCTGCCCGCGCTCACCGCGCTGGACAACGTGCTCGCCCCGGTCCTGCCGCGCAGGGTGGACTTCGACCGGCGTGAGCGCGGCATGGAACTGCTCGAAGCGGTCGGGCTCGCCGACCGCGCCGACGCCCTGCCCTCGCAGTTGTCCGGCGGACAGCAGCAACGCATCGCCGTGGCCCGCGCGTTGATCAACCGGCCGGGGCTGCTGCTAGCCGATGAGCCGACGGGCAACCTGGACAGTGTGATCGGCCGCGAGATCATCGACCTGCTGATGTCGTTGCGCGGGCAGTATGGGATGACAATGCTGATCGCCACCCATGACGCGGAGGTCGCCGCCCTCGGCGACCGGGTAGTGCGTCTGCAGGACGGCAGGATCACCTCGGACCAGCGCATCACGCCGTCCGGCGACGTCCTGGACCGGCTGGGGGGTCTGCGGCCGTGATAGCGATGATCCTCGAGCAACTCCGGCGGCGACGCGGACGCGCGCTGGCCCTGGCCGCCGGCATCCTGGTGGCGGCGACCAGCTTCACCCTGCTGACCGCGACCGTGAGCACGAGCCGGGCCACCACCGTGGGCGCCGTCCAGGCGAACGCGCGGTCCGCCTACGACATCCTGGTGCGTCCGCCGGACTCGCACACCGACGTGGAGCGGCACAACGGGCTGGTCGCACCGAACTTCCTGTCCGGCACGTTCGGCGGGATCACCATGAACCAGTACCGGCGCATCCGCGACATGGCCGGGGTCGACGTGGCCGCACCGGTCGCCAACATCGGCTACCTCATGGTGTCGAGTTACGTCACCGTGGACGTGTCCCGCTTCCTGGACGGCAAGGCGTCCCGGCAGATCCTGCGCCTCAGACCGACGCTCACGGCCGGACTGGGCAGCTACCGTGCCGCCGACCAGTACGTATACCTCACCCGCAGCCCCCTGACGTCGGGGACGTCGGCGGACGGTACCTTCCGGTCCGACACACTGGAGAAGGGCGCGGTCGACAAGAAGACCCGGCGATATCAGCTGAACGGGAAGTACGGCGTCTGCTTCTACTTCAACCGGGACAAGACCGAACAAACCGAGTTCAACCTCGAGTTGCCGATGAAGCCGAACCTCATCGGCGAGGACCGCAGGGAAATCTCGGCGTTCGAACCCGACCTGCAGTCGCAGATGAACTGCCAGTCCGGGCGGGGCAAGGCCACCGCCGACATCTGGGTCGGTTACCCCGTCCTGCTGTCCGGCATCGACCCGGTGGCCGAGAACCGACTAGTGGGCCTGGGCGACACGATCACCTCCGGCCGGATGCTCACCGAGCGGGACAAGCCGTACACGCTCCCGCCCTCCAAAAGCGTTCACGGAGCGCACGACGCATACTTCCCGGCCCTGCTCAGCAGCAGTCCGCTGACCTCAGGAACGCTAGGCGCCACCGTCGAACGCCTCGACGTCGGCGACCCGGACAAACTGCCCTCCGAACTGGGCAGCCCCACCGCCGACAGCTTCGTCCGCAGCCTGCTCGGCACCGCGGTGGGCCATGTCGACGCCGACCTCAGTGAGGGGTACCGCAAGACGCTGGACGAGAACTCCTTCGACACCAACGCCTATTGGACGGTCGGCCCAGTCACCTACCGCAAGACGCCCGGCGGCGGCCTTGCCGTGCAGGCGCAGCCGCCGCAGAAGCCCGGCCTGTGGGTGACCAGCGACGACCAGCCGGTGCCCAACGTTCCCGAGGAGAACCAGGGCCCCCAGTACCGGAAGGTGACCAAGCACGCCTCGACGGATTGCCTCGGGCAGAGCTGGTGCAGCGGCGTCGACTCCGGACGCCTGCCCAATCCCTTCGTCCACCTGGTGGGCCGCTATGACACCAGCAAGCTCCCCGGCTTCTCACCGCTGTCCCAGGCCCCGCTGGAGACCTACCAGCCGCCCCAGGTGACGGGCGCGGACAGCGACACCCGCGCGGCACTGCAAGGCCGGCCGCTGCAGCCCGACCGCAATCTGGGCGGCTACGTCAGCCCACCGCCCACCATGCTGACGACGATGGACTCCATCACCTCGCTCACCAAGAGCCGCAGGGTGCCGGGCCTTCAGGACAAAGCGCCGATCAGCGCAATCAGGATCCGGGTGGCCGGAGTGACCGGCGTCGACACCGCCTCCCGCGCGCGGGTGAACGCGGTCGCCGGGCAGATAAGAGCCGCCTATCCCCGCCTCCAGGTGGACGTCACCGTCGGCAGCTCCCCCGCCCCGCAGACGGTGGCGCTGAGCCCCACCGTTCAGGTGACGGAGCGCTGGGTCGCCAAGGGAGTGGCCCTGCGCATCCTCAGGGCGGTGGACGCCAAGAGCGCAGTGCTCTTCGCCCTGGTCCTCATCGTGTGCGCCCTTTTCCTCGCGCAGGCGGCGCTGGCCTCGGTGCGCTCCCGTCGCACCGAGATCGGAACACTGCGCTGCCTGGGCTGGAGCGGCAGCGAGGTGCTCCGCCTGATCCTCGGTGAACTCGCCGCGATCGGTCTCGCCGCCGGGGCCGCGGGCTCGTTGCTCGCCTACGGGCTGGGCAGGATGCTGCACCAGCCCGACGCCGGCGGCAGGTCCCTGCTCGTGCTGCCGGTGGCGCTCCTGCTGGCCACTGTCGCGGGTCTGATCCCCGCCTGGCTCGCGACCCGGCTGGGTCCGATGGAAGCCGTCCGGCCGCCGGTGACGGCGGCCCGCCGGGCTCGCCCGGTGCGTTCGATAGCCGGGCTCGCCGCACTCAACCTGCTGCGGGTACGGGGCCGCACCCTACTGGGTGCGGCTGGGCTGGCGCTGGGAGTGGCCGCCTTCACGGTGCTGCTCGCCCTGACGCTGACCTTCCGCGGCGAGGTTGCCGGCTCGCTCCTGGGCAACGCCGTGGTGGCGCAAGCCCGTAGAGCGGACTACCTGAGCGTCGCCCTGTCGCTGCTGCTGGGCGCCGCCGGTGCCGTCGACGTCCTGGTCCTCTCTCAGCGTGAACGCGCCGCAGACCTCGCGGTGCTGCGGGCGACCGGCTGGACGGACCGCGACCTGGCGAGGCTGACCTTCTGCGAGGGGATCGGGCTGGCTCTGCTGGGCGGCCTGTCCGGCGCAGTGGCCGGTCTGGCCGGGGTGCTGTCGCTCGGACAGGGCTTGCTGCACGGACACCTTCTGGCGCTCGCCGGTGCCGCACTGCTGGCCACGCTGGCCTCAACCGCCCTGGTCAGTGCCGCCCTGACGGTGCCGATACGACGGCTGTCCCGCATCGCCCCCGCCCATCTGCTCGCAGCCGACTGAACACACACGGCGACGCGTATGACGCAGACCGTCGACGTGTCGGCGGGCGCTGCGACCGGTCGACCCGAGCGGGCCGCTCGCGGCCGGCACGCTCGCCCGGCGGCGGATTCTCCGACAGCCCGGGCTGTCGTCCGTCACCGACACCAGGACGGTGGGGCGGTGTATGCGTCGGTCGACACCGGCCCCGCCCACGCCAAGACATCGTCACCGCGCACCGGCTACGGCCTGGTCGGCCTGCCGGCGGCTGCGCCCCGATGTGTGCCTGCTCGACATCCGGATGCCGAGTCTCGACGGCCTGGAGGCCACCCGCCAGCTTGCGGGCCCCGAGGCCC
>NZ_JBEXEA010000069.1:0-23070 GCF_040606035.1 Streptomyces sp. NPDC005483
CTCGACTTCGCCACCGGTGAACAGTCCCGTCTGTGGCCCGCTGTCACGGACAAACCCACCTCGGGAAGCGTCGGCAACCCGCCCTTCGAAGCCACCGCCCACTACCAGCAGACCCTCGGCCTGTGGGAGGGCATCGACCGTCCTTGACGGCTGGCGGGCGATACGGACGAGGCAGGGGACAACAGGGAGCGAGGTACTCGACATGAGTCAACCGACAGCAGCCGGCGACGCCGCACCGGCGACGATGCGGGCCGTCGTCGTCACCCGGCCCGGCGGCCTCGACGCACTTCAGATCCAGGATGTGCCGGTGCCCGTCCGCAAGCCCGGCTGGGTGCGGATCAGGGTCAAGGCATTCGGCGTCAACGAATCCGAAGTCACCACCCGCAAGGGAGAGTCGGACGCGGAGGTCACCTACCCTCGCATCCCCGGCATCGAGGGCGTCGGCATCGTCGATGAGGCCGACGAGAACAGTTCACTGAAGCCAGGACAGCAGGTGGCCACGATGATGGGCGGCATGGGGCGCTCGTACGACGGCGCGTACGCCCAGTACGTGACCGTCCCCGCGGCGCAGGTCATCCCGTTCGAGACCACCCTGCCGTGGGAGGTCGTCGGTGCGCTGCCGGAGATGTTCCAGACCGCCTACGGATCGCTGACCACCGGCCTGGATCTCAGGGCCGGGCATACGCTGCTGATCCGCGGCGGCACCTCAACGGTCGGGCTGAGCGCGGCGGCGATGGCCAAGGACATGGGCGCCACCGTCATCTCCACCACGCGTCACGCCGGGCGTGCCGACGAACTGCGGGCCATGGGTGTCGACCATCCGATCGTGGACGACGGACACATCGCCGAGAGGGTCCGGGACCTCGCACCGCAGGGCGTGGACGCCGCGCTGGAACTGGTGGGCTGCACAACCCTGCCGGACACCTTCGGATGCGTGCGCGTGCACGGCACCGTCTGCTTCACCGGCGCCCTGGGCGGCGCGTGGACGATCCCCGACTTCACCCCGTTCATGGTCCCCAGCGGGGTGCGGCTGACCAGTTACGCGGGCGAGGCCGCCGACCTCCCGGCCGACGTCTTCGCCCATCAACTCCAGGCCATTGCGGAGGGACGGCTCAAGGTCCCGGTCGCGAAGGTCTACCAGGGCCTGGAACAGGTCCGTGACGCCCAGGCCGACCTCGAATCCGGCACCACGCCGGGCAAGCACGTCGTCGTCCTCGACGACTGAAAACGCATCGCGGGACGCGACAAGGCCATCGGACACATCGAGTCGATCGACTCGCACCCACACATCGTGCGCCGTGAGTACCTCAACCCGGCGGTGAGCGCCGCCGCTCCTCGTCGTTTCCGAAGGAGAGAACAGATGACAGCGGCAGACCCCTTTGGTGCCTTGACCACCCGGCCCCCGTTGGACCCGGAACTCGCGCCCGTCGAGGAGGCGCGGGGGGCCGTGTTTCCTGCCCTGTCGGACGAGACCCTGCCAGAGATCCGACGGCAGATCGCCCAGGGTTCCCCCGGGTTGGATTCGGAGGCTCTGACGGCGGGCGGCAGAGTGGGGGTGGAGGAGCGCCGAGTACCCGGGCCGGAAGGCGAGCCGGACATCACTGTGCTGATCCTCAGCCCTGCCGAGGACCGAGGCCCCAAGGGAGGCATCCTCAGCCTCCACGGGGGCGGGATGATCATGGGGGGACGCCGGGACCACGTGAGTCATCTCCTTCCCCATGTGATCGAGGGGAGCGCGGTCGTCGTGTCGGTCGAGTACCGACTGGCGCCGGATCACCCCGATCCCGCGCCGGTCGAGGACTGTTACGCGGGCCTGGTGTGGATGGCGAAGAACGCGGCCGAGCTCGGTATCGACCCCGAGCGCCTCATGATCGCCGGAGTCAGTGGCGGCGGCGGCCTCGCGGCGGGGACCGCGCTACTCGCCCGCGACCGCGCCTTTCCCGAGCTCAGCCACCAAATTCTGATCTGCCCCATGCTCGACGACCGCCTCGAGACGCACAGCAGTCGCATGGTGGACCGCGAAGGCGTATGGGACCGCCACAGCAACCTGTACGCGTGGACCTCCGTACTGGGCGAGCGGCGCGGCGGCCCGGACGTGTCGCGGTACGCCGCGCCGGCCCGCGCCGAGGACCTCAGCCGGCTGCCGCGCACCTACATCGACACCGGCTCGGCCGAGGGGTTCCGCGACGAGATCCTGAGCTACGCCGGCCGCCTGTCCGAGGCGGGAGTGAGCGTCGATCTGCACATGTGGGGCGGGAGCTTCCACGGGTTCGACATGACGGTGGATCATGCGGCTGTGTCGCGCGCTTCCAGCGCGACCCGTGAGGAGTTCATCCGGCGGGCCCTTGACAGGTGAGTGGTGCGACAACGCGCAGACTGCGAAGACAGCCATTGCCTCCTGACGGGCAAGCCCGGCGTTCACCGCGTTTCCGTCAAGCGTCGGTCCTCGCTTCGCGGGCCGCGTAGGCGGCCGGGGTGAGGCCGGTGCGGTCGCGGAAGAAGCGGCCGAAGTTCGCGGGGTCGGTGAAGCCGAGGTGGACGGCCACAGCGCGGGCATCCCACCGGGCAGCTCCCAGCAGGCGCCGGGCTTCCAACAGGCGCCGCTCGTCGATGAGTTCACGTACCCCCTTGCCGGTGGCGTCCCGGGTGGCGCGGCTGAGGGTGCGGACCGAGCAGCCGAGCAACTCGGCGTAGTCCGCGGCTTGGTGCAGTTCGCGAAAGTGCAGCTCCAGGGCGTCCAGGAAGCGTCCGTACCGGTCGGCACGGCCGGCGCCGGCCGTGGCCGTTCCGATGGTGGCGATGCCAGGGGAGTTGGCCAGGCGCAGCAGCAGCGATTCGAGCAGGCTGCGGCGCAGGGCGTGGTGGATGTCGAGGGGGCGGCGCCCCAGTGCGCGGTGTTCGTCCAGGAGTTGGAGTGCCGTCTGCTGGAGCCAGGCGGTGTCGTCGGGGTGCGGGCTGAGCACGGCGGGGGCCTGGTGCGCGGTGAGCGGGGCCAGGAGACGGGCGAGGTCGGGCCGCAGCACGTCCGGTTCGAAGAGGATGAACGGGCCGCGGGCCGCACCGGGCGGATGCCAGCACTGCGCGTGCCCGGGACGCACCCACAGCCACTGGCCGGGGGCGACGGTCCGCGTGACGTGGTCGACGTCGTGCCGCAGCTCACCCTCGGTGACGGCGATGAGGTAGTGGAAGGTGGCGCGGCCCGGACGGGGCGGGTTCCACGGCCAGTCGTCGTGGTGGGTGAAGAAGTCCTCGACGGTACTCACCTCAAGGCCGTACGGGGTGCCGACCGGGGGCTGAAAACCGAACAGCGGTACCGCAGCCGGACCGGCCGCGCTTCCGCTCGGGTCAGGGTGTCGCCTGTCGACCATCACGTGTCCGCAGCCTACTGCCTTTCTGGTTGGCTGCGGCGGAAGGATGGGACGTGCCGCCGCGCCCGCGCGGCGCGCCCTCCACGTCTTTCGATGCCACAGTCCGTCACCACTTGAGGAAGGGAACGCCCATGAACGGACCGGCCCTGCACAAGACCGCCGCCGACTGCGCGGAGGAGCTCCCCGGAGCTCAGCTGGAACACCCTTTCGGTCCTGATTGGGAGGTCTTCAAGGTGCGCGGCAAGGTGTTCATGCTGATGACCGAGGTCCCGGGGCGGCCCGTCGTGATCCTCAAGGCGGACCCCGGAGAGGCTCAGGCCCTGCGGGAGCAGTACAGCCACATCACCCCCGGCTATCACATGAACAAGAGGAACTGGATCACGCTGGAGAGCGGAGAAGGCGTCGACGAGGAGCTCGTCAGGGAGCTCGTCACCGACTCCTACCGGCTCGTCGTCGCCCACCTGCCCAAGGCCGAGCAGCCCGTCGACCCGCACATCTACGGCACCGGCACGCGGGCGGCCCGGTGAGCGCGGCCGGTGACCGGTTTCAGGACACCGCCCGACAGGTGGCGCTGGCCCTGCCCGACGTCAGCCATGGATACCCCTTCACCCCAGGGCTCGACGTGTACAAGGTCGCGGGCAAGGTGTTCCTGATCGTCACCGACGACCCGGACGAACAGATCATCACGGTCAAGTGCGAACCCGAGCACGCGCGGGCACTGGAGCGCGGCCACGCATCGATCACACCGGGCCGCTATCTCGACAAACGGCACTGGATCTCACTGGGGCCGGGACCCGGCATCACCGAGCGGCTGGTCACCGACGTGGTCGAGGACTCCTACCACCTGGCCGTCGAGCGGCTGCCGCGACGCGACCGCCCCGGTGCCCGATGAGCGCCGCGCGCTTCCCCACGAGCGGCTGAGCCGACGCCTGTCAGTGCCCCGTGCAAGGCTCGTCATGTCCGCACACGTACGCACCTGTCCGCACGCCTCTGCCTGCGACCCGAGAGACCGATGGAACCGACCGAAGTGACCCTGCCGCTCTTCGGTGAGGAGCCCTCCCGGCCCCTCGCCGACCGCCTGCGCCCCACCCAGCTGGAAGATGTCGTCGGGCAGGACCACCTCCTTGCCCCGGACGCCCCGCTCGGCCGCATGGTCGCCCAGCAGCGCCTCGGCTCCGCCATCCTGTGGGGCCCGCCCGGCGTCGGGAAGACCACCATCGCCCGGCTCCTCGCGGACGCCGGCAACCTGGCCTTCGAGCCAGTGTCGGCCACCTTCTCCGGCGTCGCCGATCTGCGCAAGGTCTTCGCCGCCGCACGAAGCCGACGCGGCATCGGCCAGGGCACCCTGCTGTTCGTCGACGAGATCCACCGCTTCAACCGCGCCCAGCAGGACAGCTTCCTGCCCTACGTCGAGGACGGCACCGTCACCCTGATCGGCGCCACCACGGAGAACCCGAGCTTTGAACTCAACGGCGCCCTCCTCTCCCGCACCCAGGTCCTCGTCCTCAAACGCCTCGACGAAGCCGCACTGTCCACGCTCCTCGACCGCGCCGAGCAGCTCACCGGCCACCATCTGCCCCTGGACGACGACGCCCGCCGCGCACTGATCGCCATGGCCGACGGCGACGGCCGCTACCTCCTCAACATGGCCGAACAGCTCCAAGCCCTCCCGGACACCGAAACCACCCTGGACACCGCCGGGCTCGCCCATCACATCCAGCAGCGTGCCCCGCTGTACGACAAGGCGCAGGAGGGCCATTACAACCTGATCTCCGCGCTGCACAAGTCGATGCGCGGCTCCGACCCGGACGCGGCCCTGTACTGGCTCGCCCGCATGCTCGACGGCGGCGAGGACCCGCTGTTCGTAGCCCGCCGCCTGGTCCGCTTCGCGAACGAGGACATTGGCATGGCCGACCCGCACGCCGTCCAGCAGGCCCTCGCCGCCTGGGACGTGTACGAGCGACTCGGCTCCCCCGAGGGTGAGTTGGCGATCGCCCAGGCCGTCGTCTACCTCGCCACCGCCCCCAAGTCCATCGCCGTCTACCGCGGCTTCAACGCCGCACACCGATCAGCCCGGCACACCGGTTCACTCATGCCACCCGCCCACATCCTCAACGCCCCGACCCGGCTGATGAAAGACCTCGGCTACGGCAGGGACTACCAGTACGACCCGGACACAACCGACGGCTTCTCGGGTGACGACTACTTCCCTGACGACATGAATCGCCAGACGTACTACCAGCCCACCCGCAACGGCTACGAAGCCCAGATCACCGAGCGCCTGCGCCACTGGGCCGCGCTGCGCGCCCGCCGGCAACGCGGCTGACCGGCCGCGCCCGCGACGTCTCTGCGAGGGCCCTCGCGTCGGACCGCAGCACGGCCAAATGTCGGGGACGACTCCTGCCGTCGTGGCGTGTCGTCGAGCACGCAGGTGACTGCGAGAACCGCGTCCCTCCCGTTATGACGTCAGTGGTGTATGCTGCAAGCATAATAATTGCAGATGGGGGCTCATGCGTGACTTGGAAGATCGTCGTGGTTGAGCCAGCTCTTTCGTGGCTTCACGGCCTGCGCCGTACTGACCGCGACACCCTGATTCAGGTCAGCCAGGCTGTCACTGCCCTTCAGGAGGAAGGTCCCGCGCTGGGTCGGCCTCTGGTGGACACGATCAAGGGCTCGGCGCTGTCGAACCTCAAGGAGCTCCGCCCCGGCTCGGCAGGGGCCACGGAAGTGCGGTTGCTGTTCGTGTTCGACCCGGACCGCCAGGCTGTGATCCTGGTCGGCGGTGACAAGGCAGGCAACTGGTCCGGTTGGTACCGCGTCGCGGTGCCCCAGGCGGAGCAGGCGTACGCGGAGCATCTGAAGCGAATCGATGGAGAGGACGGGGCACGATGACTGATCACCTCAAGGACCCGCAGGCCGTCTCCTGGGGAGATCTGGCCGAGGATTTCGCTTTCACCGATGCCGAAAAGGACCAGATCCAGAAAGGGGCGCAGGCGATGGTCCTGGCCTCCCGTGTGCACCGCCTCGCCGAGTTGCGGAAGCGGCAGCACACCACACAGGTGCAGGTCGCCGAAGCCATGGGTGTCACCCAGGCCCGCGTCTCGCGCATCGAGAAGGGTCAGTTGGAGCGCAGCGAGGTCGACACCCTCGCCGCGTACGTCAAGGCGCTCGGCGGCAAGTTGAAGATCGTCGCTGACTTCGGTGATGAGAGCTACGTACTCGGCTGACTCGATCGACGCGCCGCTACCAGGTCGATGCACAGTCCAGAGGGCGGGATCGCTTCGTGACGTCAGGTGGCCTGGGATGGAGCATCATCGCGTCGGTAAGGGACTCCGCTGCGCGAAGGGTTCCAGCCCCTCGGCTGAACAGGGCGGACGCAGCTGCTGCTCTGGCAAGTGTCCAACTCACCCCCAGGGGCCATTGAGGGGCCGCAAGGACAGGAACGCATCGACAAACGCTGCACAGGGCTGACACGGATCAGCACGTCTGACCTGCAAGAACGGCGTGAATCGGCAATGATCGGCAAGGGCCGCCAAGATCCCCAATGGACTCATAATCCGTCGGCCGTGGGTTCGAGTCCCACCCGCCCCACCTTTGCAGGCTTCTGACCTGCGGAAACGTTCATTTTTGGGTGTCGGGGCGTCAACTTTGCCTGAACGGACTGAATCCGCTGCTCGTGGGTTTGGGGTCGGGTAGTGGTCGAGGAGTTGCAGCCCTTCTGACCTGCGGTGGAGCAGATGATCGAGGCCGTCACTCGGGGTCCGGGCGGCTGGCTTGAGGTCGATGACGAAACCCAGGGGCCTTACGGGGGCCGGGGCGGCGCAGTCGGGTCCTGGCCGACGGTGTCTCCGAGGGGAGATCGACATCCCATTGCGGCCAGTCGAATACCGGGTCGGCAGCGAGGGCGGTGCGGATGCCGGTACATCTGTCTGGTTCGCGGTCGCGTGCTGGGGAACTGCCCGAAGAGAAAACGGCCCTGCGGGGGTCGTCATCGGCCTCACCGATCTGTATGAGGACACGGCAGACGAGGGGGTTCGACTCCCCTAGGCTCCACTTGCTTGCACCCCTTACCTGAGGAAACGCAGGTCAGTGGGGTGCTTCCTCGGCGGATCCCCTGGGTTCACGTGGAGTCTCCTCGCGGACGCGAAAGCCCAGGCACCCGGACAGCATCACCAACCCCGCCCGCGCGGGACTTCACGGCGCGGGAACGGGACACGGCCTCATCGGCATGCGCGAGCGCGCGGACGCCGTCCACGGCACCCTCACCACGGCCATGCGCCCGACGGCACCTTCCGCGTCCACGCCACCCTTCCCCTGCACCCCGCCAAGGACGACAGCCTGTGACCCTGCGCATCCTCCTCGCCGACGACCAGGCCCTCCTGCGCGGCACCTTCCGCCTCCTTATCGACACCGAGCCCGACATGGAGGTCGTAGCCGAAGCAGGCAGTGGCTGTGAGGCTGTCGAACTCGCCTGCACCTACCGCGCCGATGTCATCGTGATGGACATCCGCATGCCCGAGATGGACGGCCTGGCGGCCACCCGCATCATCAGTGCGGACGAGGGCCTGGCCGGGGTGAAGATCCTCATTCTCACCACCTTCGAGGAGGACGAGTTCGTCGCCCAGGCCCTGCACGCCGGCGCCAGCGGATTCCTCGGCAAGGGCATCGACCCGGCGGACCTGCTCAAGGCCATCCGGATCGTCGCGGCCGGGGAGGCCCTCCTCTCACCGGCCGCCACCAAGGCCCTCATCTCCCGTTACCTCACCCAGCCGACCGCCGTCATCCCCGAGCACCTGCCCACCCGCCTGGCCACCCTGACTCCGAGGGAACGCGAGGTGATGGCCCTGGTCGCCACGGGGCTGACCAACGACGAGATCGCCGAGCACCTCTTCGTCACCCCCTTCACGGTCAAGACCCACGCCAACCGTGCCATGGCCAAACTCGGCGCCCGCGACCGTGCCCAACTCGTCGTCATCGCTTACCAGACGGGCATCGCCTCCATCGGTCCCTCATAACGGGGGAGATGTGATCCGGTGATTCAGTACGCGCACGGGCGGCCGGTCGGCGGTCCGGGGCTGACGAGTCCGCTCTCGTAGGCGATGGTGACGAGGTGGGCGCGGGAGGAAGCGCCGAGCTTCCGCAGGATCCGGTTCACATGGGACTTGACCGTGAGAGGGCTGATGCCCAGCAGGCGCGCCAGCGTGCCGTTGTCGGGCTGGGTCGCGACCAGGGCGAGTACCTGCCGTTCCCTGGCGGAGAGTTGATCCAGTGTCGGACTGGGAGGGTTGGCGGAGATCCTCGTCACCATGGATGGCGAGGAGATGACCGTCCCGCCCCGGCTGATCAGGTCGAGAGCCACCACGAAGGCAGCCGCTTCCATCTGCTGGCCGAGGATGCCGGTGACGCCGACGCGCAGGAGCGAACCGGCCTCCTCGGCGGGTGTCTCACCGATGACGGCGAGCGTGGTCCGGGCTGCGGCCAGGCGCAGGGACAGCAGTGTCGTGGTCCGCGGGGAAGAAGCCATGGCCATGGCGTCGATGAGGAGTATGTCCGGCCTCAGTGAAGGCAGTTGGGCCAGAGCACTGGCCAGGTCGGGGATCTGCGCCTGGACGGTCAGGAGGGCGGAGTCCTCGATGACGCGCGCGTAGGCCTCGCGCAGGAGAGCGGGGCCGCCCGTCAGGAGTACCCGGTGCATCGTTCGTCCTTCGGGTCGCCTGGAGGAGTGGGGATTCGAGCGGTGGCGGTCCGGTCCCGAGCGGGCTCACGATGCAGTCGGCGCCGCGAGCCCACCGGATGGATTCAGGAGACGGGCTGGGGTTCCTTGCGGTCCGTCGACGCCGTCTTCTGAAGGCTGGTGCCTTCGACGTCAAGATCGGGCAGTATCCGGTCCAGCCAGGCCGGCAGCCACCAGGCGCCCCGCCCTGCGAGGGCCAGTACCGCGGGTACGAGCGTCATACGGACGGCGAAGGCGTCGATGGCCACGCCGACGGCCAGGGCGAACGCGATGGGTTTGATCAGGGAGTCGTCCAGCGGGAAGAATCCGGCGAAAACGGTGAACATGATCAGTGCGGCCGCGGTGACGACCCGAACGCTGTGGCGTGCACCGTCGATGACCGACTGTCGTGCCCGGCCGGTGTGGGCCCATTCCTCGCGCATGCCGGACACGAGGAATACCTCGTAGTCCATGGCCAGTCCGAACAGCACGCCGATCAGGATGATCGGCAGGAAGCTGACGACGGGGCCGCTGTGCGGCACACCGAGGACGTCGGACAGCCAGCCCCACTGGAAGACGGCGACGACCAGCCCGAGCGAGGCGCCCACCGAAAGCAGGAAGCCGACGGCGGCCTTGACGGGGATGACCAGCGAACGGAACACGATCATCAGTAGGAGCAGGCTGAGGCCGACGACGATGGCGACGAAGGGGAGGAGGGAGTCGCTGAGCCGGTTGGAGACGTCGATGTTGACCGCGGTGGTGCCGGTGACCGCGATGGAGGCACCGGTGGTGGCACGGAGGTCAGCGCTCGTCGCACGGATGTCGCGGACGAGTTGGCCGGTGCGGGCGCTGTCCGGACCGGACGTGGGCAGGACGGTGATGACGCTCTGCGCCGGGTCGCTGGTGGGCTGGGGCGGCAGGACGGCCTTGACGTTCTTGAGGGTCTGCAGCTTCCGGGCCACTTGGGCACCGGCTTGTGAACTCGCTGAAGCCGTACCGCTCTTGGTCTCGGTCAGCACGAGGAGCGGGCCGTTGAATCCGTCGCCGAACTTGTCGCTGATCGTGTCGTAGGCCTTGCGCTCGGTGGAGGCGTGCGGGGCGGAGCCGTTGTCGGGAAGAGCGAGGCGCAGGTCTGAGGCGGGCAGGGCCAGGGTCAGCAGGATGCCCGCCACGGCCAGCACCGTCAGCAGCGGTTTGGCGATGACCCACTTGGTCCAGCGGGCGCCCATGGTGGTGTGGCCGGTGGGCCCTTCGGTGTCGGCGGCCCGCCGGGCGGCGCGGCTGCCGGGCTTGGGCGTGAGCCTCGAGCCGGCGAATCCCGCGATGGCGGGGACGAGCGTGATCGCGGCCAGTACGGCGATGAGTACGGCTCCGGCGGCCCCGAGGCCCATCGTGGTCAGGAACGGGATGCCGATGACGCTCAGGGCGGCGAGCGCGATGATCACGGTGGTGCCGGCGAAGACCACGGCGCTGCCGGCCGTGCCGGTAGCCAGCGCGATGGATTCCTTCGGGTGGGTTCCGCGGGCGAGTTGCTGGCGGTGGCGCGAGACGATGAACAGGACGTAGTCGATGCCGACGGCCAGGCCCAGCATCAGGGCGAGCGTCACGGCCGTCGAGGAGATGCTGACCGCCGGTGCCAGAGCGAGCAGCCCGGCCAGACCGACGGCCACGCCGATCAGCGCGGGCAGCAGTGCCATCCCGGCGGTCAGCAGCGAACCGAACGTGACGACGAGGACGAGCAGGGCCACGGCCACGCCGATGATCTCCGACGGGCCGACGTGGACGCCCTTGCTGCTGTAGACGGAACCGCCGACCGAGGTCTTCAGCCCGTCCTGCTCGGCCGCCTTGGCCGCGTTCTCGATCGCGTCGGTGGACGAGGTGCGGACCTGCGCGTTCTGTACCGGGTACTGGACCTGGACGATCGCCGTCGTCCGGTCCGCCGAGACGGCTCCTGAGGCGCGGGGCTCGACGACCTCGCTGACCTGGGGTGCCTTCTCGGCCGCCGTGACGGTCCGGGCGATGGCCGCGGTGTAGGGCGCCTCGGTGACCTGGTGGCCCTTGGGCGCGGTGAAGACGATCTGGGCATTGGCGCCCGCTGCTTCCGGAAGGGTTTTGTTGAGGCTGTCCAGCGCACGCTGCGACTCTGTGCCGGGCACCGAGAAGCGGTCGTCGAGCTTGCCACTGAAGACGCTGACGCAGGTGATGAGCGCGGCCAGGACGAAGAGCCATATGCCCAGGACCAGCTTTCGGTGGCGGTAGGCGCGGTGGCCCAGCCGGTGGAGCAGGACGGCCATGACGAACTCCCTTGGACGGTGGGATCCCGCAGGTCCGAGCGCGGACAGGGGCGGGGGAGCGGAGGGCACACCGGTCGGGAATGCGGTCAGGTGACGGGGCAAACGCCTACGGGTGGCCGTGTTCGATAGGCCGACTTTATCACCTGCTCAAGTCGAGCGATCGAGTCGCTCGACTGTTGCATCTGTCACGCTCGGCGTGAGCTGGCTGTGAGCCGGAGGACCGTGCGCGCGGCACGTAAGCCGGGAACGGGCGCTGGGGCCGAGAGGACGGCGGTGTCGTGACCGGTGCCGGGCCGGTCGGGCTCACCACGATGCGAGAGCTCGTCGAGGCAGGCAGGTCCGGGGGCGTCCCGGAGGCATGCGACCGGGTTCGTGGCCTGCTCGGAGATGGGCTCGGCGGCCGTCCAGGATGCGCGTCCTGGCGTCGGCGAGGGACGCCGGTGTGGCGGCGTACCAGGCTGCGGGGCACGGCGTTCGGGTCTCTGTGCGTGACGGCAAGGTCAGGTGGTTCTCCGGGCGCACGCCCCGATCTGCTGGCACTGCCGGAGATGGACGTCACCCTGCCCCGGATGGGACAGGTGGCGGGCGAGGTGACCCCTGGCGCCGTCGTGGCGGGCCCCGAACGCCCGTGATCCGGATGGCCTGACCTGTGAGACCTCGCTGTGCAAGGCAGAGATCGTCGGCGCTGCCGCCCAGGACGAGCGAGCGACGCGGTATGGTGCCGCGCTCCTTCACCCGGGGCGTCGGAGAGCGCGCCTCGGCACCGTCGACGACGCCGAGCAGGGCGGCCCGGTCCGGATGCGGCAACCATGACGCCACCGAGTCTCCTGCCATCGGATCTGAGGAAGGAGCAGTCATGGGCCGCCGATGCCGTCCAGGCCGTCGACCACAAGTGCGTCGCCACCGTGGGTACGCCTCACGCTGAGCGCAACCGCGGGCCGGGAATTCGACGACGTCGGTCACGTCCTGGAGCAGGGCGAACGGTGACGTCGACGTCGACGCGGCGCCTCAGAGGGCGTTCTCCGCCGCCGTTCACACAGAGAACCGCGACGGCTGGGCACGCGTCCTGCAGCTGTCAGCTTGCCGGTACGGACACCAGCTCCAGCCGACCGCCGGCCATGGCGACCACGGCGGACACGAAAGCCTGGAGGCAGGTGTGCTCGGCCTCCTCGTCGGGATGAGAGAGGCGCTGCATCGTGAGCCCGTCGAACCCGGCGAGGAAGAACCGGGCGATCGTTTCCGCGGGCTGGGCCAGCTGCTGTCCGGTGCGCTCGGCCGCCTCGGTCACCAGTCGCGCCGTCACCTTGGTCACCCCCCGGTGGTGGCTGTCGAGGGCCTCGCTCAGAGCGGGGGTGCGCAGTGCGAACATGGTCAGCTCCGAGAGGAGCTGATGGCTGGCGGGCTGCTCACGCACCGTTCGCCACAGAGCGGCGGCCAACGTGCTGGCCGTCTCCTCGAATCCGGCATCGGCCGGAGCGGCCGCCTCGACCTGGGCGATCAGATCCTGCGTGAGCTGCTCCATGACAGCGCGGTACAGCCCTTCCTTCGTGCCGAAGGTGTAGTGCACCGTGGCCTGAGCCACCCCCAGCTCAGCGGCGATGGCACGAGTGCTGCCGGCCGCGACCCCTTCCCTCGTCATGAAAGTGATCGCCGCTTTGATCAGCTGAGGACGGCGCTCGGCCGCGGGAACGTGAGCCATGACTGCATCATAGCGACCAAGTCTTATGAACAAGTCGATCGAACAAGTCAGGCGCCGAGCTGACGGAGGATGCTGCAGTGGCACGGCCGCTGAGGTCCGGTCTGTGGCCGCGTGGGTCAGTTCGCGCGGAAACGGCGGGTGAATACGTTGCCTCCCACACCCGCTCCCGGAAGCGGGAGGAACGAGGAGGCAGGCTCGTGAAGGAAATCCAGTTTGATACGTGTGTGATCGGGGCGGGACCCGCCGGACTGGCGGTCGCGCGGGCTCTGGCGGAGCGGAATCTGCCGTACACACATCTTGAGCGGCACACCGGGTCCGGCGGTATCTGGGACATCGACAATCCCGGGAGCCCGATGTACGAGTCGGCCCATTTCATCTCCAGCAGGACCCTGTCGGGGTTCGGCGGATTCCCCATGCCCGAGGACTTCGCGGACTATCCGCCGCACCGGCAGGTCCTGTCGTACCTGCGGTCCTTCGCCGATGCCTACGGGCTGACGGACCGGATCGAGTTCGGAGTCGAGGTCGCCGACGTCGAGAAGAACGTGGACGGAACCTGGACGGTCACCCGGGCCGACGGGCGGGCAAGCGTGCACGGACAGGTCGTCGTGTGCACGGGCTCGCAGTGGCACCCCAACATCCCTGCACTGCCGGGTGAGTTCAGCGGGGAGGTCCGGCACACCGTCGGTTACCGCAGCGCGGAGGAGCTGCGGGGCAAGCGGGTCCTGGTCGTGGGTGCGGGGAACTCCGGGTGCGACATCGCGTGCGACGCTGCCCGGACGGCGGACCACGCGGTGATCAGCATGCGGCGCGGGTACTGGTTCATCCCCAAGCACCTGTTCGGCCGGCCGGTGGACACCATCGCCAACAACGGGCCGCATCTGCCGATGTGGCTGGCGCAGCGCGTCTTCGGTGCCGTACTGCGGATCATCAACGGCGACCCGACGCGGCTGGGGCTGCCGAAGCCGGACCACAAGCTGTTCGAGACCCACCCGGCCATCAACTCGATGCTGATCCACCACCTCCAGCACGGCGACATCACCGCCAAGCCCGGGATCGCCCGCACCGAGGGCAGGACCGTGCATTTCACCGACGGCACGAGCGACGACTTCGATCTCATCCTGCTGGCCACCGGCTACGTCCACAAAGTGCCGGTAGCGCAGCAGTACTTCGGCGACGAGCAGCATCCCGACCTCTACCTGTCGTCGTTCTCGCGCGAGCACCAGGGCCTGTTCGGCCTCGGCTTCATCGAGACCAACTCCGGCGCGTACCAGCTCTTCGACACCCAGGCGCAGTTGATCGCCGGTTACCTCCACGACGCGCGGCACCGGCTGCCGAATGCCGAGCGGTTCACCCAGAGGATCCGTGCCGACCGACCGGACCTGACCGGCGGGCTGAAGTTCGTCGAGTCGCCCCGCCACACCGGTTACGTCGACAGCGGGGCCTTCGTGAAGTACCTGGGCAAGGTCGCACGCGAGATGGGCTGGCGGACCGAGGGCCGGCCGCCGCAGGTACGGTCCCCGCGACGCGCGGAGGCCACGGTATGAGCAGGTTCGACTTCACCGACAAGGTCATGCTGGTGACCGGCGGCGCGGGCGGTATCGGCAGTGCGCTGTGCCACCGCTTCGCCTCCGGCGGCGCCCGCTGCGTCGTCGTCGACATCGACCAGGCCCGGGCCGAGAAGGTCGCCGCCGACCTGCCCGGTGCCGGGCACACGGGCATCGGCTGCGATCTGATGGACCGCGCCAAGATGGAGCGCCTCTTCGACCTGGTCGCCGATACCTACGGTCGCCTCGACGTGCTCGTCAACAACGTCGGCATGACCAGCGCGGAACGCTTCGACGTGCGGAGCGTCGAGAGCATCGAGCGGGAGATCACCCTCAACCTGACGTCCCCGCTGATTGCCACCAGGATCGCCATTCCGCTTCTCATGGCTTCCCGGGACGCCCGAGTGGTCACCACCGTCTCCCTCGGCGGGATCTTCCCCCTGGGCGAGACCCCGATCTACACGGCTTCCAAGTTCGGGCTGCGCGGCGCGATGCTCGCTATCGGCCTCGACCTGCGGAGCAAGGGAATCCAGGTCGGCTCGGTGCTGCCGTCGGCGACCGACACCCGGATGCTGCGTCAGGAGGCCGTGGACGGCGGCAACTCCATGCAGTTCCAGGACCGGCCCCAGCGGCCCGCCGACGTCGTCGCGGCCGTGGTGAGTCTGCTGGACAAACCCCGCCTGGAGGCCTACCCCCGGACCGGTGAGTCCCGTCTGGTGCGGTTCGCGATGCTCGCACCGAACCTGCTGCCCAGGATCTTCCCGCTGTTCCGCAAGCGCGGTGATCGCGGCATGGCCCGCTATCTGGAGGATCTTCGCCGCCGCGGACTGGCCCGCCGGACCGACGGCCGCTGGGAGCTGGTGGAGGAAGCATGAGCACGCACCAGACGCTGCATGTCGTCAACCCCGCCACCGGGGAGCCGATCAGCACCCTGCCCGCCGCGAGCGCCGACGACATCGCCAAGGCCGCCGAGCGGGCCCGGCAGGTCTTCACCGCCGGAGTATGGTCGCGGCTGCCGGTCCGGGAGCGCGCCGCGGTGCTGCTGCGGCTGGCCGACCTGATGGAACGCGACGCCGAGATTTTCGCCCGGCTGGACAGCGAGGACGCGGGCAAGCCGATCACGGAGTGCCGTACGGGCGACGTACCGGGCGCGATCGAGTCGATCCGCTGGTTCGCCGAGGCGGCCGACAAGGTCTTCGGCCGGATCGCGCCGAGCGGGCCCCACGGGCTGGGCCTCATGAGCCGCGAGCCGGTCGGCGTGGTCGCGGCGATCCTGCCGTGGAACTACCCGCTGGCCATGACCGCGTGGAAGGTCGGACCCGCCCTGGCCGCGGGCAACTGTCTGCTGGTCAAGCCGGCCGAGGCAACCCCGCGTTCGGCCCTGCACCTGGCCACGCTCGCCGCCGAGGCCGGCCTGCCCGACGGGGTGCTCACCGTCCTGCCCGGGTACGGTTCCGAAGCCGGGGCGGCCCTCGCCCGTGACCCCCTCGTGGGGGCGCTCTCCTTCACCGGGTCCACCGCGACCGGCCGCCGCATCCTCAAGGACGCCGCCGAGAGCAACTTCAAGCGCGTCTCACTGGAGATGGGCGGCAAGAGTCCCCAGGTACTGATGGCCGACGCGCTCTCCTACGGCGACGAGCTCATCGACAACATGATCGAGGCCGCGTTCCTGACGACGGGGCAGAACTGCACGGCCGGCTCCCGCGTCCTGGTCCACCGCAGTATCGCCGATGAGATCCTGGAGCGGTTCACGGCCGCGGCCAGGGAACTCGTCATCGGTGACCCGTCCGACTCGCGCACGCAGGTGGGGCCGCTCATCGACCGTGCCGCCTTCGAGCGGGTAGCGGGAGCCGTGGAGGTCGCCCGAGCCGGTGGAGCCAAGGTCCATACCGGGGGACTGCCCCACGGTCTGCCTCCGCACGGCGCCTACTACCCGCCCACCGTGATCACCCGCGCCCCCGACGGCAGCGACGTCCTTACCAAGGAGCTGTTCGGGCCCGTCGTCACCGTCCAGACCTTCGCCTCGGAGGACGAGGCGGTGCGGATGGCCAACGCCACCGAGTACGGGCTCGCCGCCTCGGTCTGGACCCGCGACCTCGACAGCGCGCTGCGGCTGGCACGCGGCATCGAGGCCGGAGTGATCTCCGTGAACGCCTACAGCGAGGGCGACATCACCACGCCCTTCGGCGGCTGGAAGCAGTCCGGATTCGGCGGCGTGGAGAAGTCCACCAACGCCTTCGACCAGTGGACCCGGGAGAAGACGGTCTGGATCCGCACACACTGACCTCGGGCCTGGGCCCTGGCCTAGGAGCGATCCGTACGCATCTGCTCCCGCAGGTGGACCGGGGAGGTACCGTGCCAGCGACGTACCGCGCGGCGCAGCGCGCGCTCGTCGGAGAATCCCGCCCGCCGGGCGATGTCACACAACGTCAGTTCCGGCCGGAGCAGCAGCTGTTCGACGCGTTCCCGGCGTACTCCCTCGACGAGTGCCTCGTACGTCGTGCCGCAGTCGGCCAGTCGGCGGCGCAGCGTCCGTTCGCTCGTCGAGTGCCGCCGTGCCTGTTCAGCGAAGGAGGGGATCGCCGGCAGGCTCTGCGCGACGGAGATCTCCAGTACCTCCAGCAGGTCCTGCTGGTCACGGCGGGAAGCCATCTGCGCGTCGAGCATCTCCAGTGTCGACGCGTAGGCCACTGGATCCCGGCCGGGCATCCGGGTACGAGCCCACGTGGCGTCGATGAGCATCCGGTTCGTCGGGGCGCCGAATCGGACCGGACAGCGGAACAGGGCGCCGTACAGGTCGAGTTGGCGAGGTGGCGGAAAGGAGAACTCGACTGCCCGTGGCGCGAATGCCGGGTCGACGGCCAGCCGCGACAGTGTGACCACGGAGGCGAACGCCTCCTCGCTCAGGAAGGACGCCACGGCCGGGTCCATGGCGGGATCGGGGAGGTCGGCACGCAGCACGAAGGCCTCGTCCTCCTTGCTCGTGGCGGCCGACCACACGACCATCGCCCCGGACAGGTTCTGGTATTTCACTCCCGTCTCGATGGCGTGTTGCAGCGTGTCATCGGCCATCAGAGCGAAGCCGAGCAGGCCCCACGCGGTCAGGTGCTGTGCCGCTCCGACCTTCAGCCCCAGGCGCTCGTCCCGGGTGAGCTCGAGAGCACGCCGGATCACCGCGCTGCCCTGCCGGTACGACACCCTCAGCGCGGCGGAACGCATGACCGTCTCGTCCAGCCCGACCTGCTTCAGCAGGGGTCGCAGATCGATGCCGCGCTCGTCGGCGACTGTGACGAGACAGCGCAGGATGTTCGGCTGGATCGTCGCCGATGTGCTGCGGCTGGTCCCCGGAGGGTTCGCCGGGTCGGGGGCAAGGGACATCGCACTCACCTTCTCCTCGGCGACCACTGTAGGCAGCCTGGCACCACCCGGTCGCGGGCCTGGCCCCCCAAGTCCCCTGTACGGCCCCTGGCGTCCGTGCGCCCGCGTTCCACGCCTGACTACGGTTTCCGGAATCCGTACCGCGTTGACTCGTCGGCCCTCCCACGCACACTGGAAATGAAGGTGTGAAAGCACCATGCCCTCTAATGCCTTCCGGGCTGGGTCCGGGAGCCCAGTCTCCAAGATCGGTGCCCGGCGGGTCGCGGCCATCGCGTTCGCCGCACAGGGCGCCTGTGTCGCCGCCGTGTACACGACTGTCCCGGCCGTCACCGAACACCTGAAACTGGCCCCTCTCCTGACGACCGCCTTGATGGTCGCTGTGGCGCTGGCGGCAGGGGGCGGCAGCTTCCTGGGTCTCTCCGCGATCCGCCGTGCTGGTCCCGTCGCCGCGATGCGCGGGGCCATGCTGACGGCCGTGGCCGCGCTGGTGCTGATCGGCTGGGCCCCCGGCCAGGCTGCCGTCACCTGCGCGTACCTCCTCTTCGGGCTCGCTGTCGGCGCCCTCGACGTAAGCGTCAACACCCGGGCCGCCGAGATCGAACGCGCCTACGGCCGCAGTGTGTTCGGCTCGTTCTACACGGCATGGAGCATGGGCGGCGTGGTCGCGGCGCTGCTCACCGCCGGGGCAGCCCGGCTGGAGTGGCCCGTGGCCGGCGGCCTGACCCTGCAGGCAGGCAGCGTCCTGCTCCTCGCCGTGTGTATGCGCACACATGACCTCCCCGCCCCCAAGGGACCCCCGGCCGCCGTCGCGCAGCCCCCGCTCGGGCACCGCGTGTGGATCCGGCTCATCCCGTTCGGCCTGGTTCTCCTGGTCGTCTACGTGATCGAATCCTCCGTCTCGGCCTGGTCGGCGGTCTACCTGCGGCAGACTCTCGCCGCGTCCCTCACGGTCGCGCCGCTGGCGTACGCGGCCTATCAGGCAGGCACGGTCATCGGCCGAGCCGGCACCGATCGCCTCGTACAGAAGCTCGGAACGGTCACCGTCGTGCGCACCGCGGCCCTGCTGGCCGCCGGCGCCCTGGCAGCTCTGGCTGCCGCGCCGGGCTGGCCATTCGCCGTGCTCGCTTCCGGGGCGGCGGGCCTCGGGGTGTCTGTGCTGGCTCCGCTGTGCCTGGCTTCCGCCGCGCGATTGCGTCCAACGGCCTCGGAGGCGGTCCTGGCACGCCTGAACCTCTTCAACTACGCCGGGGTCATCACCGGTGGCGCCGTCGGCGGACTCCTCGGCTCCACCGGCCACTTCCGTCTCGCTTACGCGCTACCGGCCGCACTGGCCGTTCTTCTCCTGGCTGCCGCCCGCCACTTCACCCAACCTTCGAGCCCGACCCGCACGGAAAGCGTCCCTCCCGTCGACCGGGTAGATCCTCGACTACTCGGCTGAGCGATCGATGACGGGGGTGTCGCCGTCGAAGACGCCCCGAGGCCCCGGCCGGACGCTGGCACCGAGCCCGCCCTCGAATCGACCTCTGCCCCCGACTTAGATGAGGCCACGCGTGGAGAGGAACCCGCTCCACTGATCAACAGCGTTTTCGGCGATCTGCAAGGCGTCGTGCTCCGTGCCGCCGGACGCAATGCAGAAGCGGTGCGCCGAGGTCCCGGTGCCGACAGAGACCTCGACGTCGTTCCGCGCGATCGTCGTGGAAAGGTCGCCCGTCCTCGTCCTGTTCAGCTTGAGGTGCTTCGAGCCGTTGGCGAGATCTGCACAGACCTGGAGCACCGGACTGCTGTTGATCAGGTCCTCCACGGCTTTACTGGTCAATCTGCTCCCTGGATCGTTCTTCAGCCAGTCCTTGAGGTGATACACGGTCTCGAGGAACGACAGAACCAGGTCGACTGCGGCGTCGGTGCCTCTTGGCGCGCCCGTGTATACGGCCCGCACATCCTCAAGGCGGCGGCCTACCCGCTCCCACTGCGATTGCCAACCTTGGCCAAGCATGAAACGAGTGTCTCAGGCGGAGTCACCGCCGACATCTGCTCGTTAGGGAGCTCGACTATCCGCCCTCACGCGGTACAGCTCAAGAGGCTCCGGCCCGTGAGTATCGGGGAGGAGCCTCTGCGCGTTGGAAGGGAAATCCGCTGTGCGAGGGTTCTATCCCCTTGGCTGGACGGGGTGAACGCGGCTGCTGCTGTGGTGAGCGTTCAACTTATTGACTCTCAGGGGCCATTGAGGGGCCGCAAGGACAGGAACAGACCGACAAGCACTGCAAAGGGCTGACACGGATCAGCACGTCTGACCTGCAAGAACGGCGTGAATCGGCAATGATCGGCAAGGGCCGCCAAGATCCTCAATGGACTCATAATCCGTCGGCCGTGGGTTCGAGTCCCACCCGCCCCACCTGTGCAGGCTTCTGACCTGCGGAAACGTTCCGCGTTGAGCGTCTGAACGTCAACTTGCTCTCAACGGACTGAATCCGCTGCTCGCGAGTTCGGATTCTTCTGAGTCTGGCGCCGTCCGCGAGTAGGCGCGCGGCTCTGACCTGGGGCGGAGCAGGTGGTCAGGGTGGTTGTCGGACCCGGGAACAGCTGCCCTGGGGCTCGGAGCCACGATCCAGGGACCAGACAGGGACCAAGACGGCGCCGATGCCTCGCGTGTGTAGGTTTTCCGGCTGGGTCCCTGCTCATTCGTCGGCTGTGAGCCTTCGTCCGCAGAGCGCCCGGTCGGATCACGCGTGCAGTGGGACAACGAGCTGGCCATCGGACGCCGCCCGGGGCATGAGTTCGCCGCCCTGGCCGGGCTGCTGGCCTGCAAGGTGATCCTTTGCCGGGCCCCGCGACCCGGACTGAAGGGTCTGGTCGAGCGGACGAACGGCTACCTGGAGGCCAGCTGCGCGGCAGCCTGCTGTTGGCACCCGGTGAGTTGGAGCGGCTCGACTTCCTCCACCAGTTCGCCGACCGATTCGACATCCAGGACAGAGCCGCGAGCGTCAACCTGGGCCTTACCCACTTCCTCGCCGATGTGGCGCAGGACCCGCGACGCTTCTCGCTGCTGCCCGCCGACGTGCCGCTGCCGGAGGTCCCGGGCTGCGTTCTATTCCCCTGGTCAACCCCGCACCGCTGTACGCCTGGTCGCTTGCTGTGGCGCACAGGCAACGGACACCCTGGGCTGGACGGCCTCACCGCCGCCTGCGCCGCGCAAGCAGGGTAGAGCCGATGGCTGGAGTACGACCCGGCGCGCGACTGGCTGCCCGAACCGCCCATGAACGCACCCCGGGGCAAAGCAGCCTTGAACAACGCTGGAACGGGAGCAGCCCTGGGGATTTTTGGAGGACTTCATCAGTGAGGGCGTGCACCAGCGACGGCTGGACGAGACGCAGGGTCAGATCACGGCCGAGGAGCACGGTACCGGGGGCGGGAACGGCCTCGTCCGCATCCGACAGCCGACCGAGCACCAGTTGGCTGCGGGAACTGAAGTCCACGGGCCGGCGGGTAGTCGTTGCGCCCCGGGCCGATGGAGTGGCGGCGGGCCGTGAGCCAGTCCACGATGCCGAGGTGCCTTCTGCGCTGGGAGCCTTCAGCCGGTTCTGGCTGGTGGTGTTGTTGTCCAGAAGCTCACTGAGACTGTGGCCGCGGGCTGGTCTCTCTCTTTACGCAACATGAGTGAGTCAGCTGACTTTTCCGCCCGGTGCTGGTGGTGAGTCTCGTACGGTCTGCGTACGGGGCCGACGGCCGTGGGGGAGGTCCTGACGGCCGGCGCCGGTTGAAAGGCGCACCTGCATGTTGAGGTTGGGGAAGCCGTCGGACGGGCTCACGGTCCAGACGAGTTGCTGCCATTGGGCCAGGGCAAGTGTCTGGAGCGCGGCCGCTGTGGAATGTCTTGTTGGAACAGTGCCGCCTGCCCTGGATGGTGGGCAGGCGAGGGTCTGGCGGCGCGGATGATGTCCCTCGGACCGTCCATCAGCTGCTGGGTGTTGACGTTCTCTCTGCTGCTCCGTGTCTGGGGCGCGAGTGGGCGGGTGCGGAAGCGGCTGCTGCTGTTGGCGGGATCTACGACCGCCGGGGGCGTCTATCGGGCCGCGACTACCGCGCTGTGGGCTCAACCGGCGCAGGGACTGGACTCACGAGGCTTGGCCGGTTTGGCGGTGGTCACCGGAGTGACGATCGCGGTCGGTCTGGGGATGGCCGGTCTGGTGGTCGCCGCCGATGCCGGTACCGGTCGGCACGCGTGGCTGCGGCGCGTGCTTGATGGGGCCGTCACGGCCGGGGCTGTGTTCATGGCCGGATGGGTATTCCTGGGGAGAGCCGGTGATGGCTGGCGGCCGGAGACGGGGATGATCGGCGTCCTTTGGGCCTCGGAAGTCGTGTCCCTCAGTTTTCTGCTCGTCCTGCGACGTCTCGTACGGTGCGACCAGCAGGCCACTGTGTGGGCAGCGATCGTCGGACTGTTCCTCATGCTGATCGGCGACACCCTGCGACTGCGGATGATCGGCGGCCCACATGGCTCCGAGGCGCTGTCATTCCAACTGGGCGACGTCTGCGTTACCGCGGGACTGCTGGCAATCGCTGTCGGACCCTGGGTGCCCGGCGGGGGGAGCGTACTGGTCGCAGGTCGGCCGATGCTGCGGTCGGGGAGCGCGTTCATTGTCCTGACAGTCTGCACCGTCACGGCGCTCGGATATGCGTTGACTCCTCGTGCCTACGACCCGGTATCGCTGTTGGTCGGTGGAACAGTGATGCTGGGCCTCTGGGCACGCCATACCTTCCTGCCGAGCGAGAGCACCGGAAGAGATGACTGAGATGCCTGTCCGGCACGGAGGATTCCGTGCCGGACAGGCATCTCAGAGGAACCGCAGGGACCACATAGGGACCACAAGGACCGGAACCAACCGACAAGGACCGTGCAAGGCCGTCGGGGATGCACTCGCGTGACCTGCAAGAACGCCATGAATCGAAGTGAAATGGCAAGGACCGCCAAGATCCTGAATGGACTCATAATCCGTCGGCCGTGGGTTCGAGTCCCACCCGCCCCACCTGTGCAAGCCTCTGACCTGCGGAAACGTTCATTTTTTGGGGTCGGATC
>NZ_JBEXEA010000070.1:0-21797 GCF_040606035.1 Streptomyces sp. NPDC005483
TTGCCGCACTGCTCTCCCACCAGCAGGCGGTCACCCTCGCGACCGATGAACGAGTGTGAATACCGGCAAGTTCGCACCCCTCGACGTGCCACCGCTACTGACTTTGTTGGCGTGATGTCGTAGCTGACAGACGGTGTGTGCTGCGTTAGGCCGCTGGTATGAGGTATCCGCAAGGGGGCGGGCTGACCGCCGAGCGGCAGGCGTTTCGTGAGCACATTCGGTTGCAGGCGGCCGAGTTGTTCGCTGCTGGGCAGGGCAATGCCGCGGTCGCCCGTGAGTTACGTGTCAGCGTGCGGTCCGTGCAGCGGTGGCGCCGGGCCTGGGAGGAGGGTGGAGAGCGGGCCCTGGCGTCGAAGGGGCCGTTGTCCAGGCCCAAGTTCAGTGAGGCGCTCTTCGCGGTGCTGGAGCAGGAGCTGGCCAAGGGGCCGGTGGCGCACGGCTGGCCGGACCAGACATGGACGCTGTCGCGGATCAAGACGCTGATCGGGCGCCGGTTCCACACGAGCATGACGTTGTCGGCGATCGCGCAGATGCTGCACCGGCACGGCTTCAGCCACCAGGTCCCGGCCAGACGCGCGGTGGAGCGCGACGAGAAAGCCGTCAGCGGCTGGGTGAAGGAGACCTGGCCCCAGGTGGAAACACCGCGGCGGCGCTCGGGGCCTGGGTCTGCTTCGAAGACGAGGCCGGTTTCTCGATGACGCCGCCGACGACCCGAACGTGGGCCAGGCGCGGGCGTACGCCCGTCATCCGGGTACGCGGACGTTCCCAGCGCCGGTTCTCCATCGCCGCTCTGGCCTGCTACAAGCAGGGCGAACACTCGCGCCTCATCTACCGGCCCAAGCGGCACGTCGATCACAAGCGGGGCGGCAGACGAAGTTTCACCTGGAACGAATACCGCGACCTGCTGATCGCCGCCCATCGACAGCTCGGCGCGCCGATCGTGCTCGTCTGGGACAATTTGAACGTGCACAAGGACGCCAGGCTGCGGGCGTTCATCGATGCCCAGGACTGGATCACCTGCCAGTTCCTGCCGGCCTACGCACCCGACCTGAACCCCGTCGAGGGCATCTGGTCACTGCTGCGACGCAGCAGTCAGGCCAACACCGCATTCACCGACCCAGACCATCTGATACGCACCCTCCGGCGAGGACTTCGCCAGATCCAATACCGCAGCAACATCATCGACGGCTGCCTCACCGAAACAGGCCTCACCTTGACGACATCACACCAAAAGTGTCAGTAACCATGCACGAGCTCGTTAGCCTGCCCAATGGCGGACGAAGGACAAGCAGCTGAATTCAGCGGGACCTCCCCGCCTGAGGGCCTCGGCCTCACCGAGGTCGGAGCCCTCGTCGGAGTAACGATCAACTCAGACGCCCAAACCTCCAGACCAGATGTGCGAACGCCGAGATGTCTTGCACCACAGGTGTTCGATCAATGCAGTCCTCACCCATAGCCACTGAGCAGGGAGGACTCCATCGCGAGTCCGCCTCAGGATTGGCGACCTCCAGAGAACTGAGCCTGTGTCTCGCCCGCCAGGATCCGCGCCCGGCGAACCGGACCGTGCCCCAGGACGTGGTGATCAGGCAGTTCAAGCAGATGCTGCGCTCCTACCCGAACCTCGCCGCGGAGGGCTTCGACGAGGTTGTTTTCTCCGACAGCCTCCACCGGCTGCTGCCCTACCTGAAGCGCCTGAGCGAGGCCCGGGCCGCGGACCTCGGGCTGGATGGCGGCGACGGCCTGGGCGACCCGCTGCTCGTGCGCCGGGTGTTCGGCCCGGAGATCGTGCCGCTGTGGCGGCGGAAGCCCGGCTCGAACCTTGCCGGCGGCACAGCGACCTTGGCACGCACCTGCCGCGGGTGCCATGTTTTCGATCCCCTTCGAAACGTCTTTCAGGGTGACCGTGAAGGCACCCGGCGGGGAGGGACGTGCGGAGGTCACGCCACTCACCGACCTCACCGACCTCGTGCTGTGGATCGGGCCCGTCGGCTCCGGCACGACGACGGTCGAACGCACCGTTCCTGACCGCGACCCACCCTGGCTTGCCCGGGGAAAACCCGCGCCACCTCGGCACGGCAGCGTCCCGTGGCTTTCACGCTCTACAACTGCGGGAGCACCTCACCGGCGATGAGTTCCAGGTGGTCGAGGTCATTGAAGTCGATCAGCCGCAGATGGATACGGGTCGTGCCGATCGCGGCGAACTCACCGAGCCGTTCGACGAGTTGGGCCGGGGATCCGACCACCGCATCCTCCGGCGGCAACGCGCTCTTGGCGTGGAGCGGGGCGGCCCTCCGTCGCACTTCCGCGTCCGTACGACCGATGGCCGCCACGACACCGGCCGACAGCACCAGTGGTGGCCGGCCGGCGTCGGCCCGCCCGGTCCGATCGCACGCCTCGGCAACCCGTCGGTACGCGCGGGCGGTCTCGGCCACCGACTTGAAAGGCATGTTGAACTCATCGGCGTACCGGGCCGCCAACTCCGGGGTGCGCTTGGGGCCGCGGCCCCCCACGATGATGGGCGGCCCCGGCACCTGCACGGGCCTCGGGAGGGCGGGCGCGTCGACGAGCTGGTAGTGGTCGCCGCGATAGCTGAAGCTCTCGCCGACCGGTGTCCGCCACAGGCCGGTGATCACCGCCAGTTGCTCCTCCAGCCGATCGAAGCGCTCCGGCGCGGGCGGGAACGGGATGCCGTACGAGGTGTGTTCCCGTTCGTACCATCCCGCACCGAGGCCCAGTTCGACCCGCCCCCCGCTCATCCGGTCCACCTGCGCCACCATCACGGCGAGCGGCCCCGGCAGCCGGAAGGTGGCCGAGGTGACCAGGGTGCCCAGCCGGATCCTGGAGGTCTCCCGGGCGAGCGCGCCGAGCGTGAGCCAGGCGTCGGTGGGGCCGGGCAGGCCGGGATCTGCACCCATCGTCTGATAGTGATCGGCCCTGAAGAAGCCTTCGAATCCGCCGGCCTCGACGAGTTGTGCGAAGCGCTGCTGATCCTCGTAGTCGGCGCCGCGGTGCGGCTCGGTGAAGACGCAGATCCGCAGGCTCATCGCTGCTCCGTTCCGTCCGTCCCGGACAGGTCCCGTTCCATCAGCAGTTCGTGCAGATCGGCGCTGCACCGGGCCACTTCGCTCAGGTGCGCGGTTCGGCCCAGCGTCCTCGGCCGAGGTATGGCGATGTCGACGATCTTACGGATCCGGCCTGGGCGCGGGGTGAGCACCACCACCCGGTCGGCGAGCAGCACGGCCTCGTCTATCGAGTGGGTGACGAAGACGACGGTGGAGGAGTTCTCGAGGTGGATGCGTTGCAGCTCCACGGCGAGGTCCGCGCGGGTCAGTGCGTCGAGTGCGGAGAACGGCTCGTCCATGAGCAGCACCCGTGGCTCGCCCATGAGCGACCGGCACAGTGCCACACGCTGCTGCATACCCCCGGACAGTTCGTGCGGCCGGTGTTTCTCGAAGCCGTTCAGTCCGGCCGTCTCCAGCAGCCGGTATGCCCGCTCGCGGTGCCTCGCCTTGTTCCAGCCGAAGATCTCCACGGGCAGCAGGACATTGTCGAGCACGGACCGCCAGGGCAGCAGGGCCGGCCGCTGGAACAGCATGGCGACATCGCGCCGGGCTCCCGTGACCCGCTCGCCGCCGATGGTGATCTCGCCCTCGGTGACCGGCAGGAGACCGGCGATCAGCCGGAGCAGCGTGGACTTGCCGCACCCGGACCGGCCCACCACCGCCACGAACTCGCTCTCGGCGATGTGAAGGCCGATGTCCTGGAGCGCCGCGGTCGAACCGGACCGGCTGGTGAAGCTCCGGGACACACCGGTGAGTCTGATCATCCGGCGGTCTCCCCATCCACAGGCAATCGTCGTGCCGGCCGGGTCATGTCGCCCGATCAGGCTACCCGCAGCAGGCCGATCAGCGGAACCTGTCGTCCGGTCGATGCAGGCCCCGATGACCTACACCTGGCCCACAACTACCCATCCCCCGTACGCTGTTGCCTGCACCACGTGTCATGCCCTCGGCAGCTCTGTGCCGCCGTTCCGTCTCGTCCGTCTCGACGCCCCTCCGCCGGCGCGTTCGGCGGCCGGAAAGGACAACACTGTGCGCATGCTCCGGTTCGCCCGTACGGTCACCGCGGCAGCCCTGACCACCACGCTGGCGCTGATGGCGGGCTGCGGCGGCACGGATTCCGACGCGGACACCGGTGACAAGGGCAAGGCGCTGAAGAAGGTGACCTACCTGACCTCCTTCGGCAGCTTCGGCCGGGACGCGTACGCCTGGGTCGCGAAGGACAAGGGGTTCTTCGAAGAGGCCGGCTTCGACGTGAGGATCAGGCCGGGGCAGGGCACCGGCGGTGTGATCCCGGCCGTCGTCAGCGGGCAGGCGCAGTTCGGCCCGATCGACCTGACGGGAGGTCTGCTGCACATGGGCAACGGCCAGTCGAAGGGCTTCGTCGCGGTGGCCGCCATCCAGCAGCACACCATGGCCGCGATCGCCACCACCGAGGGCAACGGCATCGCCACACCGAAGGACCTCGAAGGCAAACGGCTCGCCGACACGCCCGGCTCCGTCGTACGCAACCTCTTCCCGACGTACGCCCGGCTGGCCGGCGTGGACGCCGACAAGGTGACCTGGGTCAATGGCGAGGCGCAGACCCTGATGGGTACCCTCGCCGGCGGCTCGGTGGACGGTATCGGCCAGTTCGTGGTGGGCAAGCCGACCATCGAGGCGGTGACGAAGAAGAAGGCCGTGCTGCTGCCGTACAGCGACGTGATTCCCGACCTGTACGGGAACGTACTGATCACGTCCAAGAAGATCGCCGAGCAGGATCCGCAGATGGTGCGGCGGTTCACCGCCGCCCTGCTCAAGGGCCTGGAGTACAGCCTCGCCCATTCGAAGGAAGCCTCCGAGATCCTGAGGCGGAACGTGGACACCACGAAACCGGCCGCTGCGGCAGCCGAGTTGGAGTTGATGGCCGCGTACGTCACCCCGAAAGACGGTTCCGGCACGACGATCGGAACGCTGGACTCCGGGCGGGTGGCGAGGAGCATCAAGATCCTGGAGGACGCGGGCGCGCTGCCCAAGGGGATGACCCCTGAGCAGATCATCGACTTCGGCCTGGTGCCGAAGGCCTGAGCCCGTGCCAGGAGTCGGTCCACGTCGCGGGACGGGCGTCGGCGTCGGGCTGCTGCCGGTGGCCGGGCTGCTGATCGCGCTCGGCGTGTGGTGGCTTCTCACGTCGGCGCTGGAGGTGATCCACCCGGCGGTACTGCCTCCGCCGGGTGCTGTGCTCTCGGCGTTCACCGCAACCCCGGCCCGGTTCCTGGAACACACCGGCGACACCATGGTGGAGACGGTGGTCGGGTTCGTTCTGTCCGGCGCCTGCGGAGTTCTGATCGGACTGTCGCTGGCCGCCTCGCGGGTACTGGAACGCATGTTCACGCCGCTGCTGGTAGCCGTCAACGCGGTTCCGAAGATCGCGCTCGGCCCCCTGTTGGTGGGGGCGCTCGGATGGGGGCAGAAACCGGTCCTGACCATGGTCTTCCTGCTCTGCTTCTTCCCGATCGTGCTGTCCACCGCGACCGGTCTGACCTCGACCCCGGCGGACCTGGCCGAGTTGGCGCGCTCGCTGGATGCCTCTCGCTGGCAGGCATTCCGGAAAGTACGGTTTCCCGCCGCGCTCCCGCAGATCTTCGTCGGGCTGAAGGTGGCCATGCCGCTCGCCGCGATCGGTGCGGTCATCGGCGAGTTCCAGGCCGGTGAGGCGGGGCTGGGCTATCTCATCGTGCAAGCCGGCGGGGTGGGCGACACCGCCACCGCCTGGGCCGCGATCATCCTGATCGGGTTGATGAGCATCCTTCTCTACTTTGCCTTGGTGTTGTTGGAACGGTTCGCACTGCCCTGGGTCAGGGACACCACCTGGCACGATTGACGTACAGGCCTTTGACGCGGCCCAGGGCGTCGGTCCAGGGCGTGGAACTCCGCCTCGTCCGCGATGGCTTCGAGCTGCTTGGCGCCCGCGTCGGAGAACGCGGCCCAGGCGCCTACGGAAGGGGGTGCGGGCCGGCAGCGACGCCGCCGGACGGTTATGGCTGCGGCTGGGTGAACAAGCCCTGCTCGGTCTCGGCCAGGATCCCCCGCGGTCTCAGCCAGGATCCCCCGCGCTCGGCGAGCCGCTTGAGCAGAGCGCAGTCCCGACCCGCCGCAGACCGTGAAAAACCTCGTCACCGCGGCCGACCGTTATTACCCGGAGGGCTTGAACAGGCCGTCCGGGTAATAGGAGACGTCGGGGTTGCGCCCCGAAAAATGTCTACAGGAGGAAGCCTGATGACGAACAGAGTGAGAGCGCTCGACACATGGGTGACAAGCATCCTGCCAGCGATCATGGCTCTTCTGGCGGCCCTTGTTGTTACGGCACCCCCTGCCCAGGCAGCCACGCCGCTGCCCGGAGGTAAGTCGAACTGGGTTGTCTCCCTCGGCTACCTAGACCTCGCGGCAAAGAACAACTACCGCAACTGGGTCCGGATCGGGTACTACTCCTTCCGGACCGACGGCACGGTGACCACCAACTACTGGGCCTGGAACCAGCGGGAACAGCCGCAGCGGGTGAACGCGATGAATGCGGACTGCGGTGGAAACGTCCCCACGTGTGCGGTCCGCACGGTCGACGGATTCACCGGCGACCCGACGGGCGGCTACCAGGGCACCTTCGACTACACCTCGGACGAGCGGCTCGCCGTGACCTGGACCAGAGACGCCGCCGGCACCGCGTTGGCACAGCCGATCACCGAACGCTGGAACGTCACCACGGGGCTGGCCAGTGGGCGAGCGGCCCGCATCACAAGCCCCACCTTCTACGGAGCCTACGGCAACGACGTTGAGATCCCCGCTCAGGGCACCTTCTCCACATATGCCAATTTCGGCGTCGGCTACGGCAGCAACGCCTCGCTGGATCGCACGAGCCGGGCGACCATGAACCAACTCGTCAACGACCCGCGCTACAACGCTGAACCGTACCGGGGCGCGTTTGTCGTGGCCAAGGCGTCGTCGCCCGATCCCGCCACCCGGACAGGCATCGTAGGCCGGGAGGGGGCGGGCGGAGCCTGGAACTTCGGTCCGGCTTCGAACCCGTGGAAGCCGTGCGCCAGTGGCCAGTGCATGGGCTGGCTCCAACCGAACACCTCCTGCGCCGGCACTGACAAAGACCGGGTCCGCTACATCGGCGAGATCGGGGGCGGCCGCCGTAACACCGAGGAGTACTGGTGCCAGTCCCTAGCCCAAGGGAAGACCTGCTACGCCCACAACTCCCACCCCCGCCCCATGCTGCAGATCATCGACGACGCCGGGGAGTTCCAGGGCTGGGTCGGCGTGGAGGCCTTCACTCATGTAGACACCAATACCGGCTTGCCGGACAGCAGTTGGGTCGAAGGGTACTGGGGACTTTTCGACATGGTCTCGGCAGCGCTGCAGCCCGAATTGCCGACCTAGACGTCATCCGCTCATCAATCACGGGGCTGGCTGGTCGTGCGGCAACAGAGCCTCGTGGTGGTCGGTTGGGATCGCCGAAGTACCGTCTGCTGGACAAGGACGAATACTGGGTGGTCTTCCCCGAGTTCGCGCACTGCGACGCGTCCAAGGTGACCGTGTCGTGCACCGTCCCGAAGCCGTGACCTGCCGCTAGGCCACGGCGCAGACCAAGGCGGGAGGCTGAGGCCCTCCCGCCTTGGTCGCAACCCCTAAAACCAGGAGAAGACATTGAACGACGGGATCACGTGGCTGGCCGACGCCTGGCGCGGAGACGCCCCGATTCTGTTCGTCACCTTCGCACGTGGCATCAGCCCAAGTGACCTCGTGATCCGGCTCGGCGCCCGGCCCGGAGAAGTGCTCCCCCCGATTACCTTCGCCGAGGCCGAGCGGCTGACTTTCAACGACCGCGAATCAGCCCGCGTAGCCCGCTTCGGTGAATGTGCGGGCTGGTCCTACGCCGTGGAGCAAGGCTGGCACTCCAAGGCGTGGTGGGCACACCCCGATGTCTCCGCAGGCAAGGTCGAGATCCTGCACCTGACCCCGAAGCCGGACGACCCGCCCAGAGAGTGCTGGTACTACCGCGACGGCCAGACGATCGGCCGCTTCGACATCGGTGACATCCCAGACGGGGGGCTGGAGTTCATGCTCCCCGCATTCGAGGAAGCCGGACTCCTCGATGATGACGTGAGCGAGGAGTTCGACTCGCTGCATGCGACCCTGACCGCCTTGCAGCAGCACTTCGGGTTGTCCCTGCCACGCGAGCAAATCCTGAATGGCCGGCTGCCCGCAGCGGTGACAGCGGCCGTACCTCCGGAAAACCTGGGTGACTAACGAACAGGGCAACGCACGGATAACGCCCACCGGCCGGTGCCGCTACCGCTGCGCGCCCGATGCGGGACGCAGCGCGCGAGCCAGCATCGAGCGCTCGCCGGAACGAAGGTCTTCGCGCACGCTGGACGCCGACAAGGAACCGACGACCCTCACCATCGGCCTGGCCCTGACCAGCGGCGGTTTTCGTGCGGCCGCATTCGACAACCTCGGCCCGTCGTCCTCGAATGGGGCCGCAGAACCCCGCGAGCCGTTGTCCCGGCCGGGCGAGTCGTACGGCACCGCGCTGATCTCCACCTTCGGCCGGGCCTGGTCGGCGGCCGACGTCGGCAGCGCTACCGCCCCGACGATCACAGTGGCCGCGAGCGCGGCAGCGGACAGACGACGGGCAGTCACGGTCATCCTCCTCGGCACGCGCGGTGAGCGTCAACACCAGCACATCGGACTCCCCGCGCAGCACACGGCACACATCGAACTGAACCGTTCCGGGTTCGGTAGGGACTCGATCGTTTGAGAGGATCGAGTCATGGCACGTCCTTCCCAGTACCCGCTTGAGCTGCGCCGTCGTGCGGTGCGCATGGTCGCCGGGGTGCGGCCCGACTACGACACCGAGTGGGCCGCGATGAAGGCGGTCGCCGCGAAACTCGGCATCGGCACGACCGAGACACTGCGCAAGTGGGTCCGTCAGGACGCGATCGATGCCGGGACCCGGCCGGGAACGACAACGGAGGAGTCAGCCGAGCTGAAGCGGCTGAAGAAGGAGAACGCCGAGCTGAAGCGGGCCAACGAGATCCTGAAGGCTGCGGCAAGTTTCTTCGCGGCCGAGCTCGACCGGCCACACACACGCTCGTAGCGTTCATCGACGAGCACCGGGACCGCTTCGGCGGAGTCGGGCCGATCTGCCGTGTTCTGTCCGAGCACGACTGCAAGATCGCCCCGTCCACCTACTACACCCACCACAAACGCCGGCAGGCGCCCTCGGCCCGCACCATCCGTGACACCGAGCTGAAGATCCTGATCCAGGAGGCATACGACGACAACTACCGTGTCTACGGCGCCAGGAAGATCTGGCGGCACCTGAACCGCCAGGGCCAGACTGTTGCCCGCTGCACCGTCGAACGGCTGATGCGCGAGCTCGGCATCACCGGCGCCGTCCGCGGCAAGAGAGTGATTCCTAATCAGGTTTGTCAAGGGCTCTGGTAGCGGACGGTGACCCCGTTATGCCGCTGCGGGGCCACGTTGAGGTGGCTCGACGGTGAAGGTCCGCTGGTCGCGTATGAGGGCCCACAAGACGTCGAGGCGGCGCCGGGCGAGGGCGAGGACGGCCTGCTTGTGCGACTTGCCCTCGCTCCTCTTGCGCTCGTAGAAGGTCCTGGACGTCGGACAGCTCCGGGCGGCGACCTGGGCGGAGAGGGAGAAGACACGCAGGAGGCGGCGGTGGTAGCGGTGCGGCCGGCGCATGTTGCCGCTGATGCGTCCTGAGTCCTTGGGGACAGGGGCCAGGCCGGCGATGCCGGTCAGGCGACGGGAGCTGCCGATGGCGTCCAGGTCGCCGCCGGCGCAGGCGATGAATTCGGCACCGAGGATGACACCCAGGCCCGGCATGCTGGTGATCACTTCATAGGCCTGGTGCTCGCGAAACCGAGCCCCGATCGTCTTGTCGATCTCGGCGATCTGCTGGTTGAGGGCCATCACCTCCGCGGCGAGGGTGTGCACCATCTGCGCGGTCAGTTTCTCCCCAGGCAGGCTGGTGTGTTGGCGCATGGCCGCCTCAAGAGCTGTCTCGGTGAGCTGGTCGGCTCGCAGGACTCTGCGGTTGCGCAGCCACGTCTTGAGCCGTGTCTTGCCTGTCCGGCGGAGAGCGGCTGGTGTCTGGTAGCCAGTCAGCAGGACAAGAGGTCCGGTGTTGGTGAGATCTAATGCCCGTTCCAGGCCGGGAAAGATGCCGGTGAGCTGGGCTCGCAGTCGGTTGATCGTTCGGGTGCGGTCGGCGACCAGGTCCAGGCGTCGAGCGGTGAGGATCTTGAGGTCGGCGACGGTGTCGTGGGTGGCGCGTAAGGGGTGCAGGTCGCGTCGGACGCGGACCTGGTCGGCGATGATGGCAGCGTCCTTGGCATCGGTCCTTCCCTCGCCGCGGTAGCTCTGCGAGGCGCGGTGGATGGCGCGGCCGGAGATGTAGTGCACCGGCTGTTCGTGATCGAGCAGGAGCGTGATGGCCAGGGCGGCTCCGCCGTCGGCCAGGTCGATGCCCCAGGTCACCCTGTCGCCCAGGGCCAGGACGTCGGTGAGGAGCTGGAGCAGGTCAGGTTCGTCGTTGGCGATACGTCGAGACAGGAGCCGGTGGCGGCCCTCGTCGATTGCGACGCAGTGAGCCTTCGCCAACTTGAAGTTGCTGCTCAAAGGGCTGGTGTGACCGGCGCTCGGGGTACTCATGCTGGTCGTGGGCGGAAGCCCTCGGTGAAGATCATCCGTCAGCCCTGGGCGCCCGCAGCTGGCCAGGCGGCTCTCCCGGCACCAGAACCGGGCACTGGCTGTCGGTCCGCTGGTGCCGGTCGTTAGTCTCTCGGTATGGCCGAGCGTGTTGTCCCGGGCCGAGCAGATCATCTGATCACTCCGGCCGCCGCCGACCGTGTGTGGGTCAGCCTGACGGCCGGTAGCGCGGTACCGACAACTTCCGCGGTGTTCACCTGCTTTCCTTCTGATGTCCGGCCGGGGCAGTACGTCTTGCTCGGTGCCTGTGTGGTGGAGCTGGTCAGGACGGGCGACGGCTGGTGGGGAGTCTCGGAGGCTGAGGTGCGCCGGGCGGCGGCGGCATGGAACGCGGTGGAGATGGACGCATCGCACCTGGTCCGTATCGGTCCGTTCCGTGGTGTGCCGGAGCAGGAGCGCCCGGGTGGAACGCTGCGTGGCTGGCGTCGGCGCATCAGCTGGGAGCTGCGAGGGGCGGATCGTCCCGGGCGGCAGGCCGGCCGCGAACCCGGACCGGGGTCTCATCTGGCGGGGGTCGACTGGCGGCGTCTGCTGGTGCAGCGGTCCCGTGACGGGGTGGAGCGGTCGTGGTGGCTTCCTCGGGCCGTGGTCAGGCTGCTGGACGCGGCCGAGCACACCGAAGCCGAGCGGCTGCACACCACGCGGGCCTGCAAGGCGGACACCGCTGTCACCGGACAGCACCGCCGAGATCCCCGAGCCACCGACAGCCAGCCCACGGCGGGCGTGGACGGTCCAGCGGTCCCGCAGCGCCCGTATACGGGGGAGCTGCGGGGTCAGTTGTACTCGGTGCTGAGCCGCAAGCCGGGGATGTCCCGCCAGGTGGCCGGGTGGATGTGTGCCGTCTGCGGTACGGCGCCTGCTGCTGTGCTGGACCACTGCCATGAACACGGCTACGTCCGCGCGCCAGTCTGCTCGTCCTGCAACACCCTGGAGCGCCCTGACCACCTGTACGACAACGACATCCGCGTTGCCAGCCGCTACCAGCGCCTCTTCGATACCGACGCGGCCGTCTGGCTGCGCCACTGGCACCGTTGCCCGGGCTGTCGCACCCGCACCACCCTGCCTCTGCCCCACCTCGCCGCATGGACCGCCCACACAGCCACCCACACCCTGCGCCCCACCCACCCCAGCTCCCGCGGGCGCAAGCCCTGCGGAGTGCTGCGCGTCTCATGGACGGGCAGCCACAACACACCCCGCTCCTGCCTGCTCACCGTCTCCGTCGACTGCTGCCCCACCGGCGAACACCGGATCCTGGCACGGGTGTCCTACCGGGAAGCCGTCGAGCAATTCCGTACGTGGCTGGCCGAGACCGCCCCCACTGTGGCGACCGCAGCCGGCCCCGACCGCCTGGACGGCCTTCCTGTCGAACCCCGGCCCGTCATCGCCGACTCCAACGGCGAAGGCCAGGCGCTCTTCTGAGTGCACATCAGCAAGGCCGCTTCATAGGTCGTCGGACCGGCGTCCGGCGGCCCGCGCGCCGAAGCCGGAAGGAACCGGCGGCTGTCAGGTGGAGCCGTTGATACGGCTGCGGGGTGTGATGCCGTGGACGGCGAGAGTGTTCCAGACGTTGGTGGTGCTCTGGCCGGTGCGTTCGGCGATCCGGCCGACCGGCTCGCCGCTCGCGTAGGCATCCAGGACGGCCTCGGCCAGCTTCCGACGGGCGGCATGCAGCGCCTCCTGTGCCGACTGGTATGCCCGCTGTGCTGCTTCCAACGCGTCCTCGCTCATACGCCCACCATGCCAGCCCGCTCTCTGATCACCAACGTCACTGCCGGTCCTCCGGAGAACACTCCCCCTCTCTGAGCGGAGCGCGGTCTTGTTACGGAGACAGCGGGTCGGCCGTGGCAGGGAGTGAGGTGGCGGCGTGGCATTCGCGGCAGGGGACCGTGCGGGGCTGGCGGAGGATGTCGAGAGCCTGGTCGAGGGTGAGGGGTGTGGCGTGGGGCTGGCAGCCGATGACGTGGATCAGGCGCGCTCCGGGGTGGCCGGGGCGGTGAGGGAGATCTTGTACCGTCCAGGCCTGCCGCCCGTCGGCGGCGGGGGTAACGAGGGTGGGGATCTGGCTGTAGTCGCCGCCTTCGAGCGGGCGGACATAGCGGGCGTCGAGCCAGACGCTCTGTTCCGCGGGCTCCGCACGGCCACCACTGTCAGCTGCCCAGCCGGTGATACCAACCCGGTACTGCCATCCGGCTGCCGCGCGCCGGCGCTCATACAGGCAGGCTCGCAACTCCTGCCCGTCAGGCATGATCACAGTCACCCGGGCCGCGTTCTGCGGCATTGCTACCCCCTTTTATCCTGCCCGGCATCCTAACTGGACGCATCGGTGAGTTCATCGGATCAGAGCAGCGGACAAGCCCTCCAGCCCCGTGATGACACGATGCCGCCGACGGGTCCAGCAGCATCTTGGGAGTTCGTGCTCCCGGCAGTCCGGCGGCCCGTACGATCCTCCGCGTGCTGGATCCCGAGCTGCTGGAACGGATCACCGCCCATCGTGCGGAACTGGACGCCCTCGAAGCGCAGCTGGTCGAGCAGCTGGCCAGGGTGCGATCTGAGCGGGACGAACTCGCCGTCGCCGAAAGAGTCCTCGAGCGCGTGAGCGAAGAGATCGCAGGCGAGCGCGCCTCAATCTCCTCGGCACCGGGCCAGGTAGCCGGACGGGCCGCGATGCTCGTGCCGCACCGCGGTCCGGACACACAGGAGACCATGCTCCCGCCGGGCTACCAGCGCATCCTCACCGTCGTGCGCCAGGCCGGCGGACCGGTCACGGCCCGGCAGGTCGGCGAAACGCTGGGCGTGGACGTCACCGTGAAGTCCAAGCTGGAACCGCTGCGCGGGAAACTGATCAGACTGACCGACCGCGGATGGCTGCGAAAGCAGCCCGACGGCCGGTTCACCAACCGTCTGTGATCTCCTCCAGCATGACGCGCCCGGAGTGCGGCGCAGCCGTAACCACGTTGCCCCCGGAATGTGGCGGTGGCCGGGACTGTCGATGGCCGACGAGTTCCGCGCCGGCACCTCCACCGACCTCGTGCGGTGGCTGGCCACCGCCGCATACCCGCACAGCTCGCTGATCACGGAGCAGGCGATGCAGAGAGCAGCGAGTGAGGCGTTCGACCGCTACGCACCCCGGGAGCGCAGCTCCCGGGGTGCGTGTGACACCCACCGATACAACACCCAAGAACCCGCTTCATAGAACTGGATGCAGGCCGAGCAAAGACCTCTCGGAATTCCGACATCCCGCGTACCGCACGCGTACGCCGCACGAGGGGGAACCCTTCAATGAACCACCCGGCCCGACCGCTCATCTCGTCCGCCGCGACCGGCGTCAGTAGCCTCGCCCTGGCCCTGAGCCGTGCCCCTTGGTGGCTGACCGCCGTCGCCTTGGCCCTCGGTCTGCTCGTTACCGTCATCCAGTCCGTCTTTCCCCAGGACTCCGCGCACCGGCTGGCCTGGTGGCGCGCCCGCTGGCACCAGCAGCAGCGCCGCCGCAGTCCGCTTCCGGCCCGCCGACGGGCGCTCCGGGACGTGCGAAGGGCATCTGTCTCGCGTTCCGAGGCGCCCGACCGGCATGGTGAGTGATCGTCCATCGGCTGTCAGGGGCGCCGCGTCATCGACGGCGCCCCTGCCTTGCCTGTCGCCGTGCTTCCCGGGCAGGCTCTCCGTGCCGGGAAGCCAAAATCCCGTCCTCGGTCGTGGCCCCGCGCCCGGACCCCAGGCCGGGCGGGCGTTCACGAACGTCGGCGCCTCCTACACGCCCGCCGTCGGCGACGTGGTGGTGGAGGTCGTGGCGGGCACGACCCGGCACGCGGTCGTCACCGTGATGCGGCTGCTCTGACCGGTGGCAGGGCTTCGTCCGGCGCGGCCGGGCTGATCAGCTGGCGCAGGTCCAGGTAGCAGCGCAGTCGTACGCCGGGCTCGCCCGCGTCCCGGGTCGTGTGCTCCGCTGTCGCTGTCGCCCACCGGTCGGCGAGCAGTTGCTGGAAGGCCCGGGCGGTGGCGTCGTCGGCGGCCGCGACGTCGACGACGACCAGACCCGGCTCACTCACGTGCGCCTCGTTGATCGGGTTCATGTACGGCACTACGTCACCAGCCTTAAGGTCCTCGACACATCACACGTGTCCAACTGCCCCCGCGTGCGGATGGCTTCGCGCCCGTTCACATGACGGCGGTCTGTCGTGCCGTGCGGACAGCAGCGGGACGGTGAACCTTCCGCTGGGTGCCGAACGCGGCGTGGGCCCAGTGTTGACGTCTCATCAACCCCAGGAACGCGCTCCGTGAACGGGCCAGAGGAAGCAGGTCCTCGGGCGCTTGTCGGCCAGAGACACGTGTGTATTCTTGGCCGCTGCTTCTGCATACCGTGCGCGGTTGTGCGCACGGTTGTCCCCGTCACCGTGCGGACAGCCGGGCAACTACGGCACATCGGCCTTCGTGTGCCGCCGCCGGGCGGACGGGCCCCGAATCACGCTCTGGAGAGACACCCGGATGAACCGCAAAAAACTGGCGTTGCTGGCAGGGGCAAGCCTGTTCACTTCGGCCCTTACCGCGTGCGGCGGAATCGACTCCGGGGACAAGGACGGCGGTGCCATCCTCGTCGGCACGACGGACCGGTTCACCGCGACCAAGGTGGCACCAGCACCGTTCGATCCGGCTTACACGTACGACACCAATGCCTGGAACCTGCTGCGCCAGACGGTCCAGACGCTGATGACCCAGCCCAGGGGGGATGGCTCCCCGGTGCCTGAAGCGGCTCAGAGCTGTTCTTTCACGGACAAGGGCAACGAGCGATACGTGTGTGAGCTGCGTACCGGGCTGAAGTTCGCCAATGGCGATGACGTCACGGCAGCCGACGTGAAGTACTCGATCGAGCGTTCCTTGCGCATCAACGCGGATACCGGGGTCGCCGGCCTGCTCAACACGATCGACTCCATCGAGACCCAGGGCGACCGCAAGGTCATCTTCCATCTCGAGACCGCGGATGCCACCTTCCCATACAAGTTGGCCACTCCGGTCGCGGGCATCGTCGAATCAAAGGACTACCCGAAGAATAAGCTGCGCGACGGATTCCAGGTCGACGGCTCCGGCCCGTACACATTCAAAGCCGAGGTGAAGAACAACACCGTCACAAGCGTCGTCTACACCAGGAATCCCTTGTACAAGGGATCCCTGCAAGTGAAAAACGACAGGGTCGAGATGCGCATGTTCGAGAACGGTGACGCCATGGGAACGGCTATCCAAAAGGGCGACATCGATGTCATGACTCGCACCATGTCACCCGATCAGATCCAGAAGCTGGACGCCGGCTCCGACGAGAACATCGACCTCGTCGAGGTGTCCGGCCAGGAGATCCGATATCTGGGGTTCGACACCGATGCGCCCGTCGTGAGCAGTAAAGCCGTGCGCCAGGCGATGGCCCAGGTCATCGACCGCGCAGGGCTCGTCTCCAGGGTCTACGGGACCCAGGCGCAACCGCTGTACTCGCTGGTCCCGGCAAGCGTCGTAGGCCACAGCAACTCGTTCTTCAACAAGTACGGCGACCCCAACGTCGAGAAGGCCAGGACCCTGCTCGACAAGGCCGGCATCACCACCCCGGTCAAGCTGACGCTGCATTACACGAGCGACCACTACGGCCCCGCTACCAAGCAGGAGTTCGAGGTCCTCCAGAAGCAACTCAACGACAGCGGACTGTTCGACGTCTCCATTCAGGGGCATCTGTGGTCGACCTTCCGGCCCGCCGAGCAGAAGGGCGCGTACGACGTCTATGGCATGGGTTGGTTCCCTGACTTCCCCGATGCCGATAACTTTCTCGCACCCTTCCTGGACAAGGACAACACCCTCGGCTCGCCCTATTCCAACGCCGCTATCCAAGACACCCTGATTCCCGAATCGCGCCGTCAGACCGACCGTTTGGCGGCAACCGAAAGCCTGACCAAGATCCAGGACGACGTGGCCCAGGACGTTCCCATCCTGCCGCTCTGGCAGGGCAAGCAGTACATCGCCGCACGGGACGGCATCACCGGCACCGCCTACGCGCTCAACTCCTCTTCGGTGCTGTGCCTGTGGGAGCTCAGCCGCGGGGCCAGCTGATGACGCGTGAGGGACGGACCTGCGAGCCACCGAGGCTCACCGCAGCGACCTCGACATTTCCCCCTGAACACCCTCTCGTTCCCTGGGCTGATCTGCCCAGGCTCGCGCATGAGAACACCCCATGAAGAAACCCGTCCAGTTCGAGCCCGGGCCCCAGCACGCCGTGCTCGGCCCTCGCGCCCACGACGAGTCCCGGTCGCAAGAGGAGTTGCCCGCCCTCGTCATCGCTGAGCTGACCGCAGAAGATCACATGGAGATCATTCGCAACGACCAGTACTCTGTCCTGTCCTGGGGTGACACCCAGCAGACACACATATGGCTGCATCACGTCAGGACTGGACGGACAGCAATCTCGCGCCTCTACGCCGACGAGCTACGGGACCGTATTTCCTGTTTCGGGGACAGGGTCCGGGTGTTGGAGGAGCAGCGGACTCTCACTCATGAAGAGCACATGCAGATCGTCCGGGCCCATGGGTACGCTCTCAGGTCAGGCGGGGACACTCAGCAGACCTATACATGGCTGCACAGCGTCAAAAGGGGAGCGACACCCGTCATACGGGCCTACGCGGAGGAACTGAAGACCAGGGTTCCCGGTTTCGCGGACAGTGCCCGGGTGTTGGAGGAGCAGCGAGTCCTCACCCATGAAGAGCACATGCAGGTTATCCGGGCCCATGCGTACACTCTCATGCCCGGCGGAGCCACGCAGCAGACGTACAAGTGGCTACGCGATGTCCGATCAGGGTCGAAACCCATCATTCGGGCACATGTGGAGGAACTGACGGCAAACATTCCCGGTTTCGGGGACAGTGCCCGGGTGCTGGAGGAGCAGCGGATCCTCACCCATGAGGAGCACATGCAGGTGCTCCGGGCCCATGACTACGTTCTTGCCCGCGGTGGGGCCACCCAGCAGACCTACACGTGGTTCCACAACGTGAGGACCGGTGTGACCGCCGCGCCGCGGGCTCATGTGGAGGAACTGACGGCAAACATTCCCGGTTTCGGGGACATGGCCCGGGTGCTGGAGGAGCAGCGGATCCTCACCCATGAGGAGCACATGCAGGTGCTCCGGGCCCATGACTACGTTCTTGCCCGCGGTGGGGCCACCCAGCAGACCTACAAGTGGTTGCAGAACGTGAGGAGCGGAAGCAGCCGAATCGCGCAGATCTATCTCCACGAGATCGAGGAGGCGCGAGGGACGAAGTTTCCGCAGGCCAAGGTGATCGAGGAGCAGCAAGAACTCACCCAGGCCGACCACATGAAAATTCTCCGCAGCAGGGGATTCCACCTTCCCCCGCAAGGGGCTACGGCGCGGACCGCCGATTGGTTAGCGAGAGTGCTCGCCGGAGAAATGAGGAAACTGAAAGGCGAATATGCAGCGGAGATCGCCGCAATGACCGCCGCTCGTGTCGAGGGGGAGGCAGGAGAGCTGGCGCGGACTCGGTGAGCAGGGAATGGTAGACCTCGACACCGTGGCCCCTGCCGACGGGACGGCGGGGCTGCAGCGCTAGCCGGGCAGCACGCTGCAGGGCTCTCGGTGCCGTGGACGGCTCTGTGGGTCCTGCTCACCGCTGCGGCTGTCGTGGAGGGGGCGCTGCGCTCAGCCCAGGGGCTCCGGCGGCTACCGCAAGCGGTCGGAGGTGAGACGGAGTGAACGGACACCGGAAAGTTCGCTGGCACTCGGCATACCGTATCCTTTCGCGCAGTTGAGACATATCGAGACCGAGGCGATCAAGGAAGGCGGACCTGCGGAAGTATGGAGGCCAGGCGAACTGCGTCGCCGTCACACGAACACGCCGGTCCCGTGCCTGAGAACACGTAGTTATTTGCCTGTTTGGCAGCGTCATCGAGAAGGGCATGCAGGTGCTCCACGCCGGGTACAGGCGGAGGCGGCCACGAGAGGCTGGTCGAGGCCGGCGTGTCCGTGAGGGCGGGAGGGTGGTCGCGGAACGCGAGGCTGCTCTGGGCACTCCCGGTACCACCCCCAGACGTGGTGTGCGGTGATGTAGAGCCTCCCCTCGAGAGCGGTGAGCGTGACGGTCGTTCCCACCGATGCGGTGGAGGCTCCAGAGGCTGAAGTGAGCTCGCGGAGGACCGCGAGTTCTTCCGGACGCGCGCTATGCCGGCACATCGCGGTGGGGCTTCGCAGATGTAGGCGAAGCCGATCTCCGCGGCGGTGGGGGCCACGAACACCGTGCCACCGTGGCTCAGATCGGCCAGGCAGTCCGCCGGCCCTCCGTTCACGGTGGTGGCCGCAGTGAGAGGACGCGTAGCCATGGCTGCCACCTGTTCGCCCGTAAGTACCAGCAGAGTGATGACCGTGTGCGTGTTGCCTCTGGTGTACCGCAGGGTGACCATGGCCGTCGCGTTGCCGGGCGTGATCGTCAAGTGCTCGATACCACCGGCGGCCAGGTCGTTGTGGCCGGCGAGCAGCAGGGCCTCGTCGCCGACGGCCGTGCGTACTGCCGTTTAGCAGGTGTGCTCCCATAGGTTCCGGTTCATCGTTGTGCCCCTAGAGCGATCAGGTCGCGGATCTGTTCGCCAGTCAGTCCTGTCACTGCAAAGTACCCGTTGGCCAGGACAGCGTCGGCGAGCGCGTGGTTCATGGTTGCCATCTCCAGTCCGTCCACTCCTGGAGGGGTGACTGCCGCCCGCAAGGTCGGGAACGCGGCCGACCGGCCGGCGCGCCTCGATACGGCTCGGACATGAGCGACGCCGAGTGGGATGGTGAGAGATGTACTGCCGGTTCCGGGCTGGGTGGCGGGCCGAGGCGGCCGGCCGGAATGGTTCTGCCACGGGAGATGATCAACGCGGTGTGCTATCTCGTCCAGGTCACGCAATGTTGTCCGACTGTCCACCCCGGCCGCGGGTCTGTGCACTACTCACACCTGATGCCGCGCCATGCGCCTAACCCTAGAAACTCGCCGGTGAACAACTGTTCTCCATGCGGTTCACGCCAACAGCGAGCTTATTGAGAACGACCACAAGTACAACACCCCCGCGCCAGCGGTCCCGCCAAGACCGGCACCAGAATCGTTGTGGACTCCGCTGCCGGTGGGGGATGAGTCAAATATCGTCGGAGCAGCGAAGAGACCGCCTCATAAAGAAACGGCCTCCTGCTGGGCGGGTTCGTGAGAGCCCTTCGCGACCTTCGGTCCACCCGGTCCCCAGCTGTCCGGTGGGCCAATTCTACCAGGAGGGGCTCCGGCCGGGGGCAGGATCGGGTGTGTCGCCCTCGGTCTTCGGGGTGCGAGGGCTTCAGCTCGCCAGGCGCTCCAGCGAGCCTTGTAAGGCAGCATCGGCCGTATCGAGGCAACGGCGCATCCGCCTTCCGCACCCAAGCATGGTTGCAAGCCCGCGCCCGCGTTGTAGTCCCCACCCGGCAGCACTAACCACCAGCTTCCATGGGCTACGAGCTGAGGAGTAGCGGCCAAGGCCCGCGAGCTGACGCCGCGCCGTTCAGCGCTGGTTGTAAGGGCTTCGGCAACGTTCAAGATCTATGGCAGCACCTCCCTGCAGAGCTGGCCCGGGATGAACGACCCGCCACCGGGCACCAAAGCACAGCACTGTCAGACCCTGGTGGGAGGACGACACCAGAAACGCCGCGTCCGCCCTGCAGTCGCGGCACCCCGAGCGTCACGGAGCACCGCCCATGAACCGTAGTGAGCTGATTGCCGCCCTCGCTGAGCGGGGCGAGGTGCCCCGCAAGGACGCCGACGCCGTTCTGGCCGCGTTCGCCGAGACCGTCGGCGAGATCGTCGCCAAGGGCGACGAGAAGCTCACCATCCCCGGCTTCCTGACCTTCGAGCGCACCCACCGTGCCGCTCGCACCGCGCGCAACCCGCAGACCGGTGACCCGATCCAGATCCCCGCCGGCTACAGCGTCAAGGTTTCGGCGGGCAGCAAGCTCAAGGAAGCCGCCAGGGGCAAGTAGAAGCCTGCCCTCCCACAGGCAGCGACGCAGCGCCGAAAAGTCCGAAGCCCACTGAGCAGCACCAAGGCGCGCCGCAACCGCCCGGGAGTTGGATTGTCCTCCCGTCTCCGGGGTAGAACAGACGCCGGACGCTCTCCATCGACGGAGAGCACCACTCACAGACCAACCGGGAAGCAACCCGGGGCATTCGAAGGACAAACGCATGGCCAGTGGCACCGTGAAGTGGTTCAACGCCGAGAAGGGCTTCGGCTTCATCCAGCAGGACGGCGGCGGCCCGGACGTCTTCGCGCACTACTCCAACATCTCCGGCCACGGCTTCCGCGAACTCCTTGAAGGTGAACAGGTCACCTTCGACGTGGCACAGGGCCAGAAGGGCCCCCAGGCCGAAAACATCGTGCGCCGCAGCTGACCCCGCAAAATGAGCGCCGCCCCGCCCCCTACAGCTGTGTAAGGTGGCGTTATCGACGCGGGGTGGAGCAGCTCGGTAGCTCGCTGGGCTCATAACCCAGAGGTCGCAGGTTCAAATCCTGTCCCCGCTACTGACCGAAGGGCCCGGATCCGTCCGGGCTCTTCGCCATATCCGAGCCCTGCAGAGCCGCAAGTACCAACGACCTCCTCCCCATTCCTGGTGCAGCTGGCAAGGTCCCCCACACGTCGGAGGGAACCCGCCTCGCCGTCGAGTCGGCCAGCGCAGACTCACCCAGGGGCGCGGCGGCCCGCACTCGACGCCGGCTTCAGCCAGCGGACAGCGCGAGCCGATGGGCTCGGCGGTCTGATTCGCTGTGGACCCGCCTCCGTGGCGGTGCTTCCATCCCTTGTTCTTCGCAGGGAATCCCGGCCTTCAGGCCGGGCGGGAATGCGATCCTCGGCCCGGAGGCGCGAAGCGCCGGAGATCTCTGCGTCTCCGGGGTGGCGGTCAGGCTGGGCGCTTCTGGTTCTCGATGTAC
>NZ_JBEXEA010000071.1:0-20803 GCF_040606035.1 Streptomyces sp. NPDC005483
AGCGTGCGGAGCCGAAGGCCGGGAGCGATGGTGCAGCCCCGCTGTGCCAGCAGCGGCCGCAATTCACCGATCGCACGCGTGATCGTAGAGCGGTCCACGCCGAACCAGCAGGCCAGCACGTCGTGAGTGGCGCCATGGCGAAGGTGAATCAACGTGGCCAGCAGCCGGTCGACGAACACGAGCTTGTGTTTGGCACCAGCCCCGACAGCTCTCCGCCGTGGACGCGAGGCGAGTCCCGCCTGATGCCGTTCGTGCCACAACGGGCCGATCTCCGCTACGAGTTCGGCGATCACCTCTGCGCTCAGTCCAGTGATCTGCTGATTGCGAATGACCGCTGCGCGCGTCCGGCTCCCCACCACGCCAACCATGATCAACGATCAAGGTCTCGATGTGCCACCGCCAACCATGCACGAGCTCGTTAGGCAAGCATGATCTTGGCGGGTAACGCTGTCCCGGATGGTGTGATCGCTGGTACGTACCGCATGGTCCAGTTGGTCACGTAACTCATCGGGGATGGTTCCTGCTCCGAGTGCACAGGAGGTGAGGAGAAGTCGGCATTCCTGTGCCTCTCGATCGGTAGCGAGGGTGGCCCACAGGGGGTGTGCCAGGATCTCTCGGGCGGCATAGCCGTCGGAGGTCTTGATCGTCCTTCGGTGCAACTCCTCGACCACGGCGCGTGCTTCAGGCTCTTCGTGCCAGGTGAACAGGTCCAGGGTGGCGAGCCCGAGCTGCGTGTGGAACACGGTGAGGTCGTCCGCGTCTAGAGCCCCGAGGTGCCTGGTTACCAGGTTCTGCAGGGTCTGTTGCCAAGGCAGTCCTGCGGTTCGGTGGCACACGGTGCTCAGGCAGTCGGTCACCGCGACTTCCCAGGGTTCACCAGGCTTCGTGTCGGCCAGGAGGCTGTTGGCACGGAGGGTGTCTCCGGCGGTGAGGGCGGCGAGGACGGCGACCTGGCGGCCGTCGAGCATGCGCTGTCCGACTCCGTGGTGTGCTTCGACGTGGGTGAGTGCTTCAGCCCAGCGGCCGGCAGTGGTCAGGGCGCGCGTTCCGTCAGCGAGGAGAACTCGCCATAGCCAGGCTCGGACCTCTTGGCGGTCGCCGGCTGTTGAGGTGAGGCCGGATGGCACGGCCACGTCCTCGAACAAGGTGATGGGGGTGTTGGTGCTGACCGCGTCGAAGAGCTGGAGGAGCGTACGGCGGCCGTCGTCGTATTGCCCGGCGCGGATGGCGAGGCGGGCGAGGTTGATGAGGGGTTCTAGGGCTCGGATTGCGGCCTTGCCGGGCAAGGGAGCGGCGTCCAGGTAGGCGGCTGCGTGCTGGTGGCACAGCGTGTGGGCCATGTCCGGCACACCGGTATCGGAGGCGATCAGCGCGGCCTGGTTGTAGACCGTGGAGGCCATGCTCGCATCGCCCGTCCTTGCCGCGCTGTCGGCGAGTTCGGCGAGCGCCTGAACACGCTGGGGCAGGGGATGGCAGGCCGGGCGGGGGCGAGCGATGAGGGGGAAGCGCCGGGCCAGGGCGTCAGGAATTATCCACACGGTTTGCGACGCTCCTTTCCGTGGTCGGGTCGGGGCCGAAGACGACGGTTTTCGCGGCGGCGGCGAGGGCGGCCTGGGTGGCGTAGGGCAGGCCGATGCGGTTGAAGGCGAACAGCGTGTGATGGGCGAGGACGTCGCGCAGCCCGCGGTGAAGCAACCCCAGCTCCATGAGGTGGGCCAGCTCCTGCCCGGCGTCGCTGTAGGCGCGGGCCCAGTGCGCAAGGTGGGTCAGCGGCCCGCCGGTGCGCATCAACTCGTCCCCGTTCACGGAGATCAACCGGTGTACGGCAGTTTGGAGTTGCTCGCGGCTCTCCGGTGTGGTGGTGCCCGGGGGCGTCTCGCGGTGAGCGGCAACGCGTGCCCAGACGTCGCCCTGTTCGTACCAGTCCAGCCCGGCGGAGCGCATCAAGATGGTGCACAGCATGAGAGACGTCTCGCGCCGGTGCGGGCCGCCCTTGCGCTGAAGGTGTTCGAGCAGACTGCGGCTGTCGTGGTGGAAGAGGCGGTGCGCGCTGGCCATGGCTTCGGTGCCACCGAAGGCATGGGCCTCGGGCTCGTAGACGATCTTCGTCCACGCGGTGATGGCCCCCTCGGCAACCAGCGTGTCGAGACTCTGGGCTGTGTGCTCTGCTCCTCCGGCTGCGGGCAGGTAGCGCACCCGCCAGCACGGGTGCTTGCGGATGATGAACCACCGGGCCAGGGCGCCTTCGTCCTCGCCCACGCGCAGTATGGGTGCGAGTCGGGATGCGCCGATGGTCTCAGCGTTCTCCCATTCCGGGAACACGAGATTGGCCTGCCGCCAGGCCGGCAGGGTCATCGGAGGGCCTTTGCGGTGTGTGCAGCGGCCAGAGGCGGTCTCAGCACGCGTTCGAGGCGCATCCGGTAGAAGCGCAGGATCAGCAGGGAGTGGTCGGAGGCTTCTCGGGTGTCGTCGTTGTCGACGACTTCGACGCTGTGCAGCGCGGAGGCGAGGCCGCCTGTCCCGTAGGCGCGGTCGATGCGCTGGGGACCGCCTTGGTCGGGTTTGCCCTGTCCGGCGGTGGCGTTGAGGGCCTCGGGCTGGCCAAGGTGGTCGGCGGCGTAGCGGGCGAGGTCGAGGTAGCCGGCGTCGGTCAGGGCGGCGTCGGGGCGGGTGTCGCTGCGGCGGTGTCCGTCGGCGTCGAGATAGGTCCGGTGGACCATGTGTGCGCGGTCGGTCACCGTGGCCCAGTCGGGCAGGGCGAGGCGTTCGGGATTGCGCGGGTAGCTGTTGGTGTCGCCGGCGGCGATAGTGACTGCCCCCGCGTGCATGGCCGTCCAACCCGCCTCTGTTAACCGCTGGTTGGCGTCGAAGCAGCACATGTGGAGGGAGATGAGGTTGAGTGGCACAGGACAGGTGCCGAGCCGCGCGACCACGTGGCAGGGGTGCAGCCACCACGGCTTGGCGCGGGGGCGTGCTTCGACGACGGTGAACATCGTGGGGCGCAGGTAGACGGCGGTCGCGATGTCGGCGTCCGCGTACGGGTTGGGTGCGGAGAGGAAGCCTCGCAGGCTCAGCCGCTTCTCCGTGGCGTGCAGGAGTTCGCTGCCCCGCTCGCGGCTGAACTTGGCCTCCTGTTGGAGGAAGATGTCCGGCTCGTACTCGGTGAGGACGTCGAGTGCGAGATGCCGGTGTTCGCCGTTGCGGCCGCCGTCGGCCTTGATGTTCCATACGGCGGCGGTCACGAGGTCGGTCACTTCAGACCTTTCGGTGTCGGTACGGATGGGCGCGGGATCAGGCCAGAGCGAGGAAGGTGTCCCAGTGTGGGGCGGGCGCACGGCCCGTTGCCACGGTGTGCAGGGCGAGTGCTGTTCCGGCTGTTCCATCCAGGAGTTCCGGGTTGGGGTCGCTCTGGCTGAGTGCGGTGATCAGGCGGTCGGTCAGCCGTGGCAGCTCGGCGGTGATCTCGGGATTGTCCGTCTCGGTGGCCATCCGCCATGCCGCGTGCAGGAGCCCGGCCATGCCGTGGCACAGCCCGGTCTCGGGGAGCGTGTCCAGTTGGAGAGGGTCTTGCAGGGCGGCGAGAATGGCGTTCTCGGCCATCGCGACGCGTGTCGGGTCTCCGAGGGCGAGTCCGGCCAGCTGCTGGGCACGGGCGGTGCCGCTGGCGCCGTAGCACCAGGATGGCCGGGGGCGAAGGGAGGAGTGGACCTGGTCGTCGGTCATCTGTGGGATCGAGAGGTGTCCCGGCCACCACGGCGCGGTCTCGTCGCCTTGCCGCCACTGGTCCGTCCAGGAGCAGATCCTCGCGATCGCGTCGACCAGGCCGGACACGGTCAGTCCGCCGAGCAGGGCCTGCGAGAGGACGGCGAGGGTGGAGCCGATGCCGTGGGCGAGCCCGAGGTTGCCGTGCCCGCCGGGGTAGTCGGGGTGAAGGACGCCGCTGGGGGCGACGTCTGTCCACCACGGCGGCAGCCCGGCCGGGTCGGGGATGGGCTCGGTCAGGCGTACCAGGTAGGCGATGACGTCGGAGGTGATTGTGTGGTGCGGGTGGCGGCTGAGGTGATAGGCGCCCAGGCCGGACAGGCCGCGGATCAGGTCGAACTCTTCCATGAGGGGGCGCTCGCCGCGGGTGATGCGCTGGTGGGCGGCGGTCAGCCGGGTGAGGGTGAGGGTGAGGGTGGCGGTGTCCGGACGGGCAAGGACGGGCAGGTAGCGGCTCGATGTGCTGGTCGCCCGGTGCAGCACGTACGCGAGGGCGGGAGCGCCGAAGTACAGGTTCGCGTTGGCTGCGGCGCTGACTTCACCGTGCACGGCCGCCTTCAGCCAGGCGTGTGCGGTGGACCAGTCTCCGTGCCCGGTCCGGGCGCGTTCGATGTGCAGCAGGGCGATGCCCGAGGCGCCTCCGGCCAGCGACTGGGGCCAGGACCGGCCGCCGTCGGGGCGTCCGCCGGGCCACGCGGTGCTTGGGTCGGCCAGTCCGTCGGCCAGACGATCGACGGTTTCCAGTGCGGTGAGGGCGGGAGCGGTGGTGATCACGGTGTACTCCTTGCGCGGGCCGTCCAGCTGAGGGCAGCGACTCTGGCCAGGTGAAGGTGGGTGCGTTCCTCGGGCAGTCCCGGCCCGCGCATCCGGACGTGGTGGAGGTGCAGTAGGTCCGGCAGCAGCTCGTCCGGACGGAAGGCCGTGTCCGCGAGCGCGCGGCGGTAGTCGGCCAGTGCCCCACGCCGGGCGGACCAGGCAGCGGTGACGTGCTCGCTCAGGCCGGCTGTTGGCGCGTTCACCAGGTCAACGGCTTGGCGGTAGACGGTGCGGGGCGGGGCGTCCTGCTTAGTGCGTGTGTGCTCGATCAGCCACTGCATCGCCGCGGTGCTGTCGCCGAGCAGGCCCACGGCGATGTCCACCATGCTCGCGGCGGTCACCGCGCGAGGGTCGGGGACCTCCGTTCCGGTCTGGGCGGCGAGCTGGGATACGGCGGCGGCGGAGTCGGCGGCGAAGTACCGTTCGGCGGCGTCGAGGGCGGTGGGGCCGCCGAATCGGGCGGTCTGCGGGTGGTAGGTCTCCACACCGGCGTGCGTGATCAAACCGTGTTGCCGCAGGCGGCGCGTGCACTCGCCGATCGACTCGAGGACGGCGCCGAGGGTCCCGGGCTGGCAGGTCAGGCGGAGGCGAAGGTGGTCGCCGGGGTCGCGATAGCGGATGAACCACCATGGAGGATTGCCCAGTTCGTGAAGCAGGGCCGCCAGGTGCCGGGTCAGGATGGGGTTTTGCCGGTCGCGATGGCCGTGGAGGTGAAGGGAGATGCGGTCCTCGCATCCGGGCAGGTGACCGTGCTCCCGATTGACCGCGCGGCCTGTCACGCGGACGGGGATGATGTTCTGTTCGGTGCTCAGGGGGATGACGACTTCGTGAGCACGGCCTCCGGTCCAGCCCAGGTCCTTCGCATGTGGCGCCGGGCACAGCGTCACGGTGCCGTCGCGGTCCAGGTGGACGCGCAGCAGGGCCCGGTGGGACGGCTCCGCCAGGTCCAGGGCCATGCGCTGGTCGTCCTCGCTCAGGTACACCTGCTCAGGCAGGTGGACCTCGCGGCGCCATCGGGTCAGGGACTCCTCCCACTGCGGCCATGGTGCGGATGCGGGAGGCAGGTCCTCTCGCGTCAGGAGCCAGCGGGCCGGGGACAGGATCGTCCGGCCGTAGCGCAACGCGGGCAGGAACGGCAGGCTGGACGCGGCCGTCCCCCACCTGAATCCGGTGCAGGGGATGGCCATCGCGGCGGGTGCCTCCGTCAGGAACCGGCACAACGGGTGGGAGCGGTGGCCCAGGTCCACAGCGTTGAGCAGCAGTGTGTGGACGGGGCGGCGGTGGGACAGCGAGACGAGGTGTAGCTGTTCGGCGTCGGCGGTGACCGCGAGGTCTGTGAGAGGAACGAGGCGGGTGTCCGGGCTGTGGTAGTCGCCGAGCGAGATCACCCACTCGGTCGCTTGCGGGGCGCGGGCGACGTTCTCGGCCGACGCCGACAGAGGGGTGGAGCTGATCTGCGCGCTGAGCGCGTCTCGGTGCACGGCAGGCAGAGCGCCGTAGGCCTCGGTCATGCGGCGGCGGTCTTCGTCGTCGAGCAGATACACAAATCGTCCGGTGGTCGCTCCGGCCGAGCGCGCCACCCCGACCACGTTCAGGGTGAACTCCCCCTGGTGGAGGGCGGCAACGCTCTCGGCGTGGATGCGCACGGTCAGTTCCGTGCTCGGCTGGATGGGACGGCCCGGATCGACGGTGGACAGGTCCTCGATCGCCGCATCATCGAGCTGGATTTCAAGGCGGCCCTGCATGCCGGCGGTGTACGCGAGTTTGATGAGGCGGCCAACACGGTCGGGCAGCGGGGAAGCCGTCGGCGCGGCGGTGGCACCGAGGAACCCGGGCGGATAACCGAGCACGTCGATCGCGTCCAGAACGGGGACGGCCGCCCGCGGCCCGTACCGGTCCAGGAAGCGGCGATGCCACTCGGCCCAGCCGGTCAGGGACGCCTGTGGTGCGAGGCGGATGAGGGCCTTCGCTGCCGCTTCCGCCTCCTGCACGACGGCCGTAGGTACGGTCAGGTCCCAGTCCACCCGTAAGTCGAGCGCGGACCTGGGGGCCGACTGGATCTCCGCTGCCTCAGTGGGCGGGAGGTGGGCTGCCTGGTCGATGAGGGCGGTGAGCGGGTCGGTTGCCGTCATCGCCGGCCGGAGACTCGTCAGCAGGACCCGTTGCCTGACCAGGTCTGCGATGAGGCGGTCGATCACGGAGGGCGGTGCGCTCGGGAAGCTGGTCGACAGCTTCACGACGAGGTCGCTCCACACGACGTGTGTCCTGGCCCCGTCCAGGGCCTCGCGGATCGGTGCGGTCAAGCGGACCTGCACGTGATCTGGGCGTCGGTCGAGGGTTCCGCTCGGGCGGTGCTCGATCACCACGTACCCGTCGCGTTCGACGAGGGGGCTGGAGGCGAGCAGCATCAGGCGGGGCCTCAGCGCCGGGTGCTGCTCGAAGTAGTCGATGAGGACTGCACTGTGTGCCGCGTCTACTCGGGCGGTGGAGCGGTGATCGGTGCCGACGCGGAGGGCGGGCGCCGTACCTATTCGTGCGGCCGCAATGCCGGCGAACAGGCCGAACGGAGTTGGCCGGGTGCGAGCACGCAGCAGATAGCGCAGCACGGTGACCACCGTGCGCCGCACGGCAGAGTCCGGGACCGGCCGGCCCGCGCAGATCTGCTCCACCCGGGTCGCGAGGTCGGGGCTGGCTGCCTTGATGGCCGCCGCGAAGTCGGCGTCGCACCAGGTGTGTTGAAGCCACGATCGCCAGGACGTTGGGTCCGCGAACGCGCCGGTGAGGTCCGGCCATACTGTCTGGCTGTCGGGATTCCAGACAGGTGCACGGACCAGTGCTGCATGAATGTGGCGATACATATGCCTCTCCTGAGACTCGCGGTGCCCGGCCGCGCTCGTGGTGCGGCCGGGCCACCGCGGTGGACGCGGTTGGTGCTGCTACGGGCAGCTCGTGCACGCGGTCGCGCACGTGGAGTTGCAGCCGTCGTCCGTCATGCGGATGAGCTGGTCCGCAGAGGAGCCGCCCTCGACGATGGAGATGCCGAGGATGAAGTCATCGAACTCCTCCGCTTCGTCGGCCGGTTGCGTAGGTATGGCCGGTCGCTCCACTTGAACGGTCATCTGTGCCTCCTTGAGGTAATGAGGAATGGTGCAAGGTCCCGGAGCCCGTTCCGGACTCCGGAGTCTTAGGTCCAGGACGCGGTGACGATCCCGTGCCGGCGCAGTACGGCGTCCTGCGGCAGAGGCGACGGAGCGGGACCCGGCAGATACCGGAACGTCGCAGCTCCCCGGCGACGGTGGTGTTCGGCCCACCGGCGCAGCAGCTCTGCATACTGGGCGGCGAGAGATTCGGCCTGCGGACCGTGGGCAATGACGCCGCTCTCGAAGCCCCCGATGGCCTCGTTGTCGCGGCGGGTGCGGTAGGCGATGCTGTCCTCGCTGACCAGGGTGGGCACCCCAAACTGGACTGCCGGTGTCAACAGCCCTCGCTCGATGACGTCCTTGGCTGCGTGCAGCCGGACGGGACGCGGCAGGTTGAGCGTGAGGTACAGGTCCAGCTCGTCTGGTAGGTCCCATGCCGCGCCCGACCAGTGGACCAGCCGGGGGGTGTTGAGGGCATGATTCAGCGCCTGCGGGTTGAGGGGCACCCGCACGTCATCGGTCTGCGCGACGACGCCCTCCCGCAGCAGTACCTTGCGTTCATCGGCGGCGCCCTCGCCCTGCATCGGTACGAAGTGCGCCAGACGGTAGGAGCGGCTGAGCAGTCCCGCACCCTCACGGTCGAAGGCGATCGAGCGGGTCGTGCCGCATACCGTCAGCGGAACGACGAGCCTGCCCTTCTCCGCGAGTCCTTCGATCCATGACGGGGGGATGTCCCACGCTGCCGCGGTGACGATGATCCGGTCGTAGTGCGCTCCATCGGGCAAGCCCCTCTCGCCATCGGCGAGGACCGTCTTCACCTGCTGGTATCCGGCCTCGTCCAGGCACAGGCGGGCACGGTCGACGATGTCTCGGTCGATGTCGACCGTGGTGACTTCACCGTCGCTACCCACGAGTTCCTGGAGGTAGGCGGCGTTGACGCCGCCCGAGCCGATCTCCAGGACCTTCATCCCGGGCTCGATGTCGGCCTGCTCCAGCATCACACCCTGGAGGTGGGCGGCGGACATGACGCTGACGTTCAGGCCGTTCTCATCTTTCTTGACCGGCACAATCCGGTGGAGATCGTAAACGACCCCCAGGGACGCCTCTGGTGCGAACTGGTGTCGGGGCACGGCGGCGAAGGCCGCAGCAACCGAGTCGGACGTGATCGCGTCCTGATCACGCAGCGCACGAACCATGTCCGCACGCAGCCTCTTGGGATCGCGAACGGTCGAGTCATCAACGGGAGTCATCCGATTACCTACTTCTGTTTTGGCGGGGTGCCTGTAACCGAGGCCGGACTGGTGGCTGAAGGGGACGCTAGCCAGGGCGTCGCCCCTGACCCCGGTCACGCGCCGAGGTGCGGGACAGCTGATCAACTTCGATTGGAACTTCATCAATTGGGGGCTCAGGAAGGGCTCTGGTTTGGTCGGCCAGTTGTTGATGGCTCAGGTGTCCCCATGAGGGATCTCCACGGGTCAAGGCGGACGGCGAATCGCGCAGTCTGCTGGGACAGTTCGAACAGCAGGTGCAGCACGACATCGGTGATGCGGTCCATATGGCTTGAGCCGTCGGACTCGGCGGAATGGAGAAGGAGGTCAGGCACCGAGGTAGCCCCGCTCGATGCGGCGGACCCAGGCATCAGGATCGGCGATCTCTTCCTCGGTGGGAAGGAAAGCCGCGTCCTTCCAGATCCGGTTGACCAGGTCGGTACCTCCTGCGGCCACGGCGCGCCCGATGAGGCGGGCGCCCTGTTCGTACGCTGCGCGGCTGGGGCCGAGGCGCCGGATGCCGGGGAGTGCGTTGTGGGTGCGGTGGCGCCAGGACTTCGGCGATTGCCGGTGATCGGCCGGCGTGCCGAACAGGCGGGCGGTGACTTGATGGTCGGCCCAGTCGGCATGTCCCTCAAGGACGGCCGAGGCGCCGCCCGCCGTGATCCCCCGCTTCTGCGGGAAGAAGGTGGTCCAGACCGCGCCGCCGTGCGCATCGGCCTGCGCCTGGTGGACGAGTTCATGGGCGACTACCTGGTGAAGGGCAGGTTCGTTGACCAGCAGCCCACCATGGTGGAGGGCTTGGGGAGCGACGATCGTCTCGCTGCGGCCATCGTCAGCTGTCAGAGTGCTGCCGAGCACCAGGGGCCAGACCAGGACGGGGACGAATCCCATGATCCTCAGCCCGGTCCGAACGGCGTCGATCTCCTGCGAGGTCAGCTCGAGATCGGCAATGTCGCGGGACAGGGTGCGGTGTTGGCTCTTGCGGGTCTCGTCCCGCCATGCCTTGGGGGTCAGCAGGCGGAAGCGGACCTCCTGTGTGAGGGGGAGGTCGGTTATCTCCGTCACCGTCGGCGCAACCCGGTGGAGTATCCGGTCGATCTGCTCGGCCAGGTCCGGATGGCGTTGGGTTTCGTCAAGCACGGTGAAGCGGGTCTGGGTCACTGAAGGTCCTGTCCAGAAGGAGTCGGTCTGGTCGGTTCTCGTGGCCCCTCGCCCCCCGGGTCACCGTCTTGTCCCGGGGAACGAGGGTGTCTGGCGTGCCCCGTCGCCGAGCGGGGAGTCGTGCTCGGCGACGGGGTCGCGGGCCCGCGCACGGCAGTGGCTACGACGGGGCTGCCGTACGCGGGGGTCGGTGGCCGTCAGGCCGTGGTGAATCCCCGGCGCAGTTCGTGGTCGGTCACGGTCGTTCGGTGAGCGGCGATTTCATGCCGGGCGGCGTTCGTGTAGTGCTCGACCCCTGCCGGGGTGAGCAGGTCGGACGCCGGGAGCGGGCTGCTGTGGAGGGCAGCAAGCGCTTCTTCCAGCGAGCCCGGCACCGGCGGAGCCCCGGCCTCCTCGAAGGCGTTGGTGACGCACGGGTGGGGCGGGTCGAGTTTGTGGTCGAGGCCATGCCGGGCGGCGGCAAGGACCGCTGCGAGTGTGAGATAGGGGTTGGCATCGGCGCCGGGGAGGCGGATCTCCAGGTGGAGGTTGTCGCCGCGGCCGACGACCCGGATGGCACAGGTCCGGTTGTCGCGGCCCCAGGCGAAGTTGACCGGGGCGAAGGTTCCGGGAACGAAGCGTTTGTAGGAGTTGGGGGTAGGGGCGTAAAGCAGGGCCAGGTGGGGCAGGACGTCGAGCAGTCCGGCGATGACGTGGCGGGCCGCCTCCGGCATGCGCCCGCCGGTTTCGGCGAACAGGGGTACGCCGTCGTGTACGAGGGAGAGGTGGATGTGGCAGCCGCTGCCGACCCCCGTGGCGGGCGCGGCCATGAAGGTCGGTACCAAGTTGGAGTGTCCGCCGATGGCCCGCGCCGCGTGCTTGAGCAGGAGATGAGTGTCGGCCGCCGCCATCGGATCGCCGTAGGGGAACGTGATCTCCACCTGGCCGGGGGCGCTCTCTGTCTTGATCGCCTCGACCGGCCGCCCGGCGCCTGCGAGACACTCCTCCAGATCCTGCAGGAAGCGGTCCATCACCCGTGGGTAGTCGAGGGAGTAGTCCCGGTTGTCGGTGTCCACCGGTTCTATCTCGATGGAGCCGGTCTCCGCGACGTCGGCGTAGTTGTCGTGGCAGAGCACGAACTCGGTCTCCAGCCCGACCTGCGCGACGATTCCCCGGGAGGCGAGGCAGCTGAGTTGCTCCCACAGGATCTGTCGGGGAGCCACAGCCACGGGTTGTCCATCGTGGCCGATGGCCTCGGCGAAGACCAGGGCGGTGCGCGGCATCCAGGCCAGTTGGTAGACGGCGTCTGGGTCGGGGAGCAGTCCCATGTCGCCGTAGCCGGTGTCGAAGGAGGCCAGGGCGAAGCCGTCCAGCGGGCGCATGTCCACGTCGGTGGCGAAGACGTACGCGCACATGTCGGCGCCGCCAGCCGCCACGCTGTCCAGGAAGTGAGCTGCGCCGAATCGCTTTCCCTTCAACCTGCCCTGCATGTCGGGCACAGCCAGCAGCACGGTGGTCACGGTGCCGCTCTCCACCAGGAGTCGCAGGTCCTCGAACCCGCTGGTCGCCTGCTGGGAGGGGCCATTTGTTGCGGCCGGGCTGGGAGGCTGGCTCATACGACGTTCTCCGCCATGTCGTCGCGCTCGGCGGCGGTGCCGTACTCGGGGATGCCGTAGCTGCGGTGTCCGCGGGTGGACCACAGGACGGCGGCCAGGGCCAGCACGCTCAGCAGGGCGACGGGGGCATAGTTGAACGTGTCGACGGTGACCGGGCTGACCGCGGGCAGGCAGAACAGCACGGTGACGAAACCGACCCAGATCACGGCAATCCAGCCGATTGGCTTGCTCCAGCTCCCGAGATGCCAAGGACCGCGTACGAAGTGCCTGCCAGCGCGCAGCCGCAGGTACACCGGGATGGCGTACGCCGGGGTGATCCCGATGACGTTGATCGAGACGATGGCCGTGTACGCCGTGGCGGAGTGCAGCGACGGCAGGGCGAGAACGAAGGGGACGGCGACTGACAACCAGACGGCCGCAACAGGGGTCTTGGTACGGGCGCTCAGGCGCTTCCACATGTTGGAGAGCGGCAGGGCGTTGTCGCGGGAGAAGGCGAACACCATGCGGCTGGCGGAGGCCAGTCCCGCGTTCGCGCAGAACAACTGCGCCACGATGACGACCAGCAGCAGGGCCTTGGCCGCTGTTGGGCCGAGAGCGTCAAGGAAGATCTGAGCGGGCGGTACCCCGGTCGCACTCCCCACGGTGCCGGCGTAGTCCTGGATCGCGAAGAGCATCCCGGCGAGCAGGACGAAGCCCACCACCCAGGACCAGAAGATCGAACGGACGATGCCTCGGGCCGCGCTGATCTGGGCGTGATTGGTTTCTTCGCTCAAGTGCGCCGAGGCGTCGTAGCCGCTGAAAGTGTACTGGGCCAGCAGCAGTCCGAGCAGACCGACGTAGAGGGGGTTGCTCCATCCGGTCCCGTTGGAGAATTCGCCGAAGACAAACGCGGCCGACTGGTGATGGGAGGGCACCAGCACGAGCGCCCCGACGATCGCCGCGACGCCGGCCAGGTGCCACCACACGCTGATCGAGTTCAGGATGGAGACCAGGCGCACGCCGAACAGGTTGAGGGTGGCCAGCAGCAGGAGGATGGCTGCGAAGATGCCCAACGTCCTTTCTGGGGTGGGGGCGATGCCCCATTGGAGGTTGAGCCAGGCCCCGGTGAACAGTGCGGTCCCGTAGCAGCCGCCAGCCATCCCGCCCAGGAGGCCGAGCAGGTTGAACCACCCGGTGACGTATCCCCAGCGCGGGCCGCCGAGCTTGCTGGCCATGAAGTACAGGGCCCCGGAGACCGGATACGCGGAGGTGACCTCGGCCAGTGCGGCTCCGACGGCCAGCACCATCAGGCCAACGAAAGCCCAGCCCCACAGCATGACGGCCGGGCCGCCCGTGGTGAGCCCGAAACCGAACAAGGTCATGCACCCGGACAAGACACTGATGATGGAAAAGCTCAGTGCGAAATTGCCGAACGGGCCCATGCGGCGGGCCAGTTCCGGCCTGTAGCCGAGACGCCGCAGCGTGTCGTCATCGTTCAGCGCGCGGCGGGTCATTCTCGGGGAAGACAACGGAGGTACCTCCGGAAACGTGGATGGTGGAGTGCTGGTCACTGCGCCGTGTCGGACACTGCCGTGGGCGGGGGACGAACGTCCGGGGCGGGGCCCGGCAGGTACTTCGGCGACGAGTCATCGGCGTCGCCCCTCGTGCAGCGGCCCGGCTTCCGGATCCCGCACGTAGCGGCTGCGGGCCCGCTCGAACTCCTCCAGCCACCGCTCTGGTGCCTCAGCGATGTACTTCCACGGCACGGGTGTGACGAAGGGCCCGATCGCCTCAAAGACCGCATCGGCCCCCTCGCCGAACCCGCCGGAGTGCAGCGCCTGCGCCAGGTGGTTCAAGTCCAGCGGTGACCACGACCTGGCATCGGCCTGCGGGAACCACCAGGCCAGCGCGCGGAGCGTGTAGTGGGAGACCGGATCCCTCGTCCAGTACAGGGGTGTGAGCAGGCCGTTGGCCCGCTGGATTCCGTAGTGCTCCGCGTGGAGATACAGCGGCAGCAGCACCAGCGGCGACCCTGCCGGCGCCCAGGTCGACACCCAGCGCACGAAGTCGTGCGCGTTCGCCCCGTAGGCCTGCATCGTCTGCAGCATGCGATGCCACGCCTCGCGGTTGCCCGGATCACGCTCCTGGACCTCGCGAAGCAGACCCCACGGCCCGTACGGCAGCATGTATTCCCAGGCCTGCATTCGGTGTTCCGGCCGACGCAGGTACACGTCCGGGGAGTCCACTTGTGCTAAGGCCAGTAAGCCCACCCACGGCACGGGGTCGACAGGCCAGCTCCGCGCCGCCTCCCAGCACGCCCTACGCGCCCGATCAGCCAGCGGCCCCACACCCCGCTGTCCGGCACGATGTGCGTTCAGTGTCCGCTCGACCAACACCCGCGCCCGCATCATCACCGCGTTGACGTGTGGATCCTCCTGCAACCACGCCTCGACGGCATCTCCGTTGGCCGCTGCCGCCGCCAGGACTTGGCTTCGTGAAGTCCGTAATCCCCACGTGGCGCAGGTCTCCAACAGGGCTTTCATCGACCGCCATCGCCCCGCCCGCACGTCGTCCAGCACGACGCGCAGCGCACTGTCGAAGCCAGCCGGGTGGAACCGCGGCTGAGAGGTGGCACTCATGGACACACCCCATGTGCGTGTGCCGCAGCCCCCTCCGCCTCAACCAGTCGCCGACTCAAAGTGAGCAAGGACAGCGGTTCGGAGCGGGTGTTCAGTGCCTGGATAGGGGTCATCAGGGCCTCAGAGGTATGTGAGAGTTGATCGCCGCTATGAGGGCGCGGCGGGCTAGACGAGGGCACGGCGGCCCGGCAGACGCTCAGGCGTGCGCTGCGGTGCGTCGCGTAAACGGGTGGACCACGCGGGGGTCTCAGGCAGGCTTGATCAAGGCGTGACAGATCTTTCCGGTCTCCACGGGGCATAGCGATCTCGGCTCCGAGCTGGCGCGATCCACGGGCCAGAGAGCTGCTCGCCGTCAGCCGACTCTGATGTCATCGCCTCCCCGACGTCGGTGAAGTCGCAGCGGGCGACTTGAGGACGTGCACGACCGGCTTACCAGGAGGACGAAGGCCCAGTGCCGGGAAAATACGGGGTATCGGGGCGCCCGATTAGGAGACAGCACTGGCCAGGAAAGCGTGTGCTATCGCGGCCGCAGCCTCGATGTTCAAGGGAACAGGCAGATGGCTGAGGTGTAGGTGGGATCAGTTGTGTGCGTCGCCGGCTGCGTATTCACAAGACGGCTGGTTGACGTGCGTGATGGCGCTGCGAGGGTCCGCGTGGGGGGTCGGCAGTGTCCCCGCGCAGGCTCTCGCCCCCGCCCTGTTAATGCGGCGGGCTCACCAGCAACTCGCCCCAGACCTGCTTGCCCAAGCGATACATGTCCGTTCCCCAACGCTCGCAGAGAGCGTCGACCAGGAGCAGGCCCCGGCCGCTGGTGAGGAGATCGGCTCCCGGCTTGGTCATTTCCGGCAGCATGCGGGCGTTGTCGACCACCCCGATCCGTACGAACCGTGGGTTGGAGCGGGAGACGACGACCTTGATATATCGGGAGTTGGTGTGCTGAACCGCGTTGGCCACGAGCTCGGTCACGAGGAGAACTCCCGAGTCCTTGAGGTGCTCCGTCTCCCACGCATTGAGCGTTGTGCGTACGAGCTGACGGGCGATCTCGGCGCTCTCCTCCAGACCGGGGAGGATCGCGGAGAACTCCGGGCTCCGGGTGGAGTAGGGCTGCGTTGGCACGATCATCTGAACCTCAGGGGGGTCGGTGTACGACGGCCTACCGCCAGTCAACGACCCTGGACACCGTAAGAGGAGGAAAAGATGGCCACGCATGCATCGCGTACTACCGGAAATTTCTGGGCGCTCAGGCCGACTGACAGTGACTCAGTGGCTACCGTGGAGGTGTGGAAGGGAACGTGAGCCTCACCGTTGCTATGGCTGAGCTTGGCTTCACTCAGGCCGAGTTGGCCGAGAAGGTCAACGGCCTGCTGCGTTCTCGCGGATGCGACGGAACGGTCAGTGACCGAACTGTCCGGAACTGGGTGACCGGAAAAACCAAGTGGCCCCACCTCCGCCAGCGGGAAGCCTTAGAGGCAGTATTCGGGTGTACGGCCGAGGAGCTGGGCTTCCACCCGCCTGCGGCACGCTCCATAACCGATCCGGAGTCACCTGTGAGGCGCAGGACCTTTTTCTCCGCTACCACCGGAACCGCAGTCTCTGTTGTGGCGGCCGATTCTCGGCCCATGAGGGTGGGCTCCTCCGACGTGATCCGGTTCAGAAGCGGTCTTGACGCGCTAATGGCCTTGGATGACAGCCGAGGAGGTCATGAGGGCCTGGAGCGTGCGGCGTTAGCTGGCGCAGACGAGGCCCTCGGTAAGCTCGCCCAGGCGGCCTCGCAGCGCGTCCGTCAGCGATTGTTCTCTCTAGCCGCCGACTACACGGCAACGGCCGCCTGGTCAGCCCTCGACGCCCGTAGACTCGATCAGACTCAGCAGCATCTGGACCGTGCCCTGTACCTGGCAGGGATGGCCAAGGACCCGGTGGTGGAGATGAGGGTCTGGAACTCCTACGCGATGCTCGCCCATCAGCGGCGCGAGTACACACAGGCAGTGGACGCCGGATATGCGGCCCAGGCAACGGCCATCACCCGTCGGAACCCGCTGTTCTCGTCCCTCGCGCACGCTCGGACTGCCATCGCCTATTCCAATCTCGGTGACGAGCAGGCCGCCATCCGCTCCCTGGAGTACGCAAGGGAGGCCCTGGGAAGGGCGTCCACCGACGAGCCCCGGCCGAGCTGGATGGCCTTCTACGGGGATGCTGAACTCTCCGCCATGGCGGCTATCGTGAAGGACCGGATCGGACGGCCTGCGGACGCTGAGGCCGAGTCTCACCGGGCGCTCGGGGCGATTCCCCAGCAGTTCCGCCGGAACCGTGCTCTGGCCATCACGCGGCTTGCTCTGGCTCAGCTCCACCAGCGGGACATCGACCAGGCGTGCGACTCTGCGTCCAAGGTGTTCGACCTCATGGCGGGATACCCGCTCCCCGGCCGCATGCGGACGCTCCTCGGTGACTTCCACCGCGATTTGATCACCCTTGCGCCGGAAGCCGGGGTCGCACGAGAGTGGGGAGACCGCTTCCGAGTCGAATGGAGTCGATCTTGAGTGCCGCTGATCTGGTTGTCCGCCGTTACTCCCATGACGACCTCCCGAAGATCCGTCAGACGCTGATCGACGTACACGCCGACGCCTATGCAGATGCGATGGATGACGAGTTCAACCAGCGCTTCCCGTGGTTCGTAGACAACTGGGGCGGCAACCCGGCCTTCGACTGCGTGATCGCGTACGACGGTGATCAGGCGGCGGCTTTCGCTTACGGCGCCCCGGCGACCCCGCGGCGCGAGTGGTGGCGCGAGCACGTGAACCCCGCACCGGAGAAGCACCAGACCTTCGTCTACTCGGAGCTGGCAGTCCGGACGCAGTACCGAAAGATGGGCGTGGCCGAACTGGTTAGCCGGGCCCTGCTCGATAACCGAGTCGATGACTTGGTGGTCCTCCTCGTCGACACCGACCACCCCAAAGTGCAGCAGATGTATGAGTCCTGGGGTTTCCGGAAGGTCGGGGAGCGTCAGCCGTTCGCGGACTCTCCGGTGTACGCCGTCATGCTTGCTGAACTGCCCTTGGGTTTCTGACTGTCGGTTACCTTGATCGTCTTGTCGAAGTTGAGAGCATGCAGGACGGGGCTGAGCTTAAGCTCCCTTCGGTGGAGATGTCGTGGATCACCGTGGTGGCCGTCCTGTGGGGTGCTGGCACAGGCTTGCTGATACCTCGCGTTGTGTACCGGCTCTCAGTGCCGTGGGAGGAGGCGTCGCGGACTGCGTGCCCAGCAGGGCACCCTTTGAAGGGGATCGCGTCGGGGTGGCTGGGGCTGGCTCATTGTACTGACGGGGATAGGTTCGGGCCCAATACATCCGTCATCTCCGCGGTGGTCGCCACGGTCTGCGGTGCGCTGGCCGTGGCCACTGGTGCCCATCCCGAGTTGGCCGTGTGGCTGTTGCTTGTGCCGATTGCGGTGGTGCTCGCCATCGTCGATGTCGCGGTGCACCGGCTACCCGACGTCGTCATGTTGCCGTTCGTGGCATGCGCGCTCGTCGGCCTGGGAGGTGCCGCGCTGATGCCTGGTGCCAGCGGCAGTTGGCGGGCCGCGCTACTGGGCTCTCTCACGCTCGGCGCTTGTTACCTAGTGTTATTCCTGATCAACCCGGGAGGTTTCGGGTTCGGTGATGTGAAGCTCGCCCCTGCTCTCGGGGCTGTCCTCGGGTGGTATGGCTGGAGGATCTTGCTGGTTGGCACATTCGCCGGGTATCTGTTCGGCGCGTTGTTGGGCGTCGGTCTCATTCTCATGCGACGTGCCGGCCGTAATACGGCGATCCCGTTTGGCCCGTTTCTCCTGGCTGGCGCTTTTGTTGGGATCCTCTCGAGTTCCTGCACCGTGTGAGCGTGCGAGTCGGACGGAATTGGGCGGGCGGCGACGCGGAGGAGCTGGGGTGGCGTACGCCGCGCGCGTATGGCTGGGGCCGGGGGGAGGAGGTCGTCGCTGAGGCGGACTCAGCTGGATGCTCCGTGGCAACGGGCCAGGTGTGTGCACTGAGTGGCCACCGTGGCGGGTTCGGGTTTCTGAGATCGAGGCTGCTAGTGGTGCGGTAGATGAGGAACACGCCTTCCGGCTTGTTCCCATACCCCACAAACGGCCCCCCACGTGACAGTGTGAGAGCCACTCAGTTGAGGGAAGGAACGAGAGGAGCGGGACGGTGGCCGCGGGGAGGGGCGGGTTAGCCAAGCTGACCCGGGCGCATCGGGTTCTCATCGGCGTCGTCGTGTTCGGTGCCGTGATCATCGCTGGCATCGGCTTCGCGGGGTCTTACGCTGCTGTGCGTGAGCTGGCCCTGGAGAAGGGCTTCGGAAGCTTCAGTTATGTGTTCCCGATCGGCATCGACGCCGGCATCTGCGTTCTGCTCGCCCTGGACCTCCTCTTGACCTGGATCCGCATCCCCTTCCCGCTGCTCCGCCAGACAGCCTGGCTCCTGACTGCGGCCACGATCGCCTTTAACGGCGCCGCGGCCTGGCCTGACCCGCTGGGCGTAGGCATGCATGCAGTGATCCCGATCCTCTTCGTGGTCGCCGTCGAAGCGGCCCGCCACGCGATCGGTCGGATCGCCGACATTACGGCCGACAAGCACATGGAGGGCGTCCGCCTCACCCGCTGGCTCCTCTCCCCGATTCCGACCTTCCTACTGTGGCGCCGCATGAAGCTCTGGGAGCTGCGCTCCTACGAGCAGGTCATCAAGCTGGAGCAGGAACGTCTCATCTACCAGGCAAGCCTCCACTCCCGCTTCGGCCGCGCCTGGCGGCGCAAGGCTCCAGTGGAGGCACTCACGCCGCTCCGCCTTGCCCGCTACGGCGTTCCCCTCGCCGAGACGGCCCCGGCCGGGCTGGCCGCCGCCGGCATCGACGAGCCGCCGATCCAGTTCACCGTCGGGCGGGCGCCGATCCCGACACAGCGGCAGAGCCCCGAAATCGAGGCCGGCGTCGGCCAGGAGCACGAACCCATGACTGTGGGCGGCGGGAAGCCCCAGATGTTCGGACAGACGAGAGCCGCGCACCCCGAGCAAACACACGACCTTGGAGATACTGGGAACGGCCCGCACTTCGCCAACGCCTACCAGGACTGGGTGGTTGCCTTCGGATCTGAGCCCACGAGCGCGCAGTTCGCTCTCTGGCTCCAAGACCAGTACGGCATTGCGACCGCAGCCGGCGGGCCGTTGTCCGATGAACAACTTGAACCCCTGCTGACGCTCTTCAAGGAGCGTCATGCGCCCCCCGCCGATCCGGAGACACGTCCTCAGGACGGTCTGGACGGCGCGGACGACGGCTGGGGCGACTACTTCTACAACGCTTGGCTGGCGTACGCGCAGGACCACGGGGGCTACCCCGATGCCGCCACCCTGGCCACGTACGTCTATGGACGGGACCAGATCACTGGTGGAAATGGTCAGCCCTTCACGGCCGAAGACCTGGAGGACTTCGTCTCCGCCTTCCGCCAGCGCGAGTTCGATGAGGCGTCACCGGTGTCCAGTCACCAGGAGATCGCCGACGCGGTTGAGCCTCATGTCACGTATGACGAATCCGACCAGACTCCGGTCGGCGTTAGTGCCCAGCCGGCCAAGGAGAAGCGGCCCTCGCGGGTGAGCGCTCCCATCGATACCCCGCCGCCCGGGCCGGAAGACTCGGCGGGGCAGTGGGCGGCCCTCACCACGGTCGATCGCTACTACCAGGCGTGGATGGAGTACCAGGCCGAGCACGGTGAGGAACCGACGGCCGAACAGCTTTCTGCCTATCTTGTGCAGAAGGACATGCTCGGCCGGGGCGGTAAGCCGGTCAGCCCAGCCACTCTGCGCCGGTACTTCCTGCCGTTCCGCGTCTACAGCGTTTGGGCCGAGCACCGGCTGCGCAGGGAGCAGCCGGAGGCGGACGCTGTTGCGCACGACTGCACAGCGAGAGGCATCACCGCCCAGTACAACAAGCCCGTAACCACCGGCTACGTCACTGCGAATGCCGTGGACTTTGAGCGCCGTCGGCAGGCTCTCCTGGGGCATAACGCCGACGCCCAGCAGTAAGGCCAGCCACGGTGGGGGGTCGGTGTAGCAGGTCCATGCCGTGGCGTTATCGTCCGCGACAGTGGAGCGGCCGGCCTTTCACTCCGACGAAGCCGCCATCGGTGAACTGCTCGCCTTCGCATCCCGGGACGTCGCCCCCGCTAGCAGTGGGGCGCCGAGCATCTGCGCTTACATCGGCTAGAGGGCCTTGCGTGCCGCCCGGCCCGGGCCGTTGAGTAGCTCGCGCATGAGCTGCTCGGTCTCCGTCTCCAGAGAGCAGTCGAGCGCCCGATTGATCTGTTGGACGCGGGTGATGGTGTGATTGAGAGTGCGGTAGTTGGTGTGGGTGGGTGGGTGTGAGCTGGGGTGTTGGGGGTTTTATGAGAAGGGAGGGGGCGCTCTTCTTGAGGTT
>NZ_JBEXEA010000072.1:0-19995 GCF_040606035.1 Streptomyces sp. NPDC005483
GCCTGTAATGGTGCAAGTCGGGCGCGATTTCAAGATCTTCAGTGTGCTCCTAGGCCTCCAGTCCCCTCCACGAACTTGCGCGGGGCAGCACTAGAGGGCATGCCCGGAGTGGGCAAGACGTCGCTGGCCCTGCACCTCGCGCACCGGCTGCTCGCCAAGGAACGCACCGCCGCACCCGTCCTGTTCGCGAATCTGCGCGGCTCCGCACCGCAAGGCCCGCCCGCCGACCCGACCGCCGTCCTGGAGACCTTCCTTCGCCTGCTCGGCACCACCGGCGACCGCATCCCGTACAGCCTCGACGCGCGAGCAGCTCTCTACCGGCACCTGCTGGCGGGGACCGGCGCATTGATCGTCCTGGATGACGCGACAGACGCGGAACAGATTCGGCCTCTGCTGCCCGGGACTCCGGGATGCCGCACTGTGATCACCAGTCGGCGCACGTTGACCGGACTCGGTGAATGCGACCGACTGCCGGTGCCACTGCTTGAGCCGGACGACTCCGTCGAACTGCTGCGGGCTACGGCGGGAGCCGACCGCATTGCCCCGGCCAACCCAGCTGTCGAGCAGATCGCGGACCTGCTGGGCCACCTCCCGCTGGCGCTGTCCCTCATCGGCCGCCACATGCGCGACCACCCAGCCTGGGCGCTGGGCGACTACTACCGCGAGCCCCTGATCAGCCTGGCCCTGGAGGACGGAGTGCGGACCGCGCTGTCCGCCTCCGACGCAAGGCTGCCGAAGGGCACGCGACGGCTGCTGCGCCTGCTGGCCCTCCATCCGCTGCAGGAGATCGACGCCGCCACGGCCGCCGCCCTCCTGGGCGAACCAACCGCCACTGCCGAGCAACACCTCACCACCCTGACGGCAGCGCACCTGATCGAGCGCACCGCGCCCGGCAGCTACCGCCTCCACCCCCTCGTCCACGCCTACGCGGAGGAACGTATCTGCATCGACGAACCGGCTACCCGCATCCGCCAGGCCCTGGGCCGCCTGCTGGAACACGGCCGCAGCCGCGAGGGCGCCGTACGACTGGAAACCCGCACCCTCCACACACTCCGCCTGCCCATACCGCAGCAGCACGCTGAAGCAGACGAAGAGCCCACGCTGCTGCAGCAACTGCACACAGGGCGGGTACTCGCAGCCTGATGGATGGTCCATCCGAGTCGCCCCACGGACGCCAAGAGGAGGAGGACATGCCCGCCGACCAACTCCCGGTCCTCGTCTTCGACGTCAACGAGACACTCAGCGACCTCACCCCGCTGCGCGCCCGCTTCGAGGACATCGGTGCGCCCGGGTACCTGTTGGCGACCTGGTTCGCCGGGGTCCTACAGGACGGCTTCGCGCTGACAGCTGCTGGCGCGTACGCGGATTTCGCGGATTTCGCCCGTGACGGAGTACGGGCAGTGCTGTCCGGGCTGGAGGGCTGGACGGGAGACAGCGAGGCCGCAGCGCGACACATCCTGGACGGCTTCAGCGATTTGGACGTACACCCCGATGTTCCGGACGGCATACGGAAGTTGAGCGAGGCGGGATACCGGCTGACGGCGATGACCAACGGCAGCATCGCCCTGACCGAGCGGCTGCTGGACAAGGCCGCTGTACTCGACCGCTTCGAGGCCATCTCCGACGTGAGCGGCCCACGCTGCTGGAAACCGGCCCGGGCCGCCTACCGGTACGCCGTCGAGCAGGCCGACGTACGGCCTGACCAGGCACTGATGGTCGCCGTGCATCCCTGGGACATCGACGGGGCACAGCGAGCCGGACTGGAGGGCGCGTGGCTGCGGCGCGGGGCCTCCGCGTACCCGCAGGCGATGACCCCGCCCAGGTACGGTGCGCAAGATCTGCAGGAACTTGCAGACGTGTTGGCCTCCGAGCGACGGACCGCCGCACTAAGCGAGTAAGGCCAACTGGTGTCGAAGGATCGGTTCAGGCTCATTTGCGGCTGGACATCGGACAGCCGCAAACCCTGTCCATAACTTCGGCTCTGCCGCCCACCCGGGCAGCTGGCGGATCGCGGGCCTGCTGTCGCAGCGGCTGGGCCTCGAGGTGACGATGGCCGACCTCGTGCTTGCCGGAATCGCCGGACTGGCGGGAGTCATCGCGGCAATCTGGATGCCCCCCGAACGAGCTGCCGCCGTTGCAGCGGCAGCACCAGCGATCACGGCCTTGCCCGTCACACGGGCCGTCTCATCAGGGACACGGCGGGTGGTACGGCAGTCCTGCAACGTATTGCTTCCACGCGGTCCTCGTCAGAACATGGCCGGTTACGGCGCATATGTGACGGATTGCGCGACCGGCGTCGAGAATCCAAATGCGGATTGCGCCTTGTTCAGCGCCCGTGGCGAGGGTCTGGCTATCGGGGCTGACCAGGAGGCTGTCCACGGAGGATGCCTGCCCGGCGAATGAGTGTCCCCTGCCTGAGGGGCGGAGTGGATTGCCGGTGTCCCACAACTGGATCTCGCCCTCGGAGGTTCTGATGACCAGGCTTTGGCTGTCAGGGCTGACAACTGCACCATCGACAGATCCGTCGGCCTGGAACGGCGTTCCGAGCGGCTTCGGTTGAGGTGGACGGGTGATGTCCCACAGCCGGATGGTTCCCTCATGCGAGCCGACTGCCAGATAGTGACCGTTTGGGGCGAAAGCCACAGCACTCCCATGAAGGGTGCGACCACGCCTGACGGGGTGGGTGGGATTGCTCATGTCCCAGAGGTGGATGCCGTCTGCGCCGTCGCTCGTTGCGAGCATGCGTCCGTCAGCGCTGGGTGTCAGGTCTGCGACGTCAAGCTCTTTCTCACGGAGAATGCCGGTTCCTGCGGGGCGTGGCCGGGACGGATCGGCGATGTCCCAGATCCGGGCCCGGATAGCGTCGTCTTGGGCTGTCCCGGTGTATCCGTCCTTTCCTTCCGCTCGTTGCTCGTACGTGATCAGTGTGTGTCCTTTGGAGCCGAAAGCCATGGCGCCGACGTCTTGGCCCTTGGCCACGGGTATTCGGCCAAGACCTCGTGGGTGCGACGGGTCGGTGGTGTCATACAGCCGTAGTCCGCCATCGGGGGTCTCGACCGCGAGCAGACGGCCCCGGGGTGCGAACACGGCGGCCGAGCCCGGCAGGCTCCCGCCGACGGGCTTGGGTGCGTCTGGTGTGGCGGTGTCCCAGAGCTGCACCGGCCCGTCGTCGCAGACCGTCGCCATTGTCCGGCCATCGCTGCTGAATCCGGCCGGGTGCAAGGTGGAGCAGCCGAGAAGCGCAAGTGGCGGCAGACGCCATACACGCAAAGTCTGGATGTCGTCCGCGATCAGACTCCGGCCATCGGGTCCGAACGCCACGGCGATTGCTCCCTGTGAGCGGCGGCTCAGAGGCTGGCCGAGGCGCTGAGGCAAGTCAGGAAGGGTGATGTCCCACAGCTGGATTCCGGACTCTCCGATGACGGCGAGGAGCCGGCTGTCCGGGCTATAGGCCACGGCATCGGTGTGTCTCCCCCCGGGACCGCTCATCTGATCGTTGAGGTTGGCATCCTGGTTCCGGTTCAGCAAACGCGGATGCTGAGGCTTGCTGATGTCTGATAGCCATACTTGTCCGTGGTCGGATCCGCCGGTGGCCAGTGTCTGTCCGTCGGGGCTGAAGGCGAGTATGTCTCCATCGGCCATCTGGCCGCGGATCACTGAGAGCACAGTGGTGCGACGGTGGTGAGAGGTGTCCCAGAGTCGCACTGTGCCGTCGTCAGGATCACTCGTGGCGAGCAGCGGCCGGCGCGGGCTGAAAGCCGCGAGATCAGCGGGCAGAGACCGAACGAGCGCTTCGGGGTGCTGGTTGTCGTGCACGTCCCACAGGGATGAGACGTGTTCGCTGCCTATGACGAGCAGGTTGCCGTCGTGGCTGAAGGCCATGAAGTTCCCAGGGGAATCTCCTGGTGGAGGGAGTGTGGCGAGCCTACGAGGATGTGACAGGTCGTCGGTGTTCCACAGGCTGACAGTCAGGTCGTAGTTCGCCACGGCCAGGACCCGTCCGTCGGGGCTCATCGCCGCCTGCCAGCCTGGCAGCGCACGGCCGACAGGCTTGGGGTGCGCGAAGTGGGTTGTGTCCCAAAGACGAATGGCATCGTTTCCGACCAGAGCCAGGATGCGGTGGGCCTTGTCGTATGCCGCTCTGCCGTTGTTCGGTAAGTAGTCGCTGGACGGCGTGTCCTTCTTCTGTTCACGGATCTCCGTGAACAGGGGAGCGGTGGCGTCGGCGACCAGGCTCGTGTACGTCTGTGGCGAGGGCCGCATGCGGTAGGCGGCGATGTCGAGCTGCGCCGCCAGCGCTTCGTTCTGATGGGAAGAGGGAATGTCAGCGGCGCGCAGCCGGTCTGCCTCGGCAGCGACCTGCCGGGAGATCGCGGTCGTTCGCTCACTGCGGGCCGTCGCGCGCTCCTGGAGGGAGATGGTTACGGCGGCACAGGCCACCAGGAGCAGCGCGGTCAGCGCTGCCACCAGGGAGCGCAGACGACGGGTGGCGCGCATGGCGGCCTTGCGTTCACGCTCGCGCGTGTCGAGGCTGGCCGTGAGGAACTCCTCCTCCACGGCGGTCAGTTCGCGTCGTTGTCCAGGCGTGGCGAATGCCTCCTCCGCGATGCCCAGCCGGGCTCCGCGGTACAACGCTCCCGGGTCGCGGTCCAGCATCGTCCAGGCTTCAGTTGCTTCGGTGAGCCGGCGGTGGGTGCGCAGCCGATCGCGGTCGGTATTGATCCAGGCACCCAGCTGGGGCCAGCCGGTGATCAGGGCTTCGTGGGCGAGGTCGACGGTGTCGTGGTCCAGGGTGAGCAGACGAGCGTTTGCGAGGCGGTCAAGGACGATGGCCGTATCGGTCGGGTCGGCGAAGTCGAGCTCCGCGCGAGGGGCAGGCCGTCGGGTATCGGGGGTTGCCTCGCCCGGGGTGATCAGGCGCAGGAGAATCCGGCGGGCGAGATCGGCCTGGTCCGGGGTGAAGCGGGCGTAGACGTCCTCAGCTGTGCGAGCGATCGCTCCGTGCAGTTCGCCTGCTGCTTCATAGGCTTCGAGCACAAGAGCGCGGCCTTTGCGCCGCCGCCAGGTTTCCAGCAGGGCGTGGGACATCAGCGGCAGGGCGCCGGGTTCGCCCTCGACCTCGTCGAGGATCCGGGCTGTCAGAGAGCGTTCCACGATCAGTCCGGCGGCCTGTGCGGGTTTGACGATGGCCTGGCGTAGTTCGTCGCGGCTCATCGGCCCGGCAAGCACGGTGCCGTCCTGCAGGGCGGCGGTCAGAGCGGAGTGTTCGGCGCAGCGCCCTAGGAAGTCCGCGCGTACGGAGATGACCACGCGCAATCGGTTCCCGGGATCAGTGGCGCTCAGGAGGTGGTCGATGAACTGGTCGCGTTCGGCTGGGTCGTGGCAGAGGGTGTAGAGCTCTTCGAACTGGTCCACGATCAGCCACGTGTCTCCGTCGCCGTCCTTCGGGGTCAGCCGCTGTTCGTGGGTGTGCAGGGGGTGTTCGCCGGGGGTGAGGACGCGTAGCGCGGCTGGCTGTGGGGTGGCCTGGTCGGGGGTGCGGAGGCGGGGGATGAGGCCGGCGCGCAGTAGAGAGGATTTGCCGCTGCCTGAGGGGCCGAATACCGCGGTGAACCGGCGGGAGCGGGTCAGCTCGACCAGGCGGTCGGTGAGCTCGTCGCGGCCGAAGAACAGATCGGCGTCGCCGGGTTCGAAGCGGGCCAGACCCCGGTACGGAGGCTCGGCATCCTCATCCTGGGTTCGGGGCTCCGCCGCTACTTCAGCGGCCGCCTGCCGCCAACGCTCCTCCCACTCCTCCGGATCACCGCCGCACGCCCTCACATAGGCCAGCACGACGGGCAGGGTCGGCAGCCGCTCACCACCAGCAGCCTGCGACAGGGTGCTTGTCCCCTGACCCCCGCGCTGCGCCATCACCCGGTAGGTCGGGCTCCCGGCCTCCGCACGGAGTTTGCGTAACTCAGCGGCGAACCGCGCCACCGGCCCGGTGCTGGGATCGAGTGGATTCTCCGGACGCCCCGCCATCGACAGCTCACCCCTCTGGCCGCCCGCTTCCCCCGTGGACGCGGCGTTGAGGCCGGACAAGGTACGCAACCCCATGGCAGCAGGCAACCCGAAGGCGCCTCCTTCGGCCAGCGCCGCAAGCCGTACCCGTGACCTGCAACGCGGCCATTGTTCAGGGCTGTGGAACCGGCTGCCCATTCAATTTCCGGCCCGCTGAACTCGGTGATGTACGGCGGTCGCCGAGAAACCGGCGCGGCCCGCCACCTGAGCGAACCGACAAGGAGCCAGTTCATGAGCGAGAACGACCAGACGCCGCCCTACCCGCAGGGCGGGGCGGGGATCTTCGACGTCGACCCCGACCAGACCGGCGTCAGCCAGGACCCCGCCCACGAGGTCACCTCCGACCTTGACGCACTCCCCGACGACATGGAGCTCTGACACCTGCCATGGGAACCGCGAACGCAATGATCGCCGCCGCCCGCAAGCTGCTGGGCACCACCGAGCACCCGCCCGGCTCGAACCACAACCTCATCACCTCGTGGTACGGCTTCTCCGGCCCGTGGTGCGACATGTCCATCAGCTACGAGGCCGCCCACTCCGACAACCTCACAGCCGTGATGGGCAAGTTCGCCCTCACCACCGCCCACGCCCGCGCCTTCCAGAGCCACGGCCGCTGGCACTACGGTCTGGGCGGCATCCGCCCCGGCGACGTGGTCTTCTTCGACTTCTCCGGCGGCCGCTCCATCAGCGGCATCGACCACGTCGGTCTGGTGGAGGCCGTCCACTCCAACGGCACCATCACCACCCTGGAGGGCAACACCTCCGACGCCTTCCGCCGCCGGGTCCGCGGACGCGCCTGCGTGGTCGGCTACGGCCGCCCCGCCTACGACGGCGCGGCCCCGATGCCGAGCCACGACGGCATCCTCCGCAAAGGTTCCACCGGCCAGGCGGTCAAGACCCTGCAGAAGAACCTGAACACCGTGCAGAAGGCCGGCCTCACCGTCGACGGCCAGTTCGGCGCCGCCACCGACAAGGCCCTGCGCACCTTCCAGTCGAAGCACAAGCTGACCGTGGACGGAGAATACGGGCCCCACACCGCCGCCGTGATGAAGGCCGCACTCGCCGGCCACAGCGACGTCATCAAGCCCAAGGCCCTCGTCGCAGCCCCCGCACCGCTCGCCGTCGACGGCCAGTTCGGGCCCGCCACCTGCGCCGCCCTGCAACGCGCCCTCAACAGCAGGACGGCGGCCGCGCTGGACGTCGACGGCGCCTTCGGCCCGCTGACCGTCACGGCCCTGCAGACCTACCTGCAGGTCACCGCCGACGGCATGACCGGACCCGACACCGTCACCGCCCTCAACAAGCACCTCGGCCTCACCCCCCAGGACACCTGGGACACCAGCACCACCACCCAGCTCCAGAAGACCCTCAACGCCAACACGTTCTGACCGAGCCGACACCCCACCGCATCCATCAACCCAGGGAGATCTCATGCGCCTTGCCAGGCACGCCGCCATCGCGGTCACTACAGTCACGCTCAGTTGGGGCATCATCGCCGCAGCTCCCGCGCCCGCCGTCCACGGCCCGGTCAGTAGCCTCTCCGCGTCCTCCTGCAACGGGCCGCTGCACACCTACCGCGACGCCGGCTACCGGGGCGGCTGGAAGAGGTTCTGCTCCTCCGACAAAGACCTGTCCAACAACAAGTTCGACAACGGGTCGAAGGTGGACGAGCAGATCACCTCGGTGAAGAACACCGGCGGCTGCTACTGGAGCCTCTTCCGTAAGAAGAACTTCCACGGCGTGAGCACGCGCTCCTACCCGCACACCAAGGACCCGAACCTGAGCAACGACGCGGTCGGAAACGACGCGGCCCGCTCGCTCAGGCAGGAGTGCTGATCCCCCGCAATTGTGCGGCCCGCGGTTGCCCCGCCGTCACCGTGCGGCGGGGCGCCGCTCTCTTCGACGCCCCAGGAGGCCAGCCATGCGTCACCGCCGCATCGCCGCTCTCGCCGCCGTACTTGCTGCCGCCGTCCTCGCGCTGGCCTGCTTGCATCAGCTCCCCACCGCGTCCGGCAGCCGCCGCCCCCTTTCCCCGGCCGTGCCCGCAGCCGACCAGGAGGTGAAATCCCTGCTCCTCCCCGTCGACGATTACACCCTCGACACACCGCAGACGACATTGATCCTTTCCGCGGAGGACCAGCTCACCGCCGCGTGCATGGCGCGCCTGCACCTGAAGTGGCCCCAACTGACCCGCCACCCATCGCCGTTCACCCCGAACAGAATGCGGTACGGCCCCATCGAGCCCCAAGTCGCCGCGCGATACGGGTATCACGAGCTTCCCGACCCCGACCTGTCCCAGCGCGAGCAACAGAGCGCCGAACGCGACGCCGGGCTCAGCCCCCGCCAACGAGCCGCCGCTTACGGCACCCCGCACCGGCCGGGTTGCCGTTCACAGGCCCACACACATCTGCTGGCACAGGTACCGGACGTCCCCTGGGACCTGCTCAACCAGATCACCACCACCAGCTATGACCGCGCACGCCAGTCGCCCGCAGTCACCACCGCCGGCCGTCGCTGGAGCACCTGCATGCGCCGGCGTGGTTTTCACTATGCCGACCCGGCAACCGCAGGCGACGATCCCCGCTGGAACACCAGGTTTGCGAGCCGTGCCGAAATCGCCACCGCCCGGGCCGACGTCGCGTGCAAACAGCTCACCGGCCTGGTACGGACCTGGTGGCGAACCGAGACCGAGCTGCAGAACGAAGCCATTGCCCGGCACGCCCGCCAGTTCCGCGCCATCGCCGCCGCCCGCAACCAGTACCTGACCCGGGCCCGGCAAGTCCTCACCGGCTCGTCGGCAGCTGACACAGCCGCGCTCTTGCGAGACCCAGCTCGCCCTTCCACTCACGACGGAGCAAACCAGGATGAATACGCACGAAAACCGAGGTGAGATGCTTGACTTCGAGGAGTACGTCCGTACACGGCACGACGCTCTGCTGCGCAGCGCCCGGCGCCTGGTCGGCGACCCGCTCAAGGCCCAGGATCTGCTGCAGACCGCGCTGTTACGCACGTACCGCCAGTGGGATCGCATAACGGACAAGCAGCTCGCGGACACCTATCTGCGCCGCGTCATGATCAACACTCGCACGGAGTGGTGGCGGGCCCGGAAACTTCAGGAGCTCCCCGTAGAGCATCTGCCCGACACAAGCGTCGAGGACTCCACCGCACAGCACGCCGACCGTGCGCTACTGATGGACATCATGCGAGTGCTGGCGCCGCAGCAGCGCACTGTCGTGGTGCTGCGGTACTGGGAGCGGATGTCCACGGCGGAGACGGCCGCCGCGCTCGGCATGGCGCCCGGAACGGTCAAGAGCACTCTTCACCGTGCGCTCGCCCGGCTCCGTGAGGAGTTGCAGCGCCGCGACCCCGACTCAGCTCCGGCGTCGGCCCCCGGCCGTGGTGGCTCAGCGGCTGGCCGCCGGGCACGATGATGCGCGGGCCGCATCGTCGGCACCAACGCCTGTGAGGTGTCTGGGGCGTTGGGCCGCTGTTGTTGGCACGATGGCCCCATGGAGAATTGCGAGGACAGCGAAACCCCGCCTGCAGGCTGCACGTTGAGGGTGCAGGTGTCGGCCGAGCCGGGTGTGGAGGCAGAGACGCATCTGGTGTCGCTGCGGGATTGGCTGGCTGCGGAAGAGGCGTTGCGCGGCCGGGTGGAGCTGCTGGCCCGGACGCCGCAGCCAGGGCAGATGGGGGCCGCGCTGGACGTGCTGGCGGTGGCACTGGGCTCCGGCGGAGCGGGAGCCGTGCTGGCCCGGTCCCTGTCGACCTGGCTGGTGCAACGCCGTGCGGACGTCACCGTGCACGTGAGCCGCAGCGACGGGCGGGAGGTCACCGTGGAGGTCCGCCGGACAAGCGATCCGCAGGCGGTGATCGGTGCGGTCGGGCAGCTGCTGGACGGCGGGCAGGAGTGAGGCAGAGCGCGCCGCGCTTCCCCGACGGTGCCGCTTCCCGGGTGGTCCTCATCGGGTGCAGCGATTTCGCCGACCTCGATCTGCCCGCGATTCCCGCCGTGAAGTCCAACCTCGCGGACCTTCACTCCGCGCTCACGGATCAGACACACGGCATCTTGCCTCCGGAACACTGCCGGGTCTTGGCCGATCCGGCCGATCACCGCAGCGTCGGCATGGCACTTGCCCAAGCGGCACGCTAGGCGGAGGACCTGCTGCTCGTCTACTACACCGGACACGGTCTGCTGGACGAGGACGGGCTGCTCCACCTCGCACTGTCCTCCACGGATCCCGGTCACGTCGGCTTCACCGGTGTCCCGGCAGACCTGGTCAAGCGCTACCTCGGCCGGGCCCGGGCCCGCCTGCGGGTCCTGGTACTCGACTGCTGCTTCTCCGGCCGCGCCGTGGCCGCCATGACCGAATCGGGCAGCCTGCTGTCGGCCCAACTCGACGTGAGCGGCACCTATACCCTCACCTCCACCACGGCCACCGCACCCTCCCACGCGCCGCCGGGGCAGCGGCACACCGCCTTCACCGCCGCCCTGCTGGATGCGCTGAACCAGCCGGAACCGCTCACGCTGGACGACATCCACCAGCACATCGACACCGTGCTGCAGGGAATGGGGCTGCCGCGACCGCAGCGGCGCTCCGTCAACGCCGCCGGGGACCTCGCCCTCGTCCGCGGCCCCGTCCGGCCGCACGCAGGGCCGCCGACCGGCAACGAGGGAGAGATCCGTTTCCGTAAGCCGCCGCCCGACCCGTCGACCTGGAGCCGCCGCGACACCATCCAGAGTGTCCTGATGATTGGTGTCCCCATTGGGTTGGGCGTGCTGTTCGCGGGGTGGTTCGCGACCTTGATTGCCGCTGCCGGTATAGCCCTGTTCCTCGGTCTGGTCCTCCTCCTGCTCGTCCTTCGAAGAAATGTCCACTACGACCTGGTCGTCAACAGCGACGGGTTGGGCACCGAGCACGGGACGCATTCAGCTCACGTGCCGTGGAAGGACGTCGAGTACGTGGGCGTGCTGCGCAGGGCGCCGGGGACTCTAGTGATCCCCAATGTCCTCATCGTGCGGCTGAAAGCCGACGCGCCGCGCCCGCCAGGGTTCCACAAGAAGCTCAACCAACGTCTCCCGGACCGGCGCTACGTCATCGCGGGAATGCTGGGTACCTACGGCGCCGACCCCATGCGCCTGCGCTCGGCGATCGAACACTTCGCCGGCGGCATCTACCGCACCGACCAACAGCTACTGGAGATGGACCCACGGCTGCGCTAAGTACGGGTCGGCAAGCCCCAGTTCAACCAGCCGCGATTGGCTCGGCGGGTTCACCTTGGCCGTTCTCGTGATCGCCGTGATCTTCCTGTACTCGGCACATCCGTTCGCAGGAGCGGTCCAACTGCTCGTGGCAGCCATCGCACTGGTCTTCACGATCGCGGCTTGGCCCGGCCAGTACGAGCGTGCCCACCCACCTCAGCCACCGACGAGGGCGGGGATGCCGCACACCCCCTCGAACCACGTGACCGACCGGTAGAACCCACGGGAACCTCGCAGGTGAACTGCACGGCAGCCGGATCGAGGAGGATCCGCCTCGGACAGCTCCGTGGAACAGGGTCGGAGAGGGGGGAGCTGAGCTCGTTGTTCGACGGGTGTGTCTGTGGACGGTGCGGTCGGAGGCCGGGGCCGGTGGTTTCGGCCTTCCTGCTGCTGGTCGACTGGAGCCCCCAACCCGTCAACCCGCACATCATAAAGTCACTAATAATGAGTGAGATGCTCAAATAAATTACTGAACTCTGCAAGTAATGTAGGTGAACTGTGCTAGGATAATGGGCAGTTGAGTTCCCGGGGAGGGTGAGTGAGTCAGTCGCCGCAAGAGGAGAGCGCGGTCAACGCGACCACGGCACGGAACCAGCTGTACGCGCTGGTGAAGCTCGCCGAGGAGGACGGGCGCACCACGGTGATCACCAAGCACAAGGTGCGTGCCCTGCTGGCGCCGCTGGACCGGTTCCCGGCGGCCCGAAAGACCGATGCCTTCCCGGCTCACGTGCTGAGCGTGGCGCAGAGGGACTTCGGTGACCTCGTCACGCTGGCGGCGAAGGGCCAGCCGCAGGTGCTCCTGCGGAACACCACACCGGTCGCGGTCCTGCTCCCCGCCGACTCCTCTCCTGATGCCCTCTCATCCGATACGGCCGCGGACCCTCGCGCGGCGACCGCAGGAGGTGCGGTGAACGCCCAAGGCAACCAGGACCGCGGCAGCACGCCGCGCAGGCTGGCCACGCTCGGCGATGCCATCGGTTCCGTCCTCACCGACGGCCCGGTCGGCGGCCCCACCTTCGGGCTGCCGGGCGTGGACGCTGCCACGGGCGGTCTGCAGCGGGGCAAGCTGACGCTCGTGGCGGCTCGTCCGAGTGTCGGCGGGAGCCTGCTGGGGCTGGCGGCCGCACGGACGACGGCGCTCGTCGACCAGGCCATGGTCCTGTACGCGGCCTCGGGGCCGAACCGGGACGACATCTTCCGACGGATCATCGCCGCCGAGACCGGCGGCGAGTACGCGCGTCTGAAGCAGGGCCGCCTGACCGAGTACGAACAGCAGGTCGCCCGTCAACTGGTCCAGGCCGGGGACCTGCTGATGATCGATGACGGCAGTGATCTGAGGGCCGAGGACATCGCGGACACCGCCCCGCACATGCAGGGCCTGGCCCTGGTGGTGGTAGACCGGTTGCAGGCCACCCACAGCGCCCGGCTGCCGCTGTCCGGGGACCGTCTCCCGGCCGCCTCCCAGGTCCTGGCCACGCTCGCGCGCACCCTGCACGTGCCGGTCCTCGCCATCGTGGACAGCGACGATCCCGCACTCCTGGGCCTGCTGGACGCCGACATCACGCTGACGCTCACGCCGACCGAGGACCCTGCCCGGGTCCAGGTGACGGTCGCGGAACGCGACTTCGGCACGATCGGCTCCGCCTACCTGAAGCCCGACCTGGTCCATGCCCGCTTCCTCGACGCCGGCGCCCCGCCCCATGAGCGCGCCGACACCCCGGCGGGCCCGAGCCGCTCGACGGCTATCGGTGGAAGGGCGGCGCTGGAACTGGCCGAAGCCGCCCTTCCCTACACGTCCGGCACACACCGGGGGATCCCCGCCGCCCTCACCCACGAACTCGCCGCATGGCGGACCGCCGTCGCGGGCGGCGACCACGAGGCCCTGAAGGAGATTCTGCCGTCACTGCTCCAGGCGGCCGCGACGGTCTCGCAGTGGCCGGACACCCATGAGGGGCACCGCCTCGCCGCAGCCCTGCGCTCCTACGGCACGCCCGAGTCTGCCGACACCACCACAGCCGCCGGGCAGTCGGCTGCTGCCGGTGCCGCTGTCCAGACGCTGGCGGACAACCGGCAGGCGACGGCCGACGTGGTGGAGGACGAGGAAGACGACGAGGACGCTCTGGCGCCGGAGGATGAGGAGGACGAGCCCGAGGGCCACGTCTTCCCCGCCCTGAAGATCCTCAAGGACTCGGTCGGCCGCTCGAAGATGCACCCGATCCGCGTCATCCGCAAAGAGGAGCGCGACAGCGGCCCGTGGCCGCTGATCAGCGAGCACATGGACGGCGAGCCCCGCTGGGTCCACCCCGACGTCACCGCCACCCGCGTGCCCCACATCCGGGCGAACGGCAGGCGCGTGCGCCGCGACCAGCTCGACGTGCCCGACGCGTTCGGCGAGGGCGTGCTGTGCCTGATCGACCGCAACGGCAGCTTCCCCTCCGCCTGCTCGGCCGTCCCGCTCGCCCCGAACAAGCTCCTGCACACCGGCCCCCTCGACGCCTACGACAAGGCCGGGGCCGGCATCTACCTCATCGACATCCCCGCCTGGACGCGCACCGACATGCCGCACCCCCTGGGGCGGATCGCCGACCGGCCCGACGAGGACGGCCGGGCGTGGGTCACCACCCCCCACATCAAGCAGCTGGTGAAGCTGGTGAGGGACCACCACCTCGACGCGATGCCGACCATCCACGACTCCTGGACCGGGAAAGCCAACGAGTCGCTGTTCAAGCCGTTCTACGAGGCCACCCGCAAGGCACGCGCCGAACTCGTCCAGATCGGCGGCGACCCCTACAAGGCCTACAAGACCCGCCTGTCCATCGCGCTGCGCCTGCTGTGGCCCAAGCGCCCCTCCCAGCGCTCCCCGTTCTGGCGGCCGGACTGGCGCATGAGCATGGTCGCCGAGGCCTCCGTCCGGCACTGGACCGTCGCCTTCAAGGCCGTCCAGGAAGGCCACACCCTCGTCGCGCTGCGCAACGTCGACCAGGCCATCTTCTGGACCCCACCCGGCACCCCGCCGTCCACCTACCGGATCGGCACCGGCTTCGGCGAAGTCAAGAGCAAGTTCGTCCAGGCGGGCGAGACCATCCTCGAAGGTGACGACTGATGGCCGGCCCCACCGGACGCGGCACCTCCCTCGGCGCCGCCCTCAACGACCTGCTGCGCTCCCAAGTCACCGCACGCCACCGCCTCTCGTCCTACAGCGCCAAGCACTGGCACGCCCAGCTCTCCCAGCTCACCGCGACCCACCGCGGCCAGCAGGCCCTCGCCGACGCCGGCCTGAACGTGACAACCAAGACCCTCATCAACTGGCTGTCCGACGCTGAGTACAACATCCGCCGCAACTACCGCGACCTCATCCACACCGCCTACGAGAACGTCGCCATCGTCCCCGCCGACCCCATCCCCGACCACATCAAACACGGCCAGTACGAGATCAGCGGCCTCGTCACCACCGGCGACGACGAACGCGAACGCGGCACCGCCGACGCCGCACCCCTGCGCATCGACGCCAGCCGCGGCCACTGGGACGCGATCGAGGAACTCTGGCTCGCCAGCGAACTGACCGACGACGAGTTCGAGGACCACTTCATCGACGACGTCATCGTCGAGGACATCGGCGAAGGCACCGACGGCTGGCAGTTCACCGGCGGCTCCTACTCCGTCGAACTCCGGTAGCAGCCCGCACCAGCCGGCGAACCGCACGCCGAAGCAGGGGGATTCACATCGTGAGCCACCATCCACCACGGCGGCCATTACCGCTGATCGCCGTACGCGCAGAGACGGCCGCGAACGCCGAGCAGTGGGTGACCGAGCTGCTCGACGCCACGGGCGCAAGCCCTGGTGAGGTACACACCCTCATCGCCCACATCCGCGCCGGCGCCGTGGAAGGCGCTCAGGGCGAAGTCATCGCGCTGGAAACGCAGGCCCCCGCCGACGCCAGCGACCAGGTCCAGGAGGGTTGGCATCGCGCCGTCGAGACGATCTCCGACCGACTCGCGCACATCGCTGACCGCACCGTCCATCAGGCACGAACGGCGGCCCGCCGTACGGCCATGGCCCGCACCGCAGCGGCCACGGCCGCCACCGTAGGGGAGGGGAACCAGCCCTCCGGGAGCAGGAGCATGATGACACCCGAAATCAACCATGCCGTGGACGGCCTCGCCGCCACCTCAGCGGGCCGCACCGCGCCCTTGACCCGCGCGGCACTGGCCGAGCGCGGCTTTGTCGGCTTCGTGCCGTTCGCCGACCTCCCGCACAGCGGTGTCCCTGCCGGGGAGGGCATTTACGTCGTGCTGCGCCCCTCCACAGAGCCCCCGGTCTATCTCGCACGGAGTCCAGCTGGCCACCGCAAGGGCCACGACCCCACCACGACGACCGCCATCCTGATCAGAGCCTGGGTGCCCGGCGCCACGGTGGTGTACGTCGGCAAGGCCGCTGGCCGCCGAGGGTTGAGTAGGCGGCTGAACGCCTACCGCCGCCAGGGCCAGGGGCGCAACGCCGGGCACAGCGGCGGCGCGTGCATCTGGCAGCTGGCCGACTCCGACACGCTCCTGGTCGCCTGGCGCACCGTGACCGATCAGTCCGCCGGTCAGGCCGAGGCGGAGCTGATCGCGGAGTTCACCGCGCTTTATGGAGCGCTCCCCTTCGCCAACCGCAACCGGGGCTCATCGATCTAAGGACCGGAAAACACCCCTCCGCAGCAATGTCGGAGTGAGGCGTTGTCGATAGCGACCGTCTCCGGCTTCATTCTGAGCCCGGTATGTGTATGTGCCTACATTCGAGTGGTCACCCCATGGTCAGGTTCATGTGCGGATGGTTACGCTGTCGCGAGGATCACGAGGGGGCGAGCCAGGAGCCGGTTGATCCGGTGTTAGTCGCATCATCACTGCGCGCACTGCGCCGCCGTTGATTCTTTCGCGCTGCTCATGATTGAGTCCCTTACCAAACCAGGTGGCCCACCTTCTTTTCAGGGTGGGACGGGAGATGAACCTCTCCGTGGCCGCACGACAGCCGGGACCGCCGTGCGCTCGCCAGAGACCTGACGCTAGTGAGGGCAAGAAGGTGCTTGCTTAGGTCGCCGCCCTGCTTGACCTGCTTGATCAGTGAGGGAGGTAGACCCCTGGTGACCTGGTCAGTGTCGCTTGGAGACTGGGTCATTGTGCAAGTGGGGTGGCAGACGCTCACTCGCTTGAGTTCGTCATGGAGCGGACATGGCTGAGACGAACCGTGAGATACCTCGGCTGACCCGAGCACAGCGGGTCCTCATCGGTGTGGTGATTGCAGGAGCTGTGATCATCGCCGGGATCGGCTTCGCCGGTTCCTACGCGGCGGTCCGTGAACTGGCGATCCAGAAGGGCTTCGGGATCTTCGCGAATGTCTTCCCGATCGGCATCGACGCCGGAATCTGCGTTCTCCTCGCCCTGGACCTCCTCCTGACCTGGATCCGCATCCCCTTCCCGCTGCTCCGGCAGACTGCCTGGCTCCTGACGGCGGCCACCATCGCCTTCAACGGCGCGGCGGCCTGGCCCGACCCGCTGGGCGTCGGCATGCACGCCGTCACCCCGGTCCTCTTCGTCGTCGTGGTAGAGGCCGCCCGCCATGCAATCGGCCGGATCGCCGACATCACGGCCGACAAACACATGGAAGGGGTCCGCCTTACCCGGTGGCTCCTCTCACCGATCCCCACGTTCCTCCTCTGGCGCCGCATGAAGCTGTGGGAGCTCCGCTCGTACGAACAGGTCATCCGACTCGAACAGGAACGCCTCGTCTACGAATCCAGCCTCCGCTCCCGCTTCGGCCGCGGCTGGCGACGCAAGGCGCCGGTGGAGTCACTGATGCCGCTCCGCCTGGCCCGCTACGGCGTTCCGCTCGCCGAGGCGGGCCCCGCCGGCCTGGCCGCCGCAGGCATCGACGAGCCGCCGATCGCGTTCACCTTCACTGTCGACCGGATGCCGGCCGCCCCGATTCACGGACAGGAGCCCGAACTTGAGGCCACAGCAGCCGCGGAGCAGGAGACGGAGCAGGGCAGTAGGAGAGCAGTGCACCCCGAGCCCATGACCTCACCCGCGGAGCCGGAACGCTCGCTCGTGTGGGGCCAGGCGGGCGCGGAGACGGCAGAGGGCTTCGCCGAGGCCTACCAGGCATGGATCGCGAACTTCCAGACTGAGCCCACGGCCGCCCAGTGCGCGTACTGGCTCCAAGACCACGGCATCACAACCGCGGCCGGCGCCCCCCTCACCGACGAACAACTGCAGCCCCTAATCCAGGTCCTCAAACAGCGCTACAGTCCACTGCCTGACCCTGAGCCTGTCGAGACACCCCAAGCAGGCGACCAGCTGTCCTGGAACGACTACTTCTACAACGCCTGGATCACGTACGCCCAGGAACACGGGTCCTACCCGGACGCCGCCGCCCTTGCCGCATACGTCTACGAACGGGACCGCATCACCGGCCCAGGCGAACGCCGCATCGCGGGAGAAGACCTGGAGCCCTTCGTCACGGCTTTCCAGCAGCGCGAGTTCTCCGAATCGGTGTTGTCCACCGGGGAGCCAGCCGATGTACCTCGGCCGCGCGAACAAGACACGGACGCAATGTCCGCCAGCGTGGGCGCGCACGCGGCCCGGGACACCCTGGGCCCCCGGGTGAACGCTCAGATCGACGATGCGTCGCCCCAAGATGTCGATGAGCCAGCCACCGAGGTCACGACGGTCGATCGTTACTACCTCGCGTGGTCCGAGTTCCAGACGCAAGGTGGTGGGGAACCGCAGTCCTCGACGCGGGAGGCCGAGCAGCTGTCACTCTTCCTCGCGACGAAGGGGATGCACGGCCGCGGCGGGAAACCGGTCAGTCCTTCCAATCTGCGCCGCTACCTCCTGGCGTTCCGGCTCTACAACCTCTGGGCCGAGCAACGTTTGCGCAGCGACAGCCCATCGCTCGACGCCATTGCGCAGGACTGCGCAGCCCAGGGGATCACTGCGCAGCACAACAAGCCCGTCACCACCGCCTACCTTGCCGAACAGGTTGAGGACTTTGAGCGGCGCTGGCAGGCCCTCACCCACCACCGTGCGCAGGCCCGACCATGAAGCCGCTGCCCGGCACCTGTGCAATGGCCTACGCCGACCAGGCTCGCATGCTGCGCAATCGCAGGAAGTGCCAGGTCAGCCGGGCATCGCAGAGGTTTTTTGATCATTGCGCAGCCCGGACCTCGGGCAACCTGCGCCTTCGGCGTCCTGCGCAGTGAGTGCCCCCAGCACGGCCTTCAGCACGTGACAGCCTCGTAAGGTCAGGGCTGATTGACAGGGATCGCCAAGAACGGGCCCCAACTGATGGAAGCTTCGGCATGAATGCGCGCATCCGTGAACTCGACCGAGCCGCCGGAGACCGTGGCGCCGTCGAAGGTCACCGTGGCGCCGGAGAACGTCGCTCCATCGAAGGCCACCGTGCTGCCGGAAAATGACGAGCGGCTGAAGTGGACAGTACCGCCGGAGAACGTCGCACCGCCGAAGGCGACTCCGCTGTCGGAGAACGTCGCGATGAAGAACTCAACCACGCCGCCGGAGAACGTCGCGCGGATGAAGTCGCCGCCGTCGAAGACGGCCCCTGCGAAGTCCAAGTCGCACCCGCACCAGGTGGTGGGCGCGGTGGGGTCTTGAAGGTGATCACGAATGGACCGGATGATCGTGAGGCGGACTTCCCGCTCGCCATTCACGGCTCCCGCCGCAGCGGGTCGGGCTCGTAGGGCATCCGGAGGTAGGCGCACAGCACGTCAATGCACACCTGACGCTGCTCGGGCCAGTCATCGGCCAAGCGCGCCATCGCGTACACCCCGGCGAGGCGTACGGCGGGCTGGCCGTGGCCGAGCTGCTCGGCCGCCGTTGTGTATCGGTCGGCGAGCTGGGTGGCGTCCGCACGATGGGAGGCTCCTTCATCGAGGAGCTGCTTGCGGTAGGCGTACAGGCCAGCGAGGACGGCACCAGCCAGGGGCAGGACGGTGACCGTCGTCTTGATGATGTCCGGGACCTTGACGGGCTCCTTGCCGGTGTTCTCGGCGGTGAGGAGCGCGTCTGCACCTTGATAGAGGCCGTACGCGAGTGCTGAGACGAGGACCAACGCGATGGGGGCGACGAGCCATACCGGCCACAGGTCCGGGGCGTGGCGGCCTAGCTGCTTCGGGCAGCGCTTGTCTATGGACACGCAGCCGATCGTGACGCGCGCCGCGCTGCCGCGAGAGGCGTTTGCCTGCTCTGTGACCCGATGCGCGTCAACCAGCCTCGACTGGCTTCTCGGCGTCCACTGATGCCGCGTCCCGCCCAAAGTTCGAGATAGCCCTGGCTTACGGTCCGCAAACAGGCAGTCAGGGCCGGCGGGGGCGGAGACGACGATCTCACGGGGGCACGTGCACGCGGTTGCGTAGACGGTAGGGAGACGCGGGAGGCCGCCGCGCAGCTTGCGCACCCGCCTACTGAGCCTTGAGCATCCCTAGGCCGGGCCCGTGAAGGAGATCGTTGATCAGCTGCTCCGTCTCCATCTCGAGATCGCAGTCCAGCGACCTGTTGACCTGTTGAACCTGCGTGATCGCTGTGATTGAGAGTGCGGTAGTTGGTGTGGGTGGGTGGGTGTGAGCTGGGGTGTTGGGGGTTTTATGAGAAGGGAGGGGGCGCTCTTCTTGAGGT
>NZ_JBEXEA010000073.1:0-19526 GCF_040606035.1 Streptomyces sp. NPDC005483
CCGCGCGGTGTCCGCGTGAACACCGTCTCCCCGGGCACCGTGGCCAGCCGGCTGTGGACCGACCCGGACGGTTACGGCGGCAAGGTCGCCGCCGCCTTCGGCGTCGGCCACGACGATCTTCTGGCGGGTCTGCCCGGGCAGGTCGGCATCGCCTCGGGGCGCCTGACCGAACCTGCGGAGGTGGCGGACCTGGTCGCCTTCCTGCTGTCGGAGCGCGCCTCCAACATCCATGGCGCCGACCACGTCATCGACGGCGGCACCCTCAAGGCCGCCTGACAACACCGCCGGCGACGAGTCTTGCGGCCGTGCGGCTCGCGTCCAGTCCTTCACTTCCCGTCGCCTGGAACAGGACAGCGCACGATGAGCACGACCATCCCCGGAACCATCACCACGGTGATGCACGAGGTCGTCCAGTTCTCGATCGGCACGGGGCTGTCTTTCGACGACCTCCGCACCAGCTATGAGCGTGCCGTGCCGTCGTTCGATACCGCTCGGTTCAGCGAGATGGAGCCTGAGCCGGTCACCTGGGACACCGTTCTCGCCGCCACCGCCGAGAACGCGCCACACGGGTTCGTCCGGTACTGGAGCTCCGGCGTCGGGGGCCTGGCACGACTGAGCGTGGCCGCAGACACCGGCAACTGCACCACATACCTGATGGGCAACCACACGGTCGCCCATCGGGTGTACACCCGCGACCCTGCCGTGCTGGTCGCCCCACAGCGCGCCAACATCCACGAGGACCGCCAGGGAGCCGCCTGGTTCTCCGTCGAACAACCCAGCACTCGATTCGCCACCTTCGGCAATCCCGACATCACCAAAGTTGGTCTGGAACTCGACGCCAAACTCGCGGACCTGCTGAGGTTCCTGGACATTCCGGTGCCGGCCGCCCTGGCCACGTAATCCGGCGGACCAACCGGATAGTGCTTATCGAACCCTATGACAGACCCAATGACAGAACGGAAAGGGAATTCATGCCGATCTATCAGTGTCTCGTCCCGGTCGGCTCGCTCGATACCGACCGCCGCACCGAGCTGGCGGAAGCAATCACCACCGTGCATACCTCGGTCACCGGAGCGCCCCGGGGGTTCGTCCATGTCGTGTTCAGTGAATACGAGCCGTCGGAGTTCTTCACCGCCGGACGGCCCAACACACTGTCGGTGATCAATGGAGCGATCCGGGCCGGCAGGGATCGTGCGGCGCGCGCGGAACTTTTGACCCGGCTGTCCGAAGCCTGGACCGCGATCACGGGCCAGCATCCCCGCAGCGTGGTGATCGGGCTCAACGAACTCGATTCGACGTCCGTCATGGAAGCCGGCCTGATCATGCCCGCTCCCGGCGAAGAGGCGGCTTGGGTCGAACGTCACAAGGAGGAACTCGGGCAGGTGCTGTCCAGTACATAGCAGCCTGCAACCCAGCGTGCTCAGCCACAGCAACTCATCCGCAACGGGACGTTCCCGGGCAGCACAGGCCGTGGTGTGGGTTGCTCGTAGCCCCGTGCGGGTCAGGGAGGCCATCCCGAATCCAGTAACGCCCGGCAGGCGACCTGGTACGGGCCTCGATCGAAAGGAACAATCGTGAACGCCGTCCCTGAAGTCAAGCGGAATACTGCCGGGCGTTATTCGTACGAAGCCCGCAGGCGTGCGGCCGGACGCATTACATTCGATTCGGAGATTCACAGCTTGAAAATGGATCCCGCGTCGGCCAGAACCGTCACCAAGACCGCTCCACCTGAGCAGGTTGCAGCCATTCTGGGTGTGTCCCCGGAAGAGATCAGCACGGTAAAGCGGGCTCGTATAATGCTCGCGAATGAGGCCCCGGTGCAGCTTGCCGACTCTTACATCCCTGTCGAGATCGCCGACGGGACCCCTCTCGAAGCAGAAAACAGCGGCCCGGGTGGGATCATCGCGCGTTTTGCCGAGATGGGCCTCTCTCAGGTGAGGATCACCGAGGAGATCAACGTTCGTCCCCCAACTGCTCAGGAAGTCGAATCACTTGAGCTGAGGGAAAACCACTTGGTCTACTCCGTCACGCACGTGGGATGGACTTCCCGTGAAGACAAACGATCATGCGGTGGCCGCAGGTCACAGCGTAGACCCTGCCTGCTGACAGGAGGCGTTCGAGGGCCTGATGAGCCGGATAGCGGGACGCTTCACACGGGTCCCGGACGGCATGCAGCACCTGCTCGGGAGGGCGAAGTGGGATGCCGACCAGGTCCGCGACGAGGTGGGTGACTACGTGGTGGAGCATCTGCACGACGACGAGGCGGTGCTGGTGGGCGACGAGACCGGCGACGTGAAGAAGGGCGCCGACACCGTTGGAGTCCAGCGGCAGTACACCGGCCCCGCGGCAGGATCGAGAACGCCCGGGTCGCCGTCAAGAACGTCACGGTCCACGACAACCTGAGCACCCGGATCGGCAACGCCGTCAATCAACGGCACCTACGTGCACGACGTGGTCCGGAGCCCGTCAGGGATCCCTCGTACGGGAAGTGATCCAGATCACGGACCGCGAGTGCATCGTGCACGGCGGGCCAGTGCCTTTTCACGTGTGTAGGCAACCACGGAAAGCAGGGACAGTGCGGATGGAGCAGGGTCGGGCCCGTGAGTTCGACGCGTTCGTCGAGGCCCGCTGGTCGGCGCTGATCCACCTCGCCCGGCTGCTCGTCGGCGGCGACCGCCACCGGGCCGAGGATCTCGTGCAGGAGTCCCTGGTCAAGCTGTGGTTCGTCTGGCCCAAGGTCGCCGACGAGGCGCCGGAGCCCTATGTCCGCAAAGTGATGGTGCGTGCCGCGGCCCGTTCGGGCCAAAGGCGCTGGTGGGGAGAACGCCCCGTCGAGCAGCTGCCGGAGACGGCGATGGCGGGGGATGTCTCCACGGACGTGGCGGAGCGGTCCCGGCTGGAGGCCGCACTGGCCCAACTGCCTCCGAAGCAACGCGTGGCGGTGGTGTTGCGCTACTACCAGGACCTGCCCGAGGGGCAGGTGGCGGAGGTGCTCGGATGCCCGGTGGGGACGGCCCGGTCCCATGCCGCACGGGGAGTGGCGCGACTGCGCCTGCTCCTGGCCGACGTCATCGAGCCGGTCCAGTGAAGGAGGGCCCCATGGATCACTTCGAGCGGGAACTGGCACGGATGATGCGGGGCGCGAACGAGCCCACCCCCTTCGAGCCGAAGCACCGGGAGCGGCTTGAGAGCGGGGTGCGCCACCGCCGCCGCGTCCGGGCCGCACGCAGGGCCGCCGGTTCCGTGCTCGCCGTCGCCGGTCTCTGCCTCGGGCTGTTCCTGCTGCCCGGAGGGCCGTCCCAGGTGGAACCCGCGGATCATGCCCCGCTTCCCACCGTCACCACGACACCGTGGACGTCCTCACCGCCCGGCACGCCCGACAACTCTCCGAGCGTGCCATCCTCCTCGGCCACGACCGGCCTCCCGGAGCGCACGAACAGCAACGCCGTCACTACGGGGCCGGCCACGGCGCCGGCCACGACGGGGAGCACGGCCGGCGCGACGTCCTCCTCGACCTCGCCGCCGCCCACCTCACGCTCGACCTCGCCCCCACCCACGGGGACGGCGACGTGGCGCAGCGAGTCCCCCTCGATCTCGACCTCGTTCGTCACGCCGTAACCCTCCCGCACACCCCCTTCGTCCCGAGTGTCTTCAGCCTGCCCTGACCAAGCGCGCAAAAGAGGATCAACCATGAGAAAAGCCGGGCCACTTCACGTGCGGGAAGAGAGCCGTCTCCCGCGCCGCGCACCGGTGCCGACGCACCATCCGGAGCCGGTTCTGGACGTGGTCGTCCCGGTCTTCAACGAGGAGGCGGATCTGGAACCGAGCGTGCGGCGGCTCCACGCGCATCTGCGGGAGACGTTCCCCTACCCCTTCCGGATCACCGTCGCCGACAACGCCAGCACCGACCGCACCCCGCAGACGGCAGCCCGGCTGGCGGACGAGTTCCCCGAGGTCGTGTCGCTGAGACTGGCCGACAAGGGCCGGGGCCGGGCGCTGAGTCACGCATGGTCGCACTCGCAGGCGCCCGTCCTCGCGTACATGGACGTGGACCTGTCCACCGACCTGACGGCACTGCTGCCGCTCGTCGCCCCGCTCATCTCCGGACACTCCGACATAGCGATCGGCACCCGACTGGCCCCGGGGTCCCGGGTGGTGCGCGGCCCCAAGAGGGAGATCACCTCCCGGTGCTACAACGCCCTGCTGCGCTCCACCCTGGCCGTGGGCTTCTCCGACGCCCAGTGCGGATTCAAGGCCGTGCGCCGTGACGTGGCCGAACGGCTGCTGCCCCTGGTGCAGGACTCCGGGTGGTTCTTCGACACCGAACTGCTGGTCATCGCCGAGCGGGCCGGGCTGCGCATTCACGAGGTGCCGGTCGACTGGGTCGACGACCCCGACAGCCGGGTGGACATTCTCGCCACAGCACTGGCCGATCTGCGCGGCATCGCCAGGATCGGCGGAGCGCTCCGGCGCGGTACCTTCCGGCCCGCCGCCGTACTCGGGCGCGGTGCGGCCGACACGACGGACGGACCGGCTCGCCAACTCGTGCGCTTCGCCGCCGTAGGAGCGGTCAGCACCCTCGGAAACCTGCTGCTGTACATGGCGTTACGCCCGTTGACCGGACCGCAGACGGCGAACGCCCTCGCCCTGCTGGTCTGCGCCGTCGCCAACACGGCGGCCAACCGGCGCCTCACCTTCGGACTGGGTGGCCGCAACCATGCTGTGCGACACCAGGGGAGAGGGCTGGTGGTGTTCCTTCTCGGACTGGCACTCACCGCCGGGTCCCTCGCCGTTCTGCACCACGAGGCGCCCACGGCCACGCACCACACCGAACTCCTCCTCCTCGTCACCGCCAACCTGGCCGCGACGCTGCTGCGTTTCCTGCTGTTCCGGATGTGGGTCTTCCGCGCATGAACAAGACCGTCACCCGTACGACCACCCAGCGGACGCGCACCTGGAACGCGCGACTCTCGCAACCGCCCGTCCCCGACCGGCCTTCCACGTACGGTCGCCCGCACCGGATGCGCCGCACGGCCGCCCACCACGGGCCCGTCCTGCTCATGTACGGCACGCTGAAGCTGATCGGCTTCGCCGCCTTCATGTACCTGCTGCACTCCACGGGCGACTACCAGAAGAAGAACCCGCGCTTCGGCGGCGGCGCCCACCCCTGGGACGTGCTGGCCACCTGGGACGGCTGGTGGTACCGGCAGATCGCCGAGCACGGATACCACCCCGAACTCGTGCCCGTTCCCGGAGCCACCGGCCTGATCACGCTCGAAGGGAACTCGGCGGCGTTCTTCCCGCTCTATCCGGCACTGACGCGGCTGGTCTCCGAGCTCACCGGGCTCGGCTCGTACGGCGCCGGCATGCTGGTCTCCGTCGTCGCCTCCTTCGCCGCCGCGCTGGGGATCTACGCGGTGACCGAGCGGTTCGGCGGCCGACGGGCCGGGCTGGCCGCGGCCGGACTCTGGGCCATCTGGCCCGGTTCCGGCGTGGAGTGGGCGCTCTACTCCGACTCCCTCTACGTCGCCCTGGCCGTCTGGACCTGCCATGCCGTCCTGCGCCGACGATGGCTCACCGCCGGTCTCCTTGCCTGCGCCGCCGGGCTCAACCGGCCCACCGCCGCGGCGCTGATCGCCGCCGTTCTCGTCGCCGCCCTGCTCGCGCTCCGCCGCCGCCAGGACGGACTGCGGCGTCCGCTCGCCGCGATGGCCCTCGCCCCGCTGGGACTGCTCGGCTACCTCGGCTGGGTCGGCCACCGGATGGGTGACTACGCCGGCTACTTCCGGCTCCAGTCAGGTGCCTGGGCCCACGAGTGGGACTTCGGCCGACAGACCTTGGACGTCCTCACGTCGGTCCCGGTGGGCCGCTCCGACTATCTCTTCCCCTGGCCCTTCGCGGACATGATCGGCGTCGGGGTCGTCCTGCTCGTCATCCTCCTGCTCCCGCTGCTGATCCGGATCCGTCCCCCGGCCGTCCTGACCGTCTACACCCTCCTCACCCTCGTCCTCGTCCTGGGCAGCCAGCAGATCTTCGGCAACGTCTCGCGCTATCTGCTCCCTCTGTTCCCCCTGTTCATCCCGCCGGCCCTGGCCCTGCGCCGCCTCGGCCCGGCCTGCCAGTTCACCCTGCTCGGCATAGCGGCCCTGGCCTCCGGGTCGTACGCGGGCTACGCCCTGTTCGAACTGGGAGTGCCGTGATGGTGCCGGCGGGGCGGCTCTGCGTGCCGGGATCGTCGGAAGGGGTCGGCGCCGACGTACCGCTCGAACGGCGGGTGAACGCGCCCCGGAGCTCGTGGGCGCGGGCCCGGAGCCGTGGGTGACCCCAGATGGCTGCGCATCTCCTGGTACCTCATAGCGGCATGCGGCCGAGCCCGTCACTACGAGGCGAGGCCGGTCCTCCGGGGCCGTAGCCGAGGCGGATCACCATCTGGGCATGGTGCGGACGGGCGTCCGCCGACGAGACGAGCCGTTCGCGTAGGTCAGGCCACTCCAAGGCCTGGTGCAGGAGCGATGCGCGGACTCCGTGCGCGGTGGCGAGGAGCAGGACCCTTTCGAGGGCCTGGCCTGCGCGGAGCCAGTCGGTACGGCGGTCGTGGGCGGTGGTCAGTACGACGATCGTCGGCCGTTTCTCGAAGGGTACAGCGAGCACCCCCGCGTGGCGGTGGGCGCCGAAGTCGCGCATCGGGACGCGTCCCAGGAAGTCCTGGGGGCCGAGCGTCTCGGCCGGCATGCCGAGGCCGGAGCCGTCCGCCTCCCGTACCCAACGGCGGCTTTCCTCCGCCCTGTCCGAGTCGGCGGTGTTGCGGTGCTCCGCCTCCCTGGCGAGGTGCAGCACGCGGCCGGTCCGGAGCGGCGAGAGGTGGTGCAGCCGGGCCCCTTCCGCGTGTGCCGCCTCAGCGAGTTCGGTGAGCACGGCGGTGGGCAGCGGTCGTTCCGAGAAGGGGAAGCGGCTGGTGTGCCGGCGCCACACGGAGTCGTACAGGGAGGCGTACGAGCACGGCTTGGCGATGCCGCCCAGTCGTACGGTGGCGAGCAGGTCCGGCTGGTCGGGACGCGGGAGCAACCGGGTCACCGGTTCCCAGCCGAAGTGCTCGACCGCGATCCGCAGGTTCAGGACCGCGCACCCCACGGACACGTGCAGGGCCCGGCCCACCGGATCGATGTGGCGCACGGCGCGGTCTGTGGCCGCGCGGATCTCCACGGTGAGGGTGTCCGGGTCCAGGCGGAAACGCCAGGGCTGGGTGTTGTGGATCGACGGGGCGGCCACGGCCGCCGAGACCAGCGCCTCCAAGGTCGTGCCGTCGAGGACTGCGGAACGCATCGGAGCCTCCTCCCCGCCCTACGCCGAAGGCGGCGTCGGGTTTCGCTGTGACCGGACCAGCGTGGCGTCCGGCGCACGGGGCGAGGCAGGGGCCGTACGGCCCTGGCGGGCTCCGGACGGCCCAGCCGGAGCTCACCTGGCGGGGCGGTCGCCGGCCTCCGGCTGTTCGAGCTGGGAAGCCAGGACGGCGGCCTGGACACGGCGCTGCACCCCGAGCTTGGCCAGCAGGCGGGAGATGTGGTTCTTGACGGTCTTCTCCGACAGGTAGAGCTTCTTGCCGATCTCCCGGTTCGTCAGGCCGTCGCCGATCAGCGCGAGGATGTCCCGCTCACGGGGTGACAGGCTCGCCAGTTCGGGTGCGACGGTCGGAGCCTCGGAGGGATCGGCGCGCAGCGAGCGCATCAGGCGGGCCGTGGTCGCGGGGTCCAGCAGGGACTGGCCGGACGCGACCGTGCGGACCGCCGAGACCAGGTCGGAGCCCCGGATCTGCTTCAGGACGTAGCCCGAAGCACCGGCCATGATGGCGTCCAGCAACGCCTCTTCCTCATCGAACGAGGTCAGCATCAGACAGGCCAGCTCGGGCATCTGACTGCGCAGCTCACGGCAGACGGTGATGCCGTCGCCGTCCGGGAGACGTACGTCGAGCACGGCGACGTCCGGGCGCAGCGCCGGGCCCCGGACCAGGGCGTGCGCGACGGTGTCCGCGTCGCCGACCACCGTGATGTCGGGTTCGGCGTCGAGCAGGTCGGTGATACCCCGTCGTACGACCTCGTGGTCGTCGAGCAGGAAGACACGGATCGGATTCTGCTCCGTGAAGGTGCGTGTCCCGGTCATGACGGCCCCTTGTTCCCGGTGGCGGACGGACTGCGGCTGTCCGTGACAACGATCATTACGCGCCGGGGCCGGTTGTACTAGGGCCGACCGGCCCTCCTCGGCTTCGAGACGCACCCCCAGCGGCTCCCAACCGGTGTTCACGAGGCCGCGGGAGGCCGACACCTTTCGTGAAGCGGCTGGTCGCCGCCGAGCGGTACCAGGCCGTGCCGCCGGATCACCGAGCATCCGACGTCGAACGGCCGGCTCCCGCGCCTCCGGGCCGCGCGGCCCTCATGTCCGACGCGCTGCCAGAGTTCCCTGGCTCGTCCAGGTCGAAGTCCACGTCCACCACACCCTCGACGGCACGTACCAGGCGGGCGGCCACGGGGATCAAAGAGGTGTCGCGGACCCGGCCGGAGAGCGTCACGACTCCGTCGTGCACGTCGACGCGGATCGCCGACGCAGGGGCGGGGAAGAGGTAGGACGCCACTTCGCGGCGGACCTCCTCGGCGATCTCCTCGTCGCCGCGCAGGAACACCTTGAGCAGGTCGGCCCTGCTGACGATGCCCTCCAGGAGGCCCCGTTCGTCCACCACCGGCAGCCGCTTGACCCTGGCGTGCGCCATGGTGCGGGCGGCCTGGGCGAGGGTCGAGTCCGGGCGGGTGGTGAGCGCCGGTGAGGTCATCAGCTCCTCCGCGGTGACCGCGCCGGCCTTCGCCAGGTCGGAGAGGCGGCGCAGCTGGGTGTACCGGTCGGGGTCGCTGTCGCGGAACTCCTCCTTGGGCAGCAGATCGGCCTCGGAGACGACGCCGACGACCCGGCCCTCGCCCTCGACGACGGGCAGGGCGCTGACCTTCCGGTCCTGTATCAGCTGCACGATCTCCTTGAAGGTCGCCTTGCGGCCGACAGCGGCGACCGTGTGGGTCATGACGTCGCTGACGATGTGCGGGGTGCCGTGCATGATCACTCCTCGCGTTCAGATGTAGCTGCCGGAGCCGTACGGCGCGTAGAGGTCCAGCAGGCGGATCCGGGCGGAGCGGAGTCGGTGGGCGAGCACGTCACCGACCCACTGGGCCACGGCGCTGCCCAGGGCCGGGTCCTCCTGGCACATCAGGCGGACGGCCGTCGCGTCGAACTCGTACGCCCGCACCGGCGTCGTCGCCTCGGCTCCCAGGTGATAGGCGTGCGGGACGAACAGCCAGGACCAGCCGACCAGTTCGTTGTGCCGCAGGCTCTCGATGACAGCCGGGCGACGACCGGGTACGTGCATGTCGAGCTCGACGGTTCCCGTGCGGATGATCCAGAACCGGTCGGCCGCGCCGCCTTCCTCGAACAGTCGCGTCCCCTGCGGGATCGACACCTCACGGGCGACGCGCATGAGCCGGTTCCGGTGCTCGGCCGGCAGGGCGCGCAGCAAGCTGGGCGTGGGGGTGGTGATCATGGCGTGCCTCCCGACAGGTCTGCGAACTACCAGTGCCAGCCTGTGCGCCTCGCGGGTGCCGGCCCATGGGCCACTCGGTCCATCGGCCGGGCCACTCGGCTCCGCCGTGACGACCTTCGGCACGCTGTGGCACCACCGCGCAGGCTGTTGCATGAAGACGTGAGAAGACCTCGACCGACGGAGGAGGTGAGCTTCGTGGGCACCTCGCTGACACCCGACTTCTGGCGGCTGTTCGCCGTCCTGCTGGTGATCTTCACCGCGATCACGTTCGTCGTGAGTGCCGCCCTCGACGTGCTGGTCCTCAGGACGCAGCAGCGTCGCCGGTCCACGGAGAGCAGGACCGCGCCCGCTGAGCAGCCCCGACGGGCACTGGCGCGTCGCTGAGACGCGCGCAGGCAGGAGTACGAGAGAGGAACGGCGATGACCGCCACCGTGACACCAGGCATCCGAGCAGACGGTGCCTGGCGTGGGTTCACCGGGACCCGCTGGCGCACGCACATCGACGTGCGCGACTTCGTGCAGGCCAACTACACGCCGTACGAAGGCGACGCGTCCTTCCTGACCGGACCCACGGAGCGCACCCGCTCCGTCTGGAGGAAGGTCAGCGCCCTGTTCCCCGAGGAACGCCGCAGGGGAATCCTCGACGTCGACACCGCCACTCCCTCCACGATCACCTCCCACGCGCCCGGCTACATCGACTGGGACCGTGAACTGATCGTGGGCCTGCAGACCGACGCCCCGCTCAGGCGCGCGATCATGCCGAACGGCGGGCTGCGGATGGTCGAGAACGGGCTGAAGGCGTACGGCTACGAGTCCGACCCGTTCGTGACGCGCGTCTTCGGTACCTACCGCAAGACCCACAACGACGGCGTCTTCGACGCCTACACCCCCGAGATGAAGGCCGCCCGCAGGGCCGGCATCATCACCGGGCTGCCCGACGCCTACGGCCGGGGCCGGATCATCGGCGACTACCGGCGGGTCGCGCTGTACGGAACGGACCGGCTGATCGAGGCCAAGAAGGCCGAGCGGGCCCAGCTCGACACCCGCCCCTCCACCGCGGACGTCATCCGCGACCGGGAGGAACTCGCCGAACAGATAAGGGCGTTGGACGAGCTGAACCTAATGGCGGCGAGCTACGACTGCGACGTCTCCCGTCCCGCGGCCACCGCCCACGAGGCGGTGCAGTGGCTCTACCTCGGCTATCTCGCCGCCGTGAAGGAGCAGAACGGCGCCGCGATGTCGCTGGGCCGCACCTCGACCTTCCTCGACTGCTACCTCCGACGGGACCTGGATCAGGGACTGATCGACGAGACCCGCGCCCAGGAACTGATCGACGACTTCGTGATCAAACTGCGGATCGTACGGTTCCTGCGCACCCCCGAGTACGACGCCCTGTTCTCCGGCGACCCGACCTGGGTCACGGAGTCCATCGGAGGCATGGGCGCCGACGGGCGGACCCTCGTCACCCGGACCTCCTTCCGCTTCCTGCAGACCCTGTACAACCTCGGCCCGGCCCCGGAACCCAACCTGACCGTGCTGTGGTCGCCCCGACTGCCCGCCGCATTCAAGGAGTTCTGCGCCCAGGTCTCCGTCGACACCAGCGCCGTCCAGTACGAGTCCGACGACCTGCTGCGCCCCCGCACCGGCGACGACACCGCGATCGCCTGCTGCGTGTCCGCGATGGCGGTCGGCAAGCAGATGCAGTTCTTCGGCGCACGGGTCAACCTCGCCAAGGCGCTGCTGTACGCCGTCAACGGCGGCCGGGACGAGATGACCGGCGAGCAGATCGCACCGGCGGCGCCTCCACTGACGGGCGAGTATCTGGACTACGAAGAGCTGTCGGCGGCGTACGACGGCGTCCTGGACTGGCTGGCGCGGACGTATGTCGACGCGCTCAACGTCATCCACTACATGCACGACAAATACGCCTACGAGCGCATCGAGATGGCCCTGCACGACCACCCCGTGCACCGCTTCATGGCGTGCGGCATCGCCGGCCTCTCGGTCGCGGCGGACAGCCTGTCCGCCGTCAAGTACGCCCGCGTGAAGGTGTTCCGGGACGCCACCGGACTCGCCGTCGACTTCCGCACCGAGGGCGACTTCCCGGCGTACGGCAACAACGACGACCGCGCCGACAGCATCGCCGTCGGCCTGGTGGAGTCCTTCATGGCCAAGGTGCGCAGGCACCCCGCCCACCGGGACGCCGAGCACACCCAGTCGGTGCTCACCATCACCTCGAACGTCGTCTACGGCAAGCACACCGGCAACACCCCGGACGGTCGCCGCGCCGGAGCCCCCTTCGCCCCCGGCGCCAACCCGATGAACGGACGGGACCGGCACGGGGTGGCCGCCTCCGCGCTGTCGGTGGCCAAGCTGCCGTACGAACAGGCCAGGGACGGCATCTCGTTGACGACGACGATCACGCCCGAGGGGCTGGGGCACAGCCCGGGGGAGCGGGCCGGACACCTGGTCGGCATCCTCGACGCGTACACGGCCGCGGGCGGCTTCCACATGAACGTCAACGTCCTGGACCGCGCCACGCTGGAAGACGCCATGGAACACCCGGAGAAGTATCCGGACCTGACCATCCGCGTCTCAGGGTACGCGGTCAACTTCACCCGCCTGACGCGGGAGCAGCAACGCGACGTGATCAGCCGCACCTTCCACGGATCGTTGTGAGCACGGTGCCGTCCGTCGGCCGGATCCATTCCTGGGACCTGTCCACCGGCGTGGACGGGCCCGGAACCCGGTTCGTCCTCTTCGTCTCCGGCTGCCCGCTGCGCTGCCTGTACTGCGCCAACCCGGACACCTGGCACATGCGCGACGGACGGACCGCGACGGTCGACGAGGTGATGGCGGAGATCGAGAAGTACCGGGCCTTCATCACCACGGCCGGTGGCGGGGTGACGATCACGGGCGGCGAGCCGCTGCTCCAGACCGCCTTCACCGGCGAGATCCTGCGCCGCTGCAAGCGGGCCGGGCTGCACACCGCCCTCGACACCTCCGGATTCCTGGGGGCCCGCGCCGGCGACGAACTCCTCGCCGACACCGACCTGGTGCTGCTGGACATCAAGTCCTTCGACATCAGGACCTACCGGCGGCTCACGGGCGGCGAGCTCGGCCCCACCCTGAACTTCGCGACCCGCCTCGACCGCCTCGGCGTCCGGATGTGGATCCGGTACGTCCTGGTGCCCGGCTGGACGGACCACGCGGACGCCGTCGAGGGCCTGGCCCGCTTCGTCGCCGGACTCGACTCGGTCGACCGCGTCGACGTCCTTCCGTTCCACAAGCTCGGCGCGGCGAAGTACGAGGCCCTGGGCCTCCCGTTCCCGCTGAGCGACACACCCGCCCCGGCACCGGAATCGGTCGAGCGGGTACGGGAGCAGTTCCGCGCGCAGGGCTTGGTCGCCTACTGAAAGGGGGAAGCGGGCGATCGGGTGACGGGCTGAGGTACCGGCGACCGGCCGTACGAACGCGAACAGCGCCTCGGCCTAGAGCTCCTCGAACTGGCGACGGTAGGCGGCCACTGCCGTCGGCAGGGTCGGGAAGATCAGCTCCGGCCCCACGGAGTCCGCGAGACCGTACGCCTCGAGGTCGTCCAGGAGGTCCTGCTTCACGCGGGCGAGGGCGAACACCACTCCCCGGGTGCCGAGTTCACGGCGCAGTTCGTCCATCGCGTCCAGCGCCGTGATGTCGACCTCGACATTGGCCTCGGTGTTGAGGACGAACCACCGTACGGGCTGGGTCTGTTTGTCGACGGCGGCCAGCGCGCGGCGGTGGAAGTCCTCGGCGTTGGCGAAGAAGAGCGGGGAGTCGTAGCGGTAGACGAGCAGGCCGGGGATCGTGCGGGCGGTCGGGTAGTCGTCGACGTCGTGCATGCCGGCCACTCCCGGCACCACGCCCTCGATCGCGTCGTGCGGACGGGCCACCCGGCTCAGCAGCTCGGCCACCGACAGGCCGACGGCGACGAGCACGCCGTACAGGATGTCGAGTGCGAGCACGCCGGCCAGGCAGCCGAGCGCGAGCAGCAGTTCGCGGCGGCGGAAGGCGGCGAGGCGGCGGAAGCCCGCGAGGTCGATCATGCGGACGGCGGCGTAGACGACGAGCGCGCCGAGCACCGCGGAGGGCGTACGGGAGAGCAGCGGGCTGAGGAAGAGCAGGACGGCGAGGACCACGGCCCCGGCGACCAGCGAGTACCCCTGGCTGCGGGCGCCCGCCGAGGAGGCGAGCGCGGTGCGGCTGGCGCTGCTGCTGACCGGGAAGCCGTGCAGGACGCCCGCGCCGAGGTTGGCCGCGCCCAGCGCCAGGAACTCCTGGTTGGCGTCGAGCGCCGGACCCTCGGCGTGGAACGCCCGCGCGGTGAGGATGAAGTCGGTGTACGCGACGATGAGTACGCCGAGGGCGGGCAGGACCAGACGCGGCAGCTCGCTCAGGTCCGGCCACGCCAGGCTCGGCAGACCGGACGGGATCTCGCCGATCACCTTGATGCCGTACCGGTCGTCGAGATCGAACACGACCACGGCGGCGGTGCCGAGGACGAAGGCGGCCAGGGGGCCCGGGACCCGTCTCGGCACCGTGAAGAGGAACGCGAGCACGGCGGCGGACAGGACCACGGTCGCCACGTGGGCATCGGCCATGTGGCTGAGGAACGACCACAGTTGGGGGAAGAACTCCGAGCCGGTCGTCCGCACCCCGGTGAGCTTGGGCAGCTGATCCACCATCATGATCAGTGCCACGCCGCTCAGGTAGCCGATCAGGACGGGGCGGGAGAGCAGGTCCGCGAGGAAGCCCAGGCGCACCACGCGCGCCACCAGGCACAGGAGTCCGACGGTGACCGCGAGGGTGGCCGCCACCGTGGCGTAGCGCCCCGGGTCACCGGCGGCGATCGGACCGACCACGGTGGCCGTCATCAGCGCGGTCGTGGACTCGGGGCCGACCGAGAGCAGGCGTGAGGACCCGAACAGGGAGTACAGACCGAGGGCGGGCAGGATCGCCCACAGTCCGGTCACCGGCGGGAGCCCCGCCACGCCCGCGTACGCCATGACCTGCGGCACCAGATAGGCGGCCACGGTGACGCCGGCCAGCAGGTCGCCCCTCAGCCAGGCGCGCCGGTAGCCGAGGAGCGCGGCTGCCCCGGGCACCAGGCGCCGCCATCCCGCAGTGCCTGTGTGCTGCCTCATGAACCACCTTCCTCCGTCGGGCCTCAGGATCCACCGGCCCCGGCGGTGACCGCGAGTCCTGGATCGAGGAGACCGAGCGTGCACCCCAACGGTCCCTGAAAACAGGGCCGTTCAGCCCAACGGCGGCGGTCCTTCGGCACCCGGCGGTGGCGGCCCCGCGAGACGAGAGTAAGCGGCGTCAGGAACCAACCGGACAGCCCCCCCGAAGGGATCACCACCATGGCCGTGCACGAGCACCCTCACCGGAGCCCGGGCTTCCACCTGCCGTCCTTCCGCAGGCGCCGGACCGCTTCCGCATCCGAGACCGCCGTGTCGGCCCGTATCGGCACGGACACCGCGCAGGCCTACGTGTTCGCGTCCCTGCGCCTGCTCACCGGGTTCGTCTTCCTGTGGGCCTTCCTCGACAAGACCTTCGGCCTCGGCTACGCCACCGGTTCCGGCAAGGGCTGGATCGACGGCGGCTCGCCCACCAAGGGCTTCCTCGGCGGGGTGGCCGCCGGGCCGATGGAGTCCACCTTCCACTCCTGGGCCGGAGACTCCTGGGCCGACTGGCTGTTCATGCTCGGTCTGCTCGGCATCGGCGTCGCGCTGACGGCCGGCGTGGCACTGCGGTTCGCAGCCGTCGCGGGCACCGTGATGATGGCGCTGATGTGGGTCGCCGAGTGGCCGCCCGCCCAGCACCTCTCCGACGGTTCGCCGAGCATGTCGACGAACCCCTTCGCGGACTACCACCTCGTCTACGCCGTCGTCCTGATCGCCCTGGCCGCCGCGTCGGCCGGAGACACCCTCGGTCTCGGCAAGCTCTGGGCCAAGCTCCCGCTGGTTCGTCGCAGCCGCTGGCTCCGCTGGCTCCGCTGACCGCGGGAGGCGCGGCGGGCCCCACCCCGGCGCGGGTCCGCCGCACCGAAGACCGGTCCGGGCCGGTCGGCCCCGGGCAGGGACATGCGGCCCCTGCCCGGGACCTCATCCGAAGACGACGCTCGAATCGGGAAACCCCGATTCAGGAGGTGGAGAACATGACCCGCACCGTCACCGTCGGCCTCGACGGCTCGTCCGAGAGCCGCGCCGCGGCCGAGTGGGCGGCCCGTGAGGCAGCGCTGCTCGGTCTGCCGCTGAAGCTGGTCCAGGTCTGGGAGCCGGTGCCCGCCCCCATGGCCCAGGCACCACTGCTCGGCGCCGAGACCCACCAGCACTGGACCGAGCGGATTCCCCGGGAGACCTCCGAAGGGCTCCGGTTGCGCCACCCCGGCCTCGACGTGACCACCGAGCAGCTGACCGGCCGGCCCGCCGACGAGTTGGTGAGCGCGGCGAAGGACGCCGAGCTGCTGGTACTCGGCTCGCGCGGACTGAGCGGGATCGGCGGATTCGTCGTCGGCTCCGTGGGCCTGGCGGTCGTCGCGCACGCCGAACGGCCGGTCGTGCTGGTCCGGGCCGGGGAATCGGCCGCCGACGAACACGAGATGGACCCGGCGGGCATCCCGTCCGCCGCGACCACGTTCCGGCCCGTCGTCCTCGGTCTCGACATCGAGAGCCCGGACGAGGAGCTGATCGCCTTCGCGTTCGCCGCCGCCGTCCGCCGCGGTGCGCCCCTGCGGGTCGTCCACGGCTGGAATCCACCCCCGTACTACGCCTACGGCCTCTCCGTGGACCTCGAACTCCACGCCGAACTGGCCCGGCGCGAGACCACCACCCTGACCGAGGTCCTGGACCCGTGGCGCAAGAAGTTCCCGGACGTCGAGGTCAGCGAGCAGTCCTCCTACGGCACCCCCGGCCACCACCTGGCCGAGGCCTCCCGCGAGGCCTCGCTGGTCGTGGTGGGCCGGCGTGTCCGCCGCAGCTCGTTCGGCGCCCACATCGGCTCCGTCACCCACGCCGTCCTGCACCACTCCACCGCGCCCGTCGCCGTGGTCCCCCATCCCTGAGGAGCAGCAACCATGAAGGCAGCGGTCGTACGAGCGTTCGGTGAGCCCCTGGTCATCGAGGAGCGGCCCGATCCCGAACCGGGCCCCGGCCAGGTCCGCGTCCGCGTCGAGGCGTCCGGGCTGTGCCACACCGACATCCATGCCGCCCGCGGCGACTGGCCGGTCAAGCCGACTCCGCCGTTCGTGCCCGGCCACGAGGGCGTGGGCCTGGTCGAGAAGCTCGGCGACGGCGTCACCCACCTGTCTGTGGGACAGCGGGTCGCCGTGCCCTGGCTGGGCAAGGCCTGCGGGCGGTGCGAGCACTGCCTGTCCGGCTGGGAGACGCTGTGCGAGCAGCAGGTCAACACCGGCTACGGCTGCGACGGCGGCTACGCCGAGAAGATGCTGGCCTGGGCCGACTTCGCCCAGCCGGTGCCGCACGGCATCACCGCCGTCGACGCCGCACCGCTGACCTGCGCCGGCGTGACCACGTACAAGGCCCTCAAAGTCGCCGGCGTACGGCCCGCGCAGCTCGTCGCGGTCTCCGGGATCGGCGGACTCGGGCACCTGGCCCTGCAGTACGCGAAGATCGCCGGAGCCCAGGTCGCGGCGATCGACGTCACCGACGAGAAACTCGAACTCGCCGCCGAACTGGGCGCGGACCTCGTCATCGACGCCCGCAAGGACGACGTCGGCCAGGTCCTCAAGCGGTACGGTGGCGCGCACGCGGCGATCGCCCTGGCGGTGAACGAGGACGCCTTCGCCGCCGTCAACTCCGGGCTGCGGCGCGGCGGCAAGCTCGTCATGGTCGCCCTGCCCGCGCACGGCACGATCCAGGTCCCGATCTTCGACACCGTCCTGAACGGGACGAGTGTCATCGGCTCCATCGTCGGCACCCGTCAGGACCTCGCCGAGGTCTTCCAGCTGCACGCGGCCGGCCGTACCCGGGTCATCTCCGAGACCCGCCCGCTCGACACGGTCAACGAGTCCATCGAGGACGTGCTGCGCGGCCAGGTCAAGGCACGGATCGTCTTCGACCTGGGAGCGGGGCGATGAGCGCGACGTCGATGGATCTTCCGGTCGTCGTCGGTGTCGACGGCTCCGAGCCGAGTCTGCGGGCCGTCGACTGGGCTGCCGACGAGGCCGTGGGGCGTGGGGTGTCGCTGCGGATCGTGAACGCCTGCCTGTGGGAGCGGTACGAGGGCGCCGCGCTGGCCCACGACCTGGGCGCGCCCGCCACCCGGGTGCTGCCGCAGGACGTCGTCCGGGTCGCCCTCCGGCGCGCCGGCACCCGGCACCCCGACCTGAAGGTGACCTCCGAGGTGATCTTCGAGGAGCCCGAGTACGCGCTGGTCAAGGAGAGCCGCAACGCCTCCCTGCTGGTGACGGGCACCCGGGGCCGCGGTGCCGTGACCGAGGCGCTGCTGGGTTCCGTGAGCCTGACGGTGGCCGGGCACGCACACTGCCCCGTGATCGTCGTCCGGGGCAGCCACGACAACCAGGCCCGGTCGGGGCGGCACCGCCGCATCGTCGTGGGCGTCGGGGAGAAGGCGGCCGTGGGCTTCGCCGTCGAGGAGGCCGAGCGGCGCGGCGTGCCGGTGGAGGCGATACGGGCCTGGCGGTGCCCGGCGCACGAGAGCACCGACCATCCGCTGCTGGTCGGGGAGCCCGCCCGGCTGCACGAGGAGCAGGCGGTGGAGACCCTGGACGCGGCCCTGCGGGGCGTGTCCGCCGACGCCGGGCTGGACCGCCGTACGGTCGAGGGCCCCGCCGGCGAGGTCCTGGTGGCCGCCTCGCACCACGCCGACCTCCTGGTCGTGGGAGCCAGGCGCCGCCCGCGGCACTTCGGGCTCCAGCTGGGGCGGGTGGCCCACCGGGTGCTGCACCACTCCACCTGCCCGGTCGCGATCGTGCCCGAGCAGGTGTGAGCGAGGTGACCGGCTGCTCAGAGGCTCGCCGCGTGGTCGGGGACGTAGGTCTGCAGATCGCGCGGCGTCCGCTCGTAACCGGTCGACGTCGGCCGCTCGGGCAGCTCCAGCACGGGCGGCGGCACCTCCCGGTAGGGCACGGAGGACAGCAGGTGGGCGATCATGTTCAGCCGTGCCCGGCGCTTGTCGTCGCTCTCCACGACGAACCAGGGCGCCTCCGCGATGTCGGTGTGCACCATCATCTCGTCCTTGGCCCGGGAGTACGCCTCCCAGTGGGTGATCGACTCCAGGTCCATCGGCGACAGCTTCCAGCGGCGCAGCGGATCCTCCAGACGCTTGCGGAAGCGTTCCTGCTGCTCGGTGTCGCTCACCGAGAACCAGTACTTGCGCAGCACGATGCCCGCCTCGACGAGCATCCGTTCGAAGATCGGGCACTGGCGCAGGAACAGCTGGTACTCCTCCTTCGTGCAGAAGCCCATCACGTGCTCGACGCCGACCCGGTTGTACCAGGACCGGTCGAACAGCACGATCTCGCCGGCCGCCGGCAGGTGCTCGACGTAGCGCTGGAAGTACCACTGCGTGCGCTCGCGCTCGGTCGGCTTGGGCAGCGCCGCGATCCGGGCGACACGGGGGTTGAGGTGCTCGGCGACCCGCTTGATGGTGCCGCCCTTGCCGGCCGCGTCCCGCCCCTCGAAGACCACGACCACCCGGGCGCCCTCCGCCCGCACCCACTCCTGCAGTTTGACCAACTCGGTCTGCAGACGCAGCAGTTCCTTCTCGTACGACGTGCGCGGCAGCTTCGCCGCGTTCTTCCCGGCCATGCCGCCTCCACCGTCCGATGACTTACCTAGTGCCGCTCCGCAGAAGTTCGTGGAGGGGTGTTGATCAAGTTGTCTTCAGTGGGGTGCCTTCGTAGGTCCAGCGGTAGGGTCTCGCGGCC
>NZ_JBEXEA010000074.1:0-19373 GCF_040606035.1 Streptomyces sp. NPDC005483
CGAGGACCCTCGGCGCCCTCGCGCCCGGCCTGGAGAAGGCCGTACGAAACCTGCCGACGACCATGATCGCCGCACAGGGCGGCATGGGCGGCGGCAGACCGACTACCGCCGGACCGCCGCCTCGGCCGGAGCCGGCGCATACCCCGTCGGCCGGGCCGTGAACGTGCCGCGGCCCTGGGTGCGGCTGCGCAACCTCGTCGCATAGCCGAAGAGTTCGGCCAGCGGCACGGTCGCCGTGACCGTCGCCGAGCCGCCACGCGTGGCCGAGCCCGAGACCCGGCCGCGGCGGGCGGCGAGGTCGCCGAGCACCGCGCCGACGGCTTCCTCGGGCACGGTGACCGTGACCTCGGCGACCGGTTCCAGGAGGACCATCGCACAGGCACGCAGCGCCTCCCGGAGGCCGAACCGGCCCGCCGTACGGAACGCCGTTTCCGAGGAGTCCTTCACATGGGTCGCCCCGTCGGTGAGGGTGACGCGCAGCCCGGTCACCGGGTGCCCGCCGAGGGGGCCCTCGGCCAGGGCGTGCCGGCAGCCGGCCTCGACCGCGCGGACGTACTCTTGCGGGACACGCCCGCCGACGACCGTCGAGCGGAACTCGAAACCCTCCTCGGCCGGTTCGACGTCGAGTACGACATGGGCGAACTGCCCCGCCCCGCCGTCCTGTTTGACGTGCCGGTGGACCAGCCCGGACACCCCGCGCCCGACCGTCTCGCGATAACTCACCCTCGGGCGGCCGACGTTGAGCGCGAGAGCGTGCTCACGCCGTACCTTCTCCACCGCGACCTCCAGATGCAGTTCGCCCATGCCAGACAGCAGGGTCTGGCCCGTCTCGGCGTCCGTGCGGACGACGAGAGAGGGGTCCTCCTCGGTCAGCCGGGCGAGCGCCGTGGCCAACCGGTCGGTGTCCACGGACCGCCCCGCCTCCACGGCCACGGACACCACGGGCTCGGCCGCACCGGGCGGTTCGAGCACGAGCGGGGCGTCCGGCGCGCACAGGGTCGAGCCCGCGCGGGCCGACTTCAGCCCGACCACGGCGACGATGTCACCGGCGACCGCCCGTTCCAGCGGGGCGTGCCGGTCGGCCTGGACGCGCAGGATCCGTCCGATGCGTTCGGTGCGGCCTGCGCCCGCGTCCCACACGGTGGCTCCCTTCTCGATCGTTCCCGAGTACACACGTACGTACGTCAGCCGTCCCGTCGGAGTGGCGTTCACCTTGAACGCCAGGGCCGCGAAGGGCGCCGCCGGGTCGCAGTGCCTCTCCTCGCCGTTCTCACCGCGTACGGCGGGCACGTCGAGCGGCGACGGCAGATACGCCACCACGGCGTCCAGCAACGGCTCGATACCGCGGTTGCGATACGCGGAGCCGCACAGGACGACCACTCCGTCGCCGCTGCGGGTGAGGTCCCGCAGGGCGGCGGTGAGGGTGCCGGCCGCCAGGGTCTCCCGGTCGCAGAACTCCTCCAGGGCGGCCGGGTGGCGTTCGGCGACGGCTTCCTCCAGGAGCCGGCGACGCCGGAGCGCCTCCTCGCGCAGAGCGGCGGGCACCGGTCCGTCCTGTGCCGCTTCACCGGAGTCCGCCCAGATCAGCGCACGCATCCCGATCAGATCGACCACGCCGGTGAAGCCGTCCTCGCTGCCGATGGGCAACTGCACGACCAGCGGCGCCGGATGCAGCCGCCGGCGGATCGACTCGACGGCGGCATCGAGGTCGGCGCCCGCGCGGTCCAGCTTGTTGACGAACGCGATCCGCGGCACCCCGTGCCGGTCCGCCTGCCGCCACACCGACTCGCTCTGCGGCTCCACGCCCGCGACGGCGTCGAACACCGCGACCGCTCCGTCGAGCACCCGCAGCGAGCGCTCCACCTCGTCGGCGAAGTCGACGTGCCCCGGGGTGTCGATCAGGTTGAGGCGGTGTCCGTCCCACGCGCAGCTCACGGCCGCCGCGAAGATGGTGATCCCGCGGTCCCGCTCCTGCGGGTCGAAGTCGGTGACGGTGGTGCCGTCGTGGACCTCGCCGCGCTTGTGGGTGGTTCCGGTGGCGAACAGGATCCGCTCGGTGACGGTGGTCTTGCCGGCGTCGACGTGGGCGAGGATGCCGAGGTTGCGGACGACGGCGAGCGGGTTGGAGTTGTGGGTGGTGCGCACGGCCCAAGGCCTTTCGGGTGAGGTGATGACAGGGCGGCGCGATGGCCCGTACAACGGCATGACGGCACGTCAGAAGTGCGTGCTACGGCGATGATCGACCGGTCAGACCGACGTCACGGGCATCCGGTGCCGGCCGCGCAGCGGGCACCGGAGGGTCGAGGACACGAGGATCACGTCGTACGACGTCCGGGGAACGGCGACAGCTGTGCGCACGCACATGGCCGTACTCCCCTCACTCGTTGTCCCTGGTCATGGCGAGTGTAGGGAGCCGGCCGGGTCGGCGCACGGGGTTTTCGCGGTCAGCGGGGCAGGCCCTGGAGTCCGTCGTACGCGGACATGACGAGGTCCAACCCGCGGGTGTCCTGGGCGGGTTCGCGCATCTGGTCGGTCGCGTACGCCACCACCATGCGGGCGTCGGGGTCGATCATGACGAGGGATCCGCCCCAGCCGCCCCAGCCGAAGGTGCTCCCGAAGAGGCCGTAGCCCAGTCCGTACCGCTGTGTCATGCCGATCACCCGGTCCTCGCCGGCGAACTGCTCCTCCCGGGCCCGTGCGGCGCCGGCGGCCGACAGCAGGCATACGCCCCGGACCGTGCCTTCGCACGCGAGCACGGACTGGACGAGCGCGACGGAACGGGCGTTGCCGAAGCCGCTGGCGGCGGGGATCTGTGCGCGCCGCCACGCCACGCTGTTGCCGTCCCGGACGCGCAGGGCGGTCCCGGTGGCGGGTGTCGCGTCGGGCCCGGGGTTGGCGGCGCCCGCGGTGTAGTCCTCGTCCCGGCCGGGGGGCGGCACCGTGAGGGCGACGCGGTGATCGTGCTCGGCGGAGAGCCCGATGTGGAAGTCGGCCCCGAGGGGCCCGGTCACCTCCTGGGCCAGGAACTCGCCGACGGTGCGGCCGGTGATCCGGCGCAGGACCTCGCCGACCAGGAAGCCCTGGGTGAGCGAGTGGTAGCCGGCCGCAGTGCCGGGCTCCCAGAGCGGGGGCTGGGCGGCGAGCCTGGCGGTGGCGGCCGGCCAGTCGTAGAGCTCCTCGACCGGGCCCTCCCAGTGGGGCAGACCGGCGGTGTGCGACAGCAGGTGCCGTACCAGCACCTTCTCCTTGCCCGCCGCGGCGAACTCCGGCCAGTACCGGGCGACCGGGGCATCCGGGTCGAGTTCACCGCGGTCGGCGAGGATCAGCGCGCACAGAGCCGTCATCGTCTTGGTCGTGGAGAAGACGTTGGTGAGGGTGTCCCGCTCCCAGAGGGCCGTCCGGTCGGCGTCGGCGAAGCCGCCCCAGACGTCCACCACCGGTTCACCGTCCACGAGGACGGCGACGGACCCGCCGACGTCCCCCTCGTCCAGCAGTTCCGCCAGCTTGTTGGGAACCGCGGAGAACAGCTCGTCGTACGCGCCCTGGATGTCGGCCATGTCGGATATTGAGCGCACGGCGGGCGGGCGGGGTCAACCGAATTATGGGGCGCCCCGGGGGCCGTAACGCGAAAGACCCCACGGGAAGTGGGGTCTCAGCTGTGCTGTGTGTCCGAGGGGGGACTTGAACCCCCACGCCCGTTAAAGGGCACTAGCACCTCAAGCTAGCGCGTCTGCCATTCCGCCACCCGGACCAGGTGTCTGCCGCCTTGCCGGGAGTTTTCCCGGCGGCGACACGGACAACAATACCAAGCTTTCGGAGTGCCCTTCACCTGCATTTCCGTCCACACAGGGCCCGTGACAACAGTATTCTGTATACTGTCGTCACCCAAATGGCCCCGGCTCGGAGGCGACATGGCAGATCTGGATTCCGCGGTGGTGCTGGGCATGGCAGACCAGGCACCCGACGGCATAGTGATCACCGACAGGGAAGGGCTGATCCGCTACTGGAACCGGGGTGCGGAGCGCATCTTCGGGTTCACGGCGGCCCACGTGGCGGGGCGGAGCCTGGACGTCATCATCCCCGAGAGGCACCGCAAGCGGCACCAGGAAGGCTTCGACGCGGCCATGGAGCGGGGGTCCAGCAAGTACGGGGACGCGGATCTGCTGAACGTGCCCGCGCTGGCGGCGGACGGCCGCAAGCTGTCCATCGAGTTCAGCGTGGTGCTGCTGTCGGGCCCCGACGGCAGCCCGTACTGCGGCGCGGTCATCAGGGACGTCACCGCGCGGCGCGAGCGGGAGCGGGAGCTGATGCGGCGCCGGGCCGAGGCTTCGGTCTGAACCCCGGACCACACCGAAGGGGCCGTGACCGACGAGGTCACGGCCCCTTCAGCGCGTCACTCAGACGATGACCCCGCTCTCCTTGAGCCGGCCGATGGTCTCCTCGTCGTAGCCCAGCTCCACCAGGACCTCGGAGCTGTGCTCGCCCAGCAGCGGGGCGCCGACGACCTCCGGCTTGAAGGAGGAGAACTTCACCGGGCTGCCGACCGTCAGATACGTGCCGCGGCCCTTCTGCTCGACCTCGACGACCGTGCCGCTCCTGCGCAGGTCCTCGTCGTAGGCGATCTCCTTCATACTCATCACCGGGGCGCAGGGCACCTCCCACTCCCGCAGGATGTTCACCGCCTCGTACTTCGTCTTGTCCGCGAGCCACTTCTCGATCTCCTCGAAGATCTCGAAGATGTGCGACTGGCGGGCGCGCGCGGTGGCGTACTCCGGATCCTCGGCCCACTCGGGGCGGCCGATCACCTCGGCGGTGCGCTTCCAGTTCTGCTCCTGGACGGTGAAGTAGATGTACGCGTTCGGGTCGTCCTCCCAGCCCTTGCACTTGAGCACCCAGCCGGGCTGGCCGCCGCCACCGGCGTTGCCGCCGCGCGGCACCACGTCGGTGAACTCGCCGTTCGGGTACTGCGGGTACTCCTCCAGATAGCCGACCCGCTCCAGGCGCTGCTGGTCGCGCAGCTTGACGCGGCAGAGGTTGAGGACGGCGTCCTGCATGGAGACGGAGACCTTCTGGCCGCGGCCGGTCCGGCCGCGGTCGATGATCGCGGTGAGGATGCCGATCGCCAGGTGCATCCCGGTGTTGGTGTCGCCGATGGCGGCACCCGAGATGGTGGGCGGGCCGTCCCAGAAGCCGGTGGTGGAGGCGGCGCCGCCCGCGCACTGGGCGACGTTCTCGTAGACCTTGAGGTCGTTCCAGGAGGACTGGTCGTTGAAGCCCTTCACCGAGCCGAAGATCAGGCGCGGGTTGAGCTCCTGGATGCGCTCCCAGGTGAAGCCCATGCGGTCCAGGGCGCCGGGGGCGAAGTTCTCCACCAGGACGTCGGCGTCCTTGATGAGCTTCTCCAGGACCTCCTTGCCCTCGGCGGTCTTGGTGTTGATGGCCAGGGAGCGCTTGTTGCTGTTGAGCATCGTGAAGTAGAGCGCGTCCAGGTCCTCGATGTCCCTGAGCTGACGGCGCGTCACATCACCCCCGTTGGGGCGCTCCACCTTCAGGACGTCGGCGCCGAACCAGGCGAGCATCTGCGTACAGGCGGGACCGGCCTGGACCCCGGTGAAGTCGATCACCTTGATTCCGGCGAGCGGCTTTTCACTCATGTGTGCTTCCTTTTCGTGAAGTTACGTGGGCTGGACGGTCACTTCTTGGCCGGCGTGATGTTGCCGACGGTGATGCCCTTGGGGTTCAGGTGCGAGATGTGGCCGCTCTCGGTGCCGGCCGAGGGGTCGATCACGCAGTCGATGAGCGCGGGGCCGCCGGCGGCGAGGGCCTCGGTGAGGGCGGCGGTCACCTCGGCAGGTGTGGTGGCCCGGTAGCCCTTGCCGCCGAACGCCTCGATGAGCTGGTCGTGCCGTGCCGCCGACATGAGGGTCGTGGGCGCGGGCGCGTCGTCGTACGGGTTGGTGTCGTCGCCGCGGTAGACACCGCCGTTGTTCATGATCACGGTGACGACGGGCAGCCGGTAGCGGCAGATCGTCTCGATCTCGATGCCGCTGAACCCGAAGGCGCTGTCGCCCTCGATGGCCACGACCGGGGCGCCGCTCTCGACGGCGGCGGCGATCGCGTAGCCCATACCGATCCCCATGACGCCCCAGGTGCCGCTGTCGAGGCGGTGGCGCGGTACGTGCATGTCGATGACGTTGCGCGCGATGTCCAGGGCGTTGGCGCCCTCGTTGACGATGTACGTCTCCGGGTGCTGACGGACGACGTCGCGTACGGCCTTCAGGGCGCCCATGAACTGCATGGGGTGCGGGTCGGCCTCCAGCCGCCTGGCCATCTTGGCGACGTTCTGCGCCGAGCGCGCCGCGAGTTCCTCCCGCCAGGCCGAAGGGGCGGTGATCTGGCCGGGTTTGATGCGTTCGGCGAGCGCGTCGAGCACCGACTCGATGTCACCGACGAGCGGCGCGGCGATGGGCTGATTGCTGTCCATCTCCTTGGGGTCGATGTCGATCTGGACGAACTTGGCCTCCGGGTTCCACCCCGTCCGGCCATGGCCGAGAAGCCAGTTGAGGCGAGCGCCGATCAGCATCACGACGTCGGCCTTCTTCAGGGCCAGGGAGCGGGCGGTGGCGGCCGACTGCGGGTGGTCGTCGGGCAGCAGGCCCTTCGCCATCGACATCGGTACGTAGGGGATGCCGGTCGACTCGATGAACTGCCGTACTTTCGCGTCCGCTTGGGCGTACGCGGCCCCCTTGCCCAGCACCACCAGCGGGCGCTCGGCGGAGGCGAGGAGCTCGATGGCCCGGTCCACGGCTTCCGGCGCCGGGAGCTGACGCGGGGCGGGGTCGACGAGCCGGCTCAGCGTCCTGTCGCCCTCCGCCTTGGGCATGATGGCGCCGAGCACCGCGGCGGGAATGTCGAGATAGACACCGCCGGGGCGCCCGGAGATCGCGGTGCGCAGGGCGCGGGCGATGCCGCGGCCGATGTCCTCCACCCGGCTCACCCGGTAGGCGGCCTTCACGAACGGCTGCGCGGCGGCCAGTTGGTCCATCTCCTCGTAGTCGCCCTGCTTGAGGTCGACGAGGTGGCGCTCGCTGGAGCCGGAGATCTGGACCATCGGGAAGCAGTTGGTGGTGGCGTTCGCGAGGGCGACCAGGCCGTTGAGGAAGCCGGGGGCCGAGACCGTGAGGGCCACGCCGGGCTTCTTGTTGAGGTAGCCGGCGACGGCGGCCGCGTGTCCGGCGTTGCTCTCGTGCCGGAAGCCGATGTAGCGGATGCCCTGCGCCTGGGCGAGCCGGGCCAGGTCGGTGATGGGGATGCCGACCACCCCGTAGATGGTGTCGACGTCGTTCAGCTTGAGCGCGTCGACGACCAGGTGGTACCCGTCGGTGAGCTCGGTCGGAACGTCGGCTGCTGCCGCGGTCTCCAGGGTCGAGGGAGCGGTCATGGTCCGAGGTCCTCCTTGGGCAGGTCCTGCCGGAGCGGCTACTGCTCTCACCATCCGCAGCGCGCTGGTCCGCGTCCAAGACCCATCGGCGACCAGCCGATAAACGGTGTCTATCGAGGCCTGGTCAGCGGCCTGGCGACTCCCTTGATAGACAACTGCTATCGGCCGTTCGCCAGCGGGTATTGGACGTCCACCGGGTGCCACCGCACGCTCGCAGAGGATGTTTCATCGGACCTGTGCGAGGGGGTGGGGTCATGGCCGTTCCGGCCGCGGCATCCGTGCGTGACGCGAACCGGTACCGGCCCCCGCAGGTCACGGGGCTCGTCGACCTCCTCGACCGGCAGGTGCGCGAACGGCCTTACGCCCGGGCCCTGGTGGTGACCGGCGAGCGGGTGCAGCTGTCGTACCGGGCGCTCTCGACCCTGGCCGGCGACGTGGCCGCCCGGCTCGCGGGCGCGGGACTGAGGCGTGGTGACGCGGTCGGTCTGATCTGTGCCAACACGGCCGAGTTCGTTGTCGGCCTGCTCGGTGCGGCGCGGGCCGGGCTGGTCGCGGCTCCGCTGGATCCCGCCCTGCCTTCGCGGCAACTCCGCGCGAAGCTGGTGGCGTTGGGGGCAGGCGCCGTCCTCCTCGGTCCGTCGGTGTCCGACAGCACGACGCTCCCGGTGCCCGCGTGGCCGCTGCGCGTGGACGTCTCGCGGGCGGGGACGGCCACGGTCGTTCTCGAAGCGCGTGGATGCGATGTACCCCAAGGTGTAGGTGCCGCCGGTGAGTTGTCCGATCGGGACGCGCTCGTGCTGTTCACCGCCGGGACCACCGGCCGGGCGAAGATGGTCCCGCTGACCCACGCCAATGTGGCAGCCTCCCTGCGGAACATCTGCGCCACCTACGAGTTGGGCCCCGATGACGCGACGGTCGCGGTGATGCCGTTCTTCCACGGCCACGGGCTGTTCGCGGCGCTGTTGTCCTCCCTGGCGAGCGGGGGCTGCGTGCTGCTGCCCGAGCGGGGGCGGTTCTCGGCGGGCACGTTCTGGGACGACATGCGGTCCGTGGGCGCCACATGGTTCACGGCGGTCCCGGCCATCCACGAGATCCTGCTGGAGCGGTCGGAGCGGTCGGAGCGGGAGTATCCGGGGCCGCAGGCACCGCCGTTGAGGTTCGTACGAAGTTGCAGCGCGCCCCTCAACACAGCGACCCAGCGGGCGCTGGAGCGCACGTTCGGTGCGCCGCTGCTGACCGCGTACGGGATGACGGAGTCCTCTCACCAGGCGACCAGCGAACCACTGCCGCAGCGGGGAGCGCTCCGGCAGGGGTCGGTCGGCCGGCCCACCGGGGTCGAGGTGCGGGTCGTGGACCGCGACGGGCGTGCGTGTCCGGCGGGCGCGGAGGGCGAGGTGTGCGTGCAGGGGCCGACCGTCGCCCGTGGCTATCTGGCCGACGGTGAGGCGTCGGCGCGGACCTTCGTCGACGGCTGGCTGCGCACCGGGGATCTGGGCGTGCTGGACGAGGACGGGTACCTGTCGCTGACCGGACGGATCAAGAACCTCATCAACCGGGGCGGGGAGAAGATCTCACCCGAGCATGTCGAGGACATCCTCGCCGGGTGCCCGGGGGTCTCGGACGCGGCCGTGTTCGCGGTGCCGGACGTGGTGTACGGGCAGCGGGTCGGTGCCGCCGTGGTGGTGCGCGAGGCGGACGGCGTCGGGCGCGAGGAGATCCTGCGGTACTGCCGTGACCGGCTGGCCGCGTACGAGGTACCGGACCGGCTCGAACTGGTCACCGCGCTGCCGTACACCGCGAAGGGGGGACTGGACAGGAAGGCGGTACGGGCGCGGTACGCACCCTGACACGGGTTGTCGGAGGCAGCGCCCGACGGGGCAGGCTTGGGCGCGGAGCCCCGGCAGGGCATGCACGGGCAGCCCCCATCGTGCCCGCCAGGGAGCAGTCTGCCAGGGGCAGCGCCCCGACAGAGCAGTCCTGGCCTCAGCACCCGACGAGGCGGTCGGGCAGCGCCCGCCGTGCTCGGGAGGGCGCGTCCGGGCACGGAACTCGTCCCGGACGGAGCCCGGCGCCGCACTGCCGACAACCGGACCGGAGAGAGCAGCCCCGGCCCGCCGCCCGCGCCCCGGCGGAGCTCAACGCACCCGGTGCTCGGGTGGCAGGGGGCGGGCGAAGAAGTCGTCCAGGGACAGGCCCGTCGCCGCGTTGACGAAGGCCCGGGCGGCGACCGAGCCGGGGGTCGCCGCGTGGATGGCCACCGAGACCTGGGCGCCGGCCTCGGGGTCGACCAGCGGCAGCGCTCGGGTCCGGCCGACCACCGGCATGGCCCGCAGCCAGGTGTGCGGCACGATGCTCGCCCAGCCGCCGCCGCCCACGTGCGCGTAGAGAGAGGCGATCGAGTCCGTCTCGACCTGCGGGGTGACCACGTACCCCTTCTCCGCGAACACGGTGTCGACGATCTGGCGGATCCGCATGTCGGGCGTCAGCAGCGCGAGCGGCAACTGGGCCGCGTCCGCCCAGGACACGGTGGCGGACTGGGCCACCAGGTGCTCGTCGGAGACCAGCAGCATGTATCTCTCCTGGTAGAGCGGGACAACCTGGAGGCCCTCCTGGTCGTCCGGGTCGAAGTGGGCGATCGCCACGTCGAGTTCGTAGTCGCGCAACTGCCGGTGGAGTTCCTTCGTCGACAGCCGGGAGCGGACCTGGACCTTGGCCAGGGGGTGCGCCGCGCAGAAGGCGGCCACGGGAAGGGCGAGGGTCGTGGACGCGGTGGGGTCGGTGCCGAGGCGCAGGGTGCCGGTGATGCCGGACTGCACGGCGGCCACCTCGGCCTTGAAGGCGTCCTGTTCGGCGAGGATCCGCTTGGCCCATACGACGAGCCGCTCGCCCTCGGGGGTGAGGCCCTGGTAGTTGTGGCCGCGGTTGATCAGCGTGACGTTCAGCTCGCGCTCCAGCTTGGCGATCGCCGCCGAGAGCGCGGGCTGGGAGACGTAGCAGGCTTCCGCCGCCCGGGCGAAGTGCCGTTCCCTCGCCACCGCCACGAAGTATTCGAGCTGCCGGAACAGCATGAACGACTCCTCCCTGCCCTGGGATCACCGGTTCCATACTGTATGCAGTGTGGGGTGATGTACAGGGAGGAGACGGAACAGCTCAGCGCAGGAACTTCACCGCGGCCACCACCAGCGGGTCCAGCCCCTCCGCGCCGGCGTCGACGAACTCGTGGAGGCGAGTGCGCATCCGCGGATCCCAGAACCTGCCGATGTGCCCCGCGATGGCCTCGGCGGCCTCCTCCCCCGGCAGATGGCCGAGGTTCCTGGCGATGTCGTTGGCCATCCTGCACTCCGACGGCACGGTCGCTGTCATCTCAGTCCACCACTTTCACGAGATCGTTCCCGGCGGTCTCGGCCTCACTCGACCGGTCCGGGCGGGCGAGCGCGACCTGTACGGCGGTCACCTTGTATTCGGGGCAGTTGGTCGCCCAGTCGGAGTTCTCCGTGGTCACCACGTTGGCGCCGGTGACGGGGTGGTGGAACGTGGTGTACACGACCCCGGTCGGCATGCGGTCGGAGATCTCCGCGCGCAGGGTGGTCTGCCCGACGCGGCTGGCCAGGGTGACCCGGTCGCCGTGGTTGATGCCGCGGACCTCGGCGTCGTGCGGGTGCAGCTCCAGTACGTCCTCGGGGTGCCAGGCGACGTTGCCGGTACGGCGGGTCTGGGCGCCGACGTTGTACTGGCTGAGGATGCGGCCCGTGGTGAGGACCAGCGGGAAGCGCCGGGTGCTGCGTTCGGTGGTCGGCACGTAGGAGGTGACCACGAACTTGCCCTTGCCGCGCACGAATTCGTCCACGTGCATGACGGGCGTGCCCTCGGGTGCGTCCTCGTTGCACGGCCACTGGACGCTGCCCAGCTTGTCGATGAGGTCGAAGGAGACCCCGGTGAAGGTCGGGGTGACCGAGGCGATCTCGTCCATGATCTGGCCGGGATGGTCGTACACCATCGGGTAGCCCATGGCGGTGGCGATCTCGCTGACGATCTGCCACTCGTGCTTGCCCGTCTTCGGCTTCATCACCGCGCGCACCCGGTTGATGCGGCGTTCGGCGTTGGTGAAAGTGCCGTCCTTCTCCAGGAAGGACGCGCCGGGCAGGAAGACGTGGGCGAACTTGGCCGTCTCGTTGAGGAACAGGTCCTGGACGACGACCAGTTCCATGGCTTCGAGGGCTGCCGTGACGTGCTTGAGGTTGGGGTCCGACTGGGCGATGTCCTCACCGTGGACGAACAGGCCGCGGAACGTGCCGTCGACGGCCGCGTCGAACATGTTGGGGATGCGAAGTCCCGGTTCGGCGAGGAGGGTTCCGCCCCACAGGTTCTCGAAGACGGTACGGACCGCGTCGTCGGAGACGTGCCGGTAGCCGGGCAGTTCGTGCGGGAAGGAGCCCATGTCGCAGGAGCCCTGGACGTTGTTCTGGCCGCGCAGCGGGTTCACGCCGACGCCGTCGCGGCCGATGTTGCCGCACGCCATGGCGAGGTTGGCCATTCCCATGACCATGGTCGAGCCCTGGCTGTGCTCGGTGACACCGAGGCCGTAGTAGATGGCGCCGTTGGGTGCCTCGGCGTACAGCCTTGCGGCGGCCCGGAGTTCGGCGGCCGGGACGCCGGTGATCTCCTCGACGGCCTCCGGGCTGTTTTCCGGGCGGGCGATGAACTCGGCCCACTCGTCGAAGCCTTCGCAGCGAGCGGCCACGAAATCCCTGTCGGTGAGGCCCTCGGTGACGACGACGTGGGCCATGGCGTTGACGACGGCCACGTTGGTGCTGGGCCTGAGCTGGAGGTGGTGCCGGGCCTCGATGTGCGGGGAGCGGACGAGGTCGATACGGCGCGGGTCCACGACGATCAGCTGGGCGCCCTCACGCAGCCGTCGCTTCATCCGGGAGGCGAACACCGGGTGTCCGTCGGTGGGGTTGGCGCCGATCACCATGATGACGTCGGCCTCGGCCACCGAGCGGAAGTCCTGGGTGCCGGCCGACTCGCCGAAGGTCTGCTTGAGGCCGTATCCCGTCGGGGAGTGGCAGACCCGGGCGCAGGTGTCGACGTTGTTGTTGCCGAAGGCCGCGCGGACCATCTTCTGTACGACGTAGACCTCTTCGTTGGTGCAGCGCGAGGAGGTGATGGCGCCGATCGCGCCGGCACCGTGCCGGTCCTGGATCTCGCGCATGCGGCGGGCGACCGTGCCGATCGCCTCGTCCCACCCGACCTCGCGCCAGGGGTCGGTGATCCGGTCGCGGACCATGGGTTTGAGCATGCGGTCGGGGTGGGTGGCGTAGCCGAAGGCGAAGCGGCCCTTCACGCAGGAGTGGCCCTCGTTGGCCCCGCCGTCCTTGTACGGCACCATGCGCACGAGTTCGTCGCCGCGCAGTTCGGCCTTGAAGGAGCAGCCGACCCCGCAGTAGGCGCAGGTGGTCACCACCGACCTGGTGGGCATGCCGAGTTCGACGACCGAGCGTTCCTGGAGCGTGGACGTCGGGCAGGCCTGGACGCAGGCCCCGCAGGAGACGCACTCGGAGTTCATGAAGGACTCGCCCGCCCCCGCCGAGACCTTGGAGTCGAAGCCGCGCCCCTCGATGGTGAGCGCGAACGTGCCCTGGACCTCGCCGCAGGCCCGGACGCAGCGGGAGCAGGCGATGCACTTGGACGGGTCGAAGTCGAAGTAGGGGTTGGAGGTGTCCTTCTCTGCGTCGAGATGGTTCTCGCCCTCGTAGCCGTAACGGACCTGCCTCAGGCCCACCACGCCTGCCATGTCCTGGAGTTCGCAGTCGCCGTTGGCCGGGCAGGTGAGGCAGTCCAGGGGGTGGTCGGAGATGTAGAGCTCCATGACGCCCTGGCGGAGTTTCTCCACCTTGGGTGTCTGGGTGCTGACCTTCATGCCGTCGGCGCACGGGGTGGTGCAGGAGGCCGGGGTGCCACGCCGGCCGTCGATCTCCACCACGCACAGCCGGCAGGAGCCGAACGCCTCCAGGCTGTCGGTGGCGCAGAGTCTGGGTATGTCGAGGCCGGCCTGCGCGGCGGCGCGCATCACCGAGGTGCCCTCGGGGACGGTCACCGGGACACCGTCCACCTCCACGGACACGGTCGCCGGTCCTGGCCGCTCGGGGGTTCCGAAGTCGGGTTCCTTGAGGAGTGTCATGCCGTGCCCTCCGTCTTCGGGCCAGTCGCCGGTACGGGGTGGATGTCCAGGAGTCGACGGCCGCCGAGGAAGTCGTCGGGGAAGTGGGTGAGGGCGCTGCGGACGGGCAGCGGGGTCAGGCCGCCCATCGCGCACAGCGAGCCCTCGGTCATCAGGTCGCAGAGGTCTTCGAGCAGGGCGAGGTTCTCGTCCCGGTGGGTGCCGGCGACGATCTTGTCGATCACCTCGACCCCGCGCACCGCCCCGACCCGGCACGGTGTGCACTTGCCGCAGGACTCCTCGGCGCAGAACTCCATCGCGAAGCGGGCCTGCGCGGCCATGTCTACGCTGTCGTCGAAGACGACCACGCCACCGTGGCCGACCATCGCTCCGGCGGCCGCGAACGCCTCGTAGTCCATGGGCAGGTCGAACATCGACTCCGGCAGATACGCCCCCAGCGGGCCGCCGACCTGCGCGGTGCGCACCGGGCGTCCGGAGTAAGTGCCGCCGCCGTACTCCTCGATGAGTTCGCGCAGGGTGATACCGAAGGCGGTCTCCACGATGCCGCCGCGCGCGATGTTGCCGCCGAGCTGGAACACCTGCGTGCCGCGGGAGCGTTCGACGCCGAGAGCCTCGTAGGCCTGCGCTCCCTCGGCCAGGACGACGGGCACGGTGGCGAGGGTGAGGACGTTGTTCACCACGGTCGGTCTGCCGAACAGCCCCTCGATCGCCGGGATCGGCGGTTTCGCGCGGACCATGCCGCGCTTGCCCTCCAGGCTCTCCAGCATGGAGGTCTCCTCGCCGCAGATGTACGCGCCGGCGCCGACGCGGACGTGCAGGTCGAAGTCGAGTGCGGAGCCGAGGATGTTCCTGCCGAGCCAGCCGTGCTCGCGCGCGATCCCGATCGCCCGGCGCATCGTGGCCACCGCGTCCGGGTATTCCGAGCGGATGTACAGGTAGCCCTCGCTCGCTCCGACCGCGTGCGCGGCGATCGTCATGCCCTCGATGAGCATGAAGGGGTCGCCCTCCATGACCATGCGGTCGGCGAAGGTCCCGCTGTCGCCCTCGTCTGCGTTGCAGCAGACGAACTTCAGCTCGTCGACGCACTCGAGGACGGTCTTCCACTTGATGCCGGCCGGGAATCCGGCGCCGCCGCGGCCGCGCAGTCCGGACGCGGTGACCTCGGCGACCACGTCCGCGGGGGCGAGTTCCAGGGCGGCACGCAGTCCCGCGAGGCCGCCGTGCGCCTCGTAGTCCTCGGCGGACAGGGGGTCGGTCACGCCGACTCGGGCGAAGGTGACGCGGTTCTGGTTCGCCAGCCAGGGCAGTTCGTCGACGATGCCGAGCCGCAGCGGGTGGTCCGCGCCGTCCAGCATCCCGGCGGCGAGGAGTGCGTCGATGTCCTCGGGGGCCACCGGGCCGTAGCCGACCCGTCCTTCGGGGGTCACCACCTCCACCAGGGGCTCCAGCCACAGCATGCCGCGCGATCCGTTGCGTACGACGTCGATGGCGAAGTCCCCGCGGTCGGCGGCGTGTTGAAGGGCCTGCGCGACCTCGTCCGCGCCGACGGACCTGGCCGCGGAGTCGCGGGGGACGTAGACGGTGGCCGTGGAGTGCGAGGGGCTGTTCATGAGGAGACCGTCCCGTCGAGGATCGAGCCCAGCTTGGCGGGGCCAACTCGTCCGTACAGCCGTCCGTTCGCCTCGACGGAGGGCCCGAGCGCGCAGTTGCCGAGGCAGAAGACCTGCTCGACGGTGACCGAGCCGTCCGCCGTCGTCTCCCCCATGGGCAGTCCGGACTGGCGCGCGTAGCTCACCAATCGGTCGGCGCCCAGGGCCTGGCATGCCTCGGCGCGGCAGATGCGCACGGTGGTGCGGCCCGCGGGCTCGCGGCGGAAGTCGTGGTAGAAGGTCACCACTCCGTGGACGTCCGCCCGGGAGAGGTTGAACTCCTCGGCGAGCACCGGTACGGCCTCCTGCGGTACATGGCCCAACTCGGCCTGGACGGCGTGCAGTACGGGCAGCAGCGCACCGCGCTCGCCCCGGTGGCGGGCCACCACCCCCCGGACCACGCTCTCGACCGTCACGTCACTCCCGCTGGTCGTCATGATCGCTTCGCCTTCCGTCACGCGGGTCCCCGGCGAGGGATGCAGGAGACTGAGACAATACTCCATACAGGCTTCTGTATACACAACCCCCCCGCAAGGAAGGGCGGGGGCACTCGACGACGACATCGGATGGGGGCGGTCCAGGGGCCGGACCGACGGCAACCCACGCCATGTTGCATACCAAAACCTGTATGCTGACGCGGCCGTTCGGCAACCCTCCGGACAGGCCCCTCTTGGCAAGCCGCCGCCCCCGCGACACCGGCGGCAGAACGGGACAACCATGCGCGAGGCACTCACGGCCGCAGCCTCCCGGCGCGTCACCCGCCCGGCACCGCTGCGTCAGGCCGTGTACGACGCCCTGACCGAGCTGATCGTCAACGGCTCCCTCAAGCCCGGCCAGCATCTGGTCGAGGCCGAACTCGCCGAGCACCTCGGGGTCAGCCGCCAGCCGGTGCGCGAGGCCCTCCAGCGGCTCCAGACCGCCGGCTGGGTGGATCTGCGGCCCGCCCAGGGGGCGTTCGTCCACTCCCCCACCGAGGAGGAGGCCGCCCAGCTCCTGGGCGTCCGGGCGGTCCTGGAGACCTATTCGGCCCAGCTCGCCGCCAAGAACGCGAAGCCCGAGGACATCGCACATCTCGACGAGCTCCAGCTGGAAGGTATCGCCGCTCTCGCCGAGGGCGACGTCGAGCGGCTGGTCTCCGCCAACACCGCGCTGCACGACTTCATCACCGCCGTCGCCGACAACGCCGTACTGGCCGAACTGATCGCCCAGGTGGGCCAGAAGGTCCGCTGGTACTACACGCCCATCGCCAAACCCCGTGGCAAGGAGGCCTGGAACGAGCACACCCAGCTCATCCGGGCCATCGCCAAGGGCGATGTGGACCAGGCGGGCGAGCTCATGCGCAAGCACACCGAACGTACGACCGACTTCTACCGCCGGCAGATCGCGGCCAAGGCGAACCAGGACTGACGTCTCTCCGGGCACGGTTCAGGACGCGGCGAGGGAGCCGGCGGGACGGCGGGCGCTCCCGACGTCGACGGCCGGGTCGAACGCCGGGTCCTGCGCCGGGTCGAGCGCCGGTGGGTGGCGGGTCTCGGCGGCGGCCCGCAGTTCGAGCAGCCAGGGCAGGACCGTCCGCAGCACGATGTCGAGTCCGCCGCCGTCGGTGCCGAGCATCGCCTCCGCGGGCACCCGCACCGGGTCGGCGAACACCGTGGACGTCGCGCTGCCACGGGGTCCGGTGGCGCCGGGCCGCGCGGGGACGAACAGGTCCGGGGCGTGTGCCGGGACCGCCCAGAGGGTCAGCCCGTCCGGGGCGGCGAGGGGCCGGGAGGACCAGACATAGAGGTCGGCCTCCCCCGCCGCGACGACCCGCTGTTTGCGGGCCCGCAGGGCCACCACTTCACCGGAACGGGTGGCCACGGAGCGCGGTGCGAGGAGCTGGGTCTCCACTCCCGCCCCGTCGCCTCCTGCCTCCGGCTCGGACTCCGACTCGGCGAGCGCGAGACTGGCGAGGTGGCGTCCGGCGGCGATCTCGGCGCGCGGCCAGGAGCCGCCGTATGCCTCGATGACGGCGACGGCCGTGTAGTGGGACTGGAGCACCGCCGCCGTCGCCGGGCAGACGCGCGCGGTCCGCGCGACCACGTCGACGGCTTCCGGCAACCCCCTTCCCCCGCCGCCGAACCCGGTGGAGACGGTGAGTCCCAGGAGTCCCGCGCGCCCGAGGGCGGTCACGGCGCCGCGAGGGAACCGGCCCTGGACGGCCGTCACCTCGGCGACGGGTCCGACGACTCCGGTCAGGACTTCGGAGAGAGCGGTGCGGTACGACACGGGGCGACCCCCTCGGGCGTGGCTGATGTTCCACTGCCGAACGATGATTGCATACAGTATTCTGCATGTGAAGGTGAACGCGCCAGAGGTCCAGCCGGGTCATTTCCGAGAGCCCTCGGCACTGTGCGAGACCTGGCACCGTGCGAGACAGGGCCATCGACGGACGGCTCGACCCACCAGTCGAACGAGGGAGACAGGGCCCATGCCCGACACACCCACCGCGGCGGTCCGCGGCCCGATCAGTAAGCCCACCCCGCTGCGCCAGGCGGTCTATCAGGCCCTCACCGAACTGATCATCGATGGCTCGCTCACCCCCGGCCAGCACCTGGTCGAGGCCGAGCTGGCCGAGAGTCTCGGGGTGAGCCGGCAGCCGATCCGTGAGGCGCTGCAACGGCTCCAGACCGCCGGCTGGGTCGACCTGCGCCCGTCGCAGGGGGCCTTCGTCCACTCCCCCACCACGCAGGAGTGCGCCCAACTCCTCAGCGTGCGGGCCCTCCTGGAGACCCATTCCGCGCGCGGCGCCGCCCAGCACGCCACTCCCCGCGACGTCGCCCGCCTGTGGGAACTCCAGCAGAGCGGTCTGACCGCCCTCGCGGACGGGGACGCCCGGGCCATCGTGGAGGCGAACGCCGCCCTCCACGGCCACATCACGCTGCTGTCCCGCAACGCGGTCCTCGCCGAACTCATCCCCCAGGTCGACCGGCGGGTGCGCTGGTACTACATGCCCATCGCCAAGCCCCGCGGCAAGGACGTCTGGAACGAGCACGCGAGGATCATCGAGGCCATCGACGAGGGCGCCCCCGACCGCGCCGAGGAGCTCATGCGTCGGCACACCCGCAACACCACCGACTTCTACTGCCGGCAGATCGCCGCGGTGGCCGGCCGGGGCGACTGACCCCGGCCCACCACCCTTTCCCCCAACGGCCCTGGACAGCTCAGGAGTTCGGAGCGATCTCCCGCAGCAGCCCTGTCGTGACGTCGAAGACGAAGCCGCGCACATCGTCCGTGTGCGGCAGGAACGGCGAGGTGCGCACCCGCTGCATGGACTGGCGTACGTCCTGGTCGACGTCCCGGAATGCCTCCACCGCCCAGGCGGGGCGCTGACCGACCTCGAGCTCGAGTTCGTGCCGGAAGTCCTCGGTCAGGGTCTGCAGACCGCAGCCGGTGTGGTGGATGAGTGCCACGCTGCGGGTGCCGAGCGCCCGCTGGCTGATCGTCAGGGACCGGATGGTGTCGTCCGTGACGACACCCCCGGCGTTGCGGATGGTGTGGCAGTCGCCGAGCTCCAGGCCGAGCGCGGCGTGCAGGTCGAGGCGGGCGTCCATGCACGCCACGACGGCGACGCGCAGGACGGGGCGGGCGCCCATGCCGGGGTCGGTGAACCCGGCGGCGTAGGCGCGGTTGGCTTCCACGAGCCGGTCGGTGACCGTCGCGGTTCGGGGTGCTGAAGTCGACATGTGGGGCTACCTCGCTCCGGTCGAGTCGGTCAGATGACGCCCTGCTCCTTGAGCTGCGGCAACTCGGCCTGGGAAAGCCCGAGTTCATGCACGTAGATCTCTTCGTTGTGTTGGCCGAGGAGGGGTGGGGTGGTGATGGTGGTGGGGGAGTCGGAGAGTTTGAGGGGGTTGCCGACGGTGGTGAAGGTGCCGCGTTCGGGATGCGCGACCTCGACGATCATGTCGTTGGCGGCGAGTGAGGCGTCCTCGATGATCTCTTTCGGTGACAGGATCGGCCCGCATGGAATGTTGTGCGCGTTCAGCTGCTGCAGGACCTGCCATTTGGGCAGGGTCGCGGTCCATTCCTCGATCAGCTGGAACATCTTCGCCAGCTTCGG
>NZ_JBEXEA010000075.1:0-203 GCF_040606035.1 Streptomyces sp. NPDC005483
GCCGCCTGCCGCATCGTCATCCTCGAAGACCAACTCGAGGAAGCCCAGCGCATCAACGCCGAATACCGCCGCGCCGCGAACGCCACAGCCGGCACACCCGGCACCGACTGACCACACCGACACGGGCCTGGGCGGAGGCGGTGCCGCACACGCGCGTGAGCCCATCGCCGACGCGACCGCGAACCAGCCGCCCCGGTCGACCG
>NZ_JBEXEA010000075.1:301-19290 GCF_040606035.1 Streptomyces sp. NPDC005483
CAGATGCGCACACCCTGCGGCCCGCAGCAGCTCCTGTCCCGCCGCGCCGCGAACACCACACCCGCCACCGACTGACCACACCGACACGGACACGGACACGGGCGGAGACGGTGCTGCACAGCACTGGGCGCGCGCGAGCCCACCGCCGACGCGACCGCGAACCAGCCGCCCCGGTCGACCAGATGCGCACACCCTGCGGCCCGCAGCAGCTCCTGTCCCGCCGCGCCGCGAACACCACACCCGCCACCGACTGACCACACCGACACGGACACGGGCGGAGACGGTGCTGCACAGCACTGGGCGCGCGCGAGCCCACCGCCGACGCGACCGCGAACCAGCCGCCCGGCTCGACCAGATGCGCACACCCTGCGGCCCGCAGCAGCTCCTGTCCCGCCGGGCGCGCACCTCGTCCAGGGTGAAGCCGAGATGCCGTCCCCGCCCGCACCCACCCACCAGTGCGCGTGACGCCCTCCGCCCAGGAGCCCGCCGTCCTCAGGCCACGCCGAGAAAGCGCAGCACGGCGAGCACCCGGCGGTGGTCCGCGTCCGCCTTCGGCAGGTCGAGTTTGGCGAGGATGCTGTTGATGTGCTTGGCCACCGCGCTCTCGCTGACGACGAGTTGGCCGGCTATGCCGGCGTTGGACCGACCGCCCGCCATCAGCTCCAGTACCTCGCGTTCTCGTGGGGTGAGCCGGTCCAGCGGGTCGCTGTGGCGACGCACCAGCAGCTGGGAGACCACCTGTGGATCCAGTGCGGTGCCGCCCTCGGCCACCCGCCGCAGGGTGTCGGCGAACTCCTCGACATCCGCGACCCGTTGCTTGAGCAGGTAGCCGATGCCCGAGGTGTGGGCGGAGAGCAGATCGGCCGCGTACCGCTCCTCCACGTACTGGGACAGCAGCAGCACGGCCGTCCCGGGCCACTGCTGCCTGATGACCAGCGCGGCCCGCACTCCCTCGTCCCCGAAGCCGGGCGGCATCCGGACGTCCACCACCGCGATGTCCGGCCGGTGTTCCGCCACCGCCGTCAGCAGCGCCTCGGCGTCGCCGACTTCGGCGACCACCTCGAACCCGGCCATCTCCAGGACCTTGACCACGCCGATCCGGAGCAGCACGGAATCCTCGGCGATCACGGCACGCACGGCAGCTCCACGGTCATGACGGTCGGTCCCCCGACGGGACTGTCGACCGACAGCGTGCCATCGACCGACGCGACCCGCTTGGCCAGCCCCGCCAGCCCGGTACCGCCGGCGGGGTCGGCGCCGCCCACGCCGTCGTCGCTGATCACGACGAGCAGGGTCGGCCCGAAGCGTTCCACCGTGACCTCGGCCCGGGACGCCTCCGCGTGCTTCACCACGTTCGCCAGTGCCTCGGAGACGACGAAGTACGCGACGGCCTCGACCGTGGCCGACGGCCGGGACGGCAGGACCACCTTCACCCCGACCGGAAGGGGCACCCGGGCCGCGACCCCCGAGATCGCGGCGTCGAGACCGCGATCCTCCAGAACGGCCGGATGCAGCCCGCGCACCAGACCGTTCAGCTCCTCGATCGCCTCCTTCGCCTCCCGGTGCGCCTCGTCGAGCACGCGACGGACGTCCTCGGGCAGGTCGCCGAGCGTCGCCCTGGCCAGTCCGAGGTTGACCGCCAGGGAGACCAGCCGCTGCTGGGCACCGTCGTGCAGGTCCCGTTCGATGCGCCGCCGTTCGGCGTCGACCGCGTCCACCAGGCCCGCCCGGCTCTCGGCCAGGTCCTCGACCCGGCGCGCCAGCTGCTCCTCACGGCTGGGCCCGAGCCGGGCCGTGGCGGTGCGGGTGTCGAGCCGGGTGAGGGCATCGGTCAGCCGGAATGCCGCACGGAGCAGCACGGCCCCGGCCACGGTGACGTACGCCGCCGCGGGGGTGTAGCCGAGGTCGCCGAGGGCCCCTTCCGGCGGAAACAGCCAGATCCATGCGTAGACCGAGGCGGCCACGGCGGCCACGGCCCACGTCAGGAGGACGAAGACCGCCGCGGTGGCCAGGAGCGGGCCGTACAGCAGGTGGTACGTGAGCTGCCGGCGGCCCGCCGGGGAGCGCAGCCACTCGTGCAGCGGGGGACGCCGGCCCTCGTGGAGTGCGGGGATGTCCACGCCGAGACGGGTGCGGAAGCGGCCGCGCTGCGCCTCGGTCAGCAACGGGCCGGCCGCTACGACGACGGCGAACGGCACGAGAACCGCCGGGAGGATCGCCGCCATCGCCTCCGGGACGAAGAGCATCCACGGCACAGCCATGACGAACAGGACGCCGTACTGGATCAGGACGCCCGTGGCGAGGAACGCGGCCGGTCGTCCGGCTCCCCGGAACGGCCACAGGATCACGCGCCGCAGGAGGGCGGTTGTGTGCATGGGGGAACGGTAGGCGTCGAAATCAGAAGCGGTCCATGGCGCAGGCATCCGTCCCGGGGGTGCAAGTGGTGCCACCCCAGGACGGTCCTCTGGGTTACTGACGGTGACCGCCGCGCCGGTGAGGCTGGGGCCCATGAAGGAGAGCCGGGAACACGAGGAGTCCGACCCGATGAGCGTGCTGGCCGACCGTCAACCACAGCGTGCCGAGCGGGTGTCGACGGTACGGCGGGGACGTCGTCGGCACCGGATGGAGCACGTCCTGGTCGCCTGCGGGCTGGTCCTGCTGCCCTGGCTGTTCGTGTTGGCGGGCGGTCTGCCGGGAACGGCCGTCGCCGCGAACTGGCGCACCGTCTGGGTGGGCCTGGACGCCTCGGAGGCCGTGGGCCTGATCGCGACGGGGCTGCTGGCCCTGCGGCGCCACCACCTGTACCCGCTCACCGCCACCGCCACCGCCACACTGCTCGTGGTCGACGCCTGGTTCGACACGATGACGGCGGCACCGGGCGCCGATCAGGTCTCGGCGGCGGCGATGGCGCTCGGCGCGGAGCTGCCGCTGACGGTGGTGTGCGTCGTACTGGCGGCACGGGGCCACGCCCGCCCCGCGGACTGACCGCATCCGGGCGCTCAGGACCGGCATCGGACCCGGCCGTCGCGCGCGGTGCCCGCCGACTCGGGGAACCGGGCGTGTTATGCGGGTGAAGCTTGGGCCCGTGTTCGTGTCCCGGGGCATGGATGAAGCTCGCCGCCGTATCCGGACCGAGTCGGCGGACACGACACGCTGGAGGCGAGTGATGAACCAAAGAGCTGCCCAAACCGACCCCAAGCCCCACCGGGTTCCGGTCCTCATCGTCGGCGGTTCCCTCGTCGGACTGTCGACCTCGGTGTTCCTGGGCCGGCTGGGCGTACGGCACACACTGGTGGAGCGGCACACCGGCACCTCCATCCACCCGCGCGGACGCGGCAACAACGTCCGCACGATGGAACTGTTCCGGACGGCCGGCGTCGAGCCGATGATCCGTCAGGCCGCCGCCACGCTGGCCGACAACCACGGCATCCTGCAGACTCCCACCCTGGTCGGAGACGCGGGCGAGTGGCTGTTCAAGGAGATCGACGCGGGCGGCGGACTGGCCCGCTTCAGCCCCAGCTCATGGTGCCTGTGCAGCCAGAACGACCTGGAGCCGGTCCTGCTCGACCACGCCAGACGGCTCGGCGGCGATCTGCGGTACGGCACCGAACTGCTGTCGTTCGACAGCAGGCCCTCGGGCGTCACCGCGATCCTCAAGAGCCGGGAGACCGGCGAGCACACCACCGTCCTCGCCGACTACCTCGTCGCCGCCGACGGCCCCCGCAGCCCCGTCCGCGAGCAGCTAGGCATCGGCCAGAGCGGCCCCGGGGACCTGTTCAGCAACGTCAGCGTCACCTTCCGCTCCCGCGGCCTCGCCGACGTCGTGGGCGAGCGCCGTTTCATCGTCTGCTACCTGACCGACCCGGCGGCCGACGGCGCCCTGCTGCCGGTGGACAACCGGGAGAACTGGGTCTTCCACGCGCCCTGGCACCCCGAACGCGGCGAAACGCTGGAGGAGTTCACCGACGAGCGCTGTGTCGAGCACATCCGCCGCGCGGTCGGCGTCCCCGATCTCGACGTACAGATCACCGGCCGCGCCCCCTGGCACGCCGCCCAGCGGGTCGCCCGCAGCTACCGGTCGGGACGCGTCTTCCTGGCCGGCGACTCGGCCCACGAGATGTCCCCCACCGGGGCGTTCGGCTCCAACACCGGTATCCAGGACGCGCACAACCTCGCCTGGAAGCTCGCCGCCGTCATCGGCGGCTGGGCCGGGGACGGGCTGCTGGACTCGTACGACGCCGAGCGCCGCCCGGTGGCGGAGGCGACCAGCGCCCGTGCCGCCGCCCGCTCGGCCGAGCACAGCCACCCCGGCTACGCCCCGCCTCCCGGCACCGGCGGCGGCCCGCAGCGCGGCATCCTCAACGTGGCCCTCGGCTACCGCTATCCGCAGGGCGCCGTCGTGGGCGCCGACCCCGCGACCCCGGTCGTCCCGGACCGCCTCGACCTGTCCGGTGAACCCGGCAGCAGGGCGCCCCACCTGGCGGTACGGCACCACGGTGAACGCGTCTCCACCCTGGACCTCTACGAACGCTCGCTCGTCCTGCTCAGCGGCGCCGGGGCGGCGAGCGGCTGGCACGAGGCCGCCGTCCGCCTCGCCGAGGAGGCGTCCGTCCCGCTGACCTCGTACCGGCTGGGCGAGGGACCGGGCGCCGAGCTGACGCCCGAGGGCGACGCGGACTGGGCGGCCGCGCACGGTACGACGCCCGAGGGCGCCGTACTCGTCCGGCCCGACGGGTTCGTGGCCTGGCGGTCGGCGGGACCCGTTCCGGACGCCGAGTCGGCGCTGCGTCAGGTCCTGAGCACCCTGCTGGGGACGGTCTGACGATCCGTCGGATGGGGGCGCGTTCACCCGGGTGACCGTCTTGAGTGGTGGCGGAGGCCCGGGTGACTGACGGTGGATCACGTCGGGGGTGGGCCACCCAAGCTGACGAAGCACCAGCTGCCCGGCCACCGACGGAAGGAACGTCACATGCGCTCTGCTCGCATCCTGCTGACCACGGCGGCGGCCTCGGCCGTCCTCGCTCTCGGCGCACCCGGCGCGTACGCGGCCGGGGACGACTGGGGTTCGTCGGACTCCTCCTCCCCCTCCTCCTCCTACAGCAAGGAGCACACCAACCCCAAGTACGACCCGGAGACCTACAAGGACAAGGACAAGGACAGCGAGCAGGGCCACGAGTCCGGCGGCGGCAAGCACGACGGCGGCTGGAGCGGCAGCCACGAGAAGCCCAGCGGCGGTATGCACACCGGGGGCGGCGGCCTGGCCTCCTCCCCGGCGGTGACCACGGGCGGGCTCGCCATGCTGGTCGTCGCCGGAACCGGCCTGTACGCGGCACGCCGTAAGAAGATCGCCGGAAGCCTGGCCTGACCCGTGCCGGACGCGATAGCCGCCGTGGCCGCCGCGCGCGTGGCGCGTGGCGGCCCGGCCGCCCTTCCCCGTGCCCCGTCCCCGCTCCGATGTGCTGCCGTGCCCTGGTGAGGTGGTCTCCGATGGCAGTCAGTCCTTCTCCTCCCCCAGACAGTCCCGGCCACGACGAACCCGCCCCGGCCGGGCAGGGATCCCACGGCAAGCTGATGCTGGGCGCCACGGCGATCCTGGTGCTGGCCGTGACCCTGTTCGGCGGCAACGACGGGTCGTCGCCCGAGGTCCCCCAGGCGCCCCTCGCCGTACCCGCCGCCTCCGTGCCGGCTCCCCCGCGCGGGCAGGCGGCCGGGCAGCCGGCGGGCAGGGAACTGCCGCGCTCGAGACCGGTACGTCTGCTCATTCCGAAGATCTCCGTCGACGCCCCCTTCACGGACCTCGCCATCGGTCCCACGGGCCGTCTCGAACCTCCTCCCCCCTACGACACCAACCTCGTCGGCTGGCACGCCAAGGGCGTGTCCCCCGGGGAGGCGGGCACCGCGATCATCGCCGGGCATGTCGACACGGCGACGTCGGCTGCCGTGTTCGTGAACCTCGGCGCCCTGAAGAAGGGGGACGTCTTCCACGTCGACCGGGCCGACGGGCGCAGAGCGTCCTTCGTGGTCGACAGCGTGGAGACGTTCGAGAAGGACAACTTCCCCAGCCGGCGGGTGTACGCCGACACGGCCAGGGCCGAGGTCCGGCTCATCACCTGTGCGGGTGACTACGACCACACGGCCAGGGACTACAAGGACAACCTCGTGGTCTTCGCCCACCTTCTGTGAGCCCGCCCCACCCGGCTGCCGGGACGGCCGGTCACCCCCACGGTGCATACGAGTCGCGCGCTTCCCGGGGCGGGCTGACGATCGAGGAACGCCGACGTCCCGCCCCGCGGGCCGACGTTCGACGGCCTCTGACCCCGAAGGAGATGTGCGCAGGATGACCACCACGTCCGACCGTGTTTCGAAAGCGCCTACGCAACAGGCGTCGCAGCGAGTCTCCCAGTCCGTGTTCGACGGCTCCAGGCTCCGTGTCGTCCTGCTGGTGGACGTCTACGACGGGGCCCAACAGCAGTTCCTGGAGGCCTACGAGAGCCTGTGCAGCCAGGTCGCCTCCGTCCCCGGACACGTCAGCGACCAGCTGTGCCAGTCCATCGAGAACCCCTCCCAGTGGCTCATCACCAGCGAGTGGGAGAGCGCCCCGCCGTTCCTCACCTGGGTGAACAGCGAGGAACACGTGCGGATGGTGGAGCCGCTGCACAGCTGCGTCCGGGACACCCGGTCGCTGCGCTTCCACATCGTCCGCGAGACCGGCGGCCCGGCGGTGCCGACCGGACCCGAGGAGCGCCGGCTGCAGGCGGCGCCCAGGATCGGTGACGGGCTCATCCGCCACGCGCTCACCTTCACGGTCAAGCCCGGCAGTGAGGCCACCGTCGCCAAGATCCTCTCCGGCTACACCTCACCGGAGCCGCGGGTCGACGACACCACCCGGCTGTGCCGCACCTCCCTGTTCATGCACGGCAACCGGGTGGTCCGCGCCATCGAGGTGCGGGGCGACCTGCTCGCCGCGCTGCGCCACGTCGCCCGCCAGCCCGAGGTGCGGGCCGTCGAGGAAGCCATCAACCCCTATCTGGAGCAGGACCGGGACCTGGACGACCCCGAGTCCGCCCGGGTCTTCTTCACCCGCGCGGCGCTGCCCGCCGTCCACCATGTGACGGCCGGGCAGGAGAGCCCGGAGGCGGAGCGGCACGCGCTGTACTACCCGGCCCGCGAGGGGTGCGGTATGCGGCTGGCGGAGCTGCTCGCCCGGCAGGACGAGGCGGCGGCGGACGATCCGCGCGGACCGGTGCTGCGCAGCACGATCTTCCAGCGCGACGACGTCGTCATGCGGCTGGTCGACGTGCGCGGCCCCCTCGACAGCGACCCCGGCCCCGTGCTCGGTCTCACGGACCACGGGCGGGCGGCCGAGCTGACGGCACTCCTCGACGGCGAGGCCCTCGGCGTGGCCGGCCCGGCACTGAGGGACAGCACCCCCGCTCACCTCCTCGCGGTCTCCCGCATGGACCTCGTCACCGACCGCCGCGCGCCCGACGCCTGATCCATCGGCCCGGGCCGTGACCGGCCACGCCCCCATGTCGAAGCAGCACATGTTCGGAGGAACGTCGTGATCAAACGTCATCCCGGAGTAGTGGATCTCAGCGAGGTCGAGCCCAACACCCGGCGCGGAGGCGACCTGCGCGCCATGCTCACCCCCGCCACGGTCGGCTCCACCAGCGGTTTCATGGGCGTGGCCATCGTGCAGCCCGGCGACCGCATCGCCGAGCACTACCACCCGTACTCCGAGGAGTTCATCTACGTGGTCTGCGGGCAGCTCGAGGTGGACCTGGACGGCGAGCCCCATGAACTGCGGCCCGAGCAGGGGCTCCTGATCCCCTCCCACATGCGGCACCGCTTCCGCAACGTCGGCAACGTGGAGGCCCGGATGGTCTTCCACCTCGGCCCGCTGGCCCCGAGCCCGCCGCTCGGCCACGTCGACACCGAGGACGCCGACGGTGTGCCGATCCCGGCGGAGACGGTCCACGCCGGCGGGGCGGCCGAGCCGACCAGGTTGCGCTCATGAGGAGGCGCGTGGCGGTCACCGGCATAGGAATCGTCGCCCCGGGCGGCATCGGTGTCCCGGCGTTCTGGGATCTGCTGACCAGCGGTCGCACGGCGACCCGCGGCATCACGTTCTTCGATCCGTCCGGGCTGCGTTCACAGATCGCCGCCGAGTGCGACTTCGACCCGGCGGCCCACGGCCTGGACGCGGACCAGATCGCCCGCAGCGACCGGTACCTCCAGTTCGCCCTGGTCGCCGGGGAGGAGGCGATACGGAACTCCGGCCTCGACCTCGCCGCGGAGAACCCGTGGCGGGTCGGGGTCTCCCTGGGCACCGCGGTCGGCGGGACCACCCGGCTCGAGCACGACTACGTCCTGGTCAGCCACGGCGGGCAGCGCTGGGACGTGGACCACCGGGAGGCCGGTCCGCATCTGCACCGGGCGTTCTCGCCCAGCACCCTCGCCTCGGCGGTGGCGGAGCGGTTCGAGGCACGCGGCCCGGTGCAGACCGTCTCCACCGGCTGCACCTCGGGGCTCGACGCCGTCGGGTACGCCTTCCACACGATCGAGGAGGGCAGGGCCGACGTGTGCATCGCCGGCGCCTCGGACTCGCCGATCTCCCCGATCACCATGGCCTGCTTCGACGCGATCAAGGCCACCTCCCCCAGCAACGACGACCCCGCCCACGCCTCGCGCCCCTTCGACGCCCGGCGCAACGGGTTCGTCATGGGCGAGGGCGGTGCGGTGCTCGTCCTGGAGGAGCTGGAACACGCCCGGGCCCGCGGCGCGCACGTGTACTGCGAGATCGGCGGCTACGCCACGTTCGGCAACGCCTACCACATGACCGGTCTGACGGGTGAGGGCCTGGAGATGGCCCGGGCCATCGAGGACGCCCTCGGCCAGGCACGGCTCGACGCCACGGCGATCGACTACGTCAACGCGCACGGGTCGGGCACGTTGCAGAACGACCGGCACGAGACGGCCGCCGTCAAGCGGGCGCTGGGCGCGCACGCCTACGACACGCCCATGAGCTCCATCAAGTCCATGGTGGGCCACTCCCTCGGCGCGATCGGGGCGATAGAAGTCGTCGCCTGCGCGCTGGCCCTGGCCCACCAGGTGGTCCCGCCCACCGCGAACTACGAGACCCCGGACCCCGAGTGCGACCTGGACTACGTGCCGCGCGTCGCCCGCGAGCGCAAGCTGCGCAGCGTGCTCTCCGTGGGCAGTGGCTTCGGCGGCTTCCAGTCCGCGGTGATCATGACCCTGCCGAGGGAGGATACCGAATGAGCGCACCGTATCCCCGGCGCGCGGCCGTCACCGGAATCGGCGTGGTCGCGCCCAACGGAACCAGCACCGAGGCCTTCTGGAAGGCCACCATGGAGGGTGTCGCCGTCCTGGACCGGATCACCCGTGACGGGTGCGAGCACCTGCCGCTGCGGGTGGCCGGCCAGATCCGGGACTTCGATCCGCCGTCGGCGGTCGAGGAGCGCTACCTCGTCCAGACCGACCGGTTCACGCACTTCGCGATGGCCGCCGCCGACCTGGCGCTGGACGACGCCGGGCTCGGCCGGGCCGACACCGACGCCGCGCCGTTCTCCGTGGGCGTGGTCACCGCCGCCGGTTCCGGCGGCGGTGAGTTCGGGCAGCGCGAGCTGCAGCAACTGTGGGGCAAGGGAAGCCGGTTCGTCGGGCCGTACCAGTCCATCGCCTGGTTCTACGCCGCGAGCACCGGCCAGATCTCCATCCGGCGCGGTCTCAAGGGCCCCTGCGGTGTGGTCGCCTCCGACGAGGCCGGCGGTCTGGACGCGCTGGCGCACGCGGCGCGGGCCGTGCGGCGCGGCACCGACGTGATGGTGGCCGGCGCGACCGAGGCGCCGCTGGCCCCCTACTCGATGGTCTGCCAGCTCGGTTACGAGGAGCTGAGCACCGTCGAGGAACCGGACCGCGCCTACCGCCCGTTCACCTCCGCGGCCTGCGGATTCGTGCCGGCCGAGGGCGGCGCGATGCTCGTCGTGGAGGCCGAGGGATCGGCCCGGGACCGGGGTGTGCCCGTGCGGGCCACGCTGGCGGGACACGCGGCGACGTTCACCGGGGCCTCCCGCTGGGAGGAGTCCCGGGAGGGGCTGGCCCAGGCGATCCGGGGTGCCCTGGACGAGGCCGGGTGCGCGCCGGAGGAGATCGACGTGGTCTTCGCCGACGCCCTCGGGGTCCCGGAGGCCGACCGCGCCGAAGCGCTCGCGATCGCGGACGCCCTCGGCCCGCACGGCACCCGGGTGCCCGTCACGGCGCCGAAGACCGCCGTCGGCCGGGCCTACGGCGCGGCGCCCGTGCTGGATGTGGCCACCGCGGTGCTCGCGATGGAGCACGGTCTGATCCCGCCCACCCCCAACGTCTTCGACATCTGCCACGACCTCGACCTCGTCACGGTCCGCGCGCGAGCCACCGAGGTGCGCACGGCGCTGGTCCTCAGCCGGGGACTCATGGGGTCGAACGCGGCGCTGGTGCTACGGCGCGGTGCCGCCGACGCCTCCTGACCAGGCCCCTGACCACCCATGACGACCACACCTCACGACCACACCTCACGACACCACGTCACGACCCAAGGAGAGGAACCCCATGAGTGACCGCATCACCGTGGAAGAGCTGGCCGAGCTCATGAAGAAGGCCGCCGGAGTCACCGTCGCCCCCGACGAGCTCCAGCGGCGCAGCGACTCCGGCTTCGACACCTTCGGTCTCGACTCGCTCGGTCTGCTCGGCATCGTGGGCGAGCTGGAGAACCGGTACGGCACCCCGATGCCTCCCGACGCGGAGAAGACCAAGAGCCCCCGGCAGTTCCTCGAACTCGTCAACAGCGCCCTTCTGGCAGGAGCCTGACATGACCGGACACACGCAGAACGAGGTCACCATCGCGGCCCCGCTGGACCTGGTCTGGGACATGACCAACGACGTCGCGAGCTGGCCGGAGCTGTTCAGCGAGTACGCCTCCGCGGAGATCCTGTCCCAGGAGGGGAACCGGACCACGTTCCGGCTGACCATGCACCCCGACGCGGACGGCAAGGTGTGGAGCTGGGTCTCGGAGCGGGAGCCGGACCGCGACACGCTCACCGTGCGGGCCCGCCGTGTCGAGACCGGGCCCTTCGCCTACATGAACATCGTGTGGCAGTACGAGAAGGTCGCCGAGGGCACCCGGATGGTGTGGACGCAGGACTTCGCGATGCGGCCGGACGCACCGGTCGACGACGCCTGGATGACGGACAACATCAACCGGAACTCCAAGATCCAGATGGCGCTGATCCGGGACCGCATCGAGAAGGCCGCCGAAGAGCGCCGGCCCGTGCAGATGCTGTCCGACTGAGCGGGACGGAGGACATGACGATGCATCAGTCCCTGATCGTCGCCCGGATGGCCCCGGAGTCGGCCCTGGACATCGCCAAGGTGTTCGAGGAGTCGGACCGGGGAGAGCTGCCGCACCTCGTGGGCGTCGCCCGGCGCAGCCTCTTCCAGTTCGACGACGTGTACCTGCACCTCATCGAGTCCGAGCGGGATCCCGGGCCCGCCATCGCGAAGGTGGCCGGACACCCCGAGTTCCGGGACATCAGTGAACGGCTGTCGGCGTACGTCAGCGCGTACGACCCGGCGACCTGGCGCTCACCGAAGGACGCCATGGCGCGGTGCTTCTACCGCTGGGAGCGGGACTCCGCCTCCTGAACCGCCGTACGACCGACCGCCGTTCACCGGACACGTGAGGGTCGCGTGCCCGGCGAACGGCGGTCCGCGGGATCGGCCCCGGGGTCAGGCGGGGACGGTGCAGTCGAACGCGTGCAGATAGGGGTTGACCGGCCGGACGTCGTCGATGACCAGGCCCGCCTCCGTCAGCCTGCGGGTCAGGCTCTCGGTGGTGTGCTTGGCCCCTCCGACGTTGAGGAGCAGCAGCAGGTCCATGGCGGTGCTGAACCGCATCGAGGGCGAGTCGTCGACGAGGTTCTCGATGGCCACGACCCGCGCTCCCGGCCCGCCCGCCGCGATGACGTTGCGCAGGGTGCGGGTCGTGCTGTCGTCGTCCCACTCCAGGATGTTCTTGATGACGTACACATCGGCCCGGACCGGGACGGCCTCGCGGCAGTCACCGGGCACCAGGCGCGCCCGGTCCGCGAGCGCCCCTCCGGGACGCAGCCGCGGGTCGACGTTGTCCACCACGCGCGGCAGGTCGAGCAGGGTGCCGTGGAGCGAGGGGTACTTCTCCAGCAGGCTCGCCACCACATGCCCCTGGCCACCGCCGATGTCGGCGACCGACGTGCTCCCCGACAGGTCGAGGAACTGGGCGACGTCCCGCGCGGACTGCACGCTGGAGGTCGTCATGGCGCGGTTGAAGACGTCGGCCGACTCCGGTGCGTCCTCGTTGAGGTACTGGAAGAACTCCTTGCCGTAGAGGTCCTCCACGACGTTGCGGCCGGAGCGCACCGCCTCGTCCAGCATCGGCCACGCGGCCCAGGTCCACGGCTCGGTGCACCACAGGGCGATGGCGCGCAGGCTGTTCGGATCGTCCTCGCGCAGCAGCCGGGACATGTCGGTGTGCGCGAACGTCCCGTCCCGCTGCTCGGCGAAGATGCCGTAGCAGGACAGAGCCCGCAGCAGCCGTCGCAGTGTCCTGGGTTCGGTCTTCACCGCGGCCGCGAGGTCCTCCACGGCCAGCGGGCTGTCGTCGAGGGCGTCGGCGACACCCAGCCGGGCGGCCGCGCGGAGAGCGGCGGCACAGGCCGCGCCGAACACGAGTTCCCTGAGCCGCATGGAGGGCGGCGGGGCCGCCTGAGCGGGCTGGGCAGTGTGAGCGGTCTGGGCGTTCTGGGTGGTCTGAGCGGTCGTCATGAGCCGTCTTCCTTCTTCGAGTTCATGGGTGACCACGGCCGGTCAGCACAGTCCCGCGGGCTTGGAGGCCCGGCAGGAGTTGTGTTCGAAGGTGTTGTCCTTGCCGGTGTCGGTGTTGACGAGGTCGGCGGGGGCGTTGCCCTCCAGCACGTTGTCGGTGATCCGGTTCCGGTCGCTGGTGGTGCCCACGAAGCTCTTGAACAGGACGATGCCGCCCGACAGCGAGGAGGCGCCGGTGTTGCCGATGACGCGGTTGCGCGTCACCAGGGTGTCCTCGGCACCGGTCAGCACGATGCCGGAACCCTGCAACGCGTCCAGCCGCGCGGTCTTCGGGCAGGACTTGTTGTTCCTCGCGACGATGTTGTCGCGCACGGTCAGCGCGCCCGCTTTCGGCTTGTTCTCGTCGCCCACGACGAAGACGCCCGCGCAGTTGCCGGTGAGGTGGTTGCCCGCGACGGTGAGGTTCCTGAGGCGACGGACGGTGATGCCGATCCGGTTGCCCTCCAGGCGGTTGCGCTCGACCACGGTTCCCCGGGTGTCCGTGGCGCCCGCCTCCTCCTTGATCGTGTTCGCGAGGAAGAGGCCGGCGTCGCCGTTGTCCCGGGCGGTGTTCTTCCGGAACACCCCGCGCACCGAGCGCTCCTGGGCGATCCCCCACACCCCGTTCTTCACCGCGGTCACGTTCCGCACGGTCAGCCCGTCGGTCGCCATGGCGAACACTCCGGTGCCGGTGAAGCCGGTCACGGTGAGGGAGGCGATGGTGACGCCCTCGACGTCGTGGTCCTTCGTCCCGATCACGCAGATCCCGTTGCCGGCCTCGGCACATCTGCCCGTGGCCTTCTTGGTGTCCGGCTCGATGACGGTGCTGCGGCCGATGCCGCTCAGGGTGATCCCGGGCGTGCTCACCAGGACGCTCTCGCGATAGGTGCCAGGGGTCAGCAGGACGGTGTCACCCGGCTCGGCGGCGTCCACCGCCTGCTGGATCGACTGTCCGGGAAAGACCACGTGGGTCATCTGGTCGGCGGCGGCGACGGGCGGGGCGGCCCCGAACACCGCCCCGATGATCGCCGCGGTGCATGCCAGGCGGGAGATATGAAATCTCATCATATTCGGCACGGTATGTCCTGAAAGGTCGCAAACAGGCGGGATAGCCCGTCCGGGGGCGTGTCACGGACACGACCCGACCTGCCCTACGGGTTGAGGACGATCTTTCCGGCGACCGTGCCGGACTCGGCCAGCCGCAGGGCGTCGGCGGCGCGGGCGAGCGGCAGCCGGGCGGCGATCCGGGGGGTGACCTCGCCGCGCTGGAGGGCGGCGAGGACCTGGGCGAGGTCGGCGCGCAGGCGGGCCCGGAAGCGGTTCTTCGCGAGGGCGCGCCCGGCCCACACGTTGAAGAAGCAGGCGCGGCGGCGGTTGGGCAGCGCGTTCCACAGCCACACCCGGCCGAGGAGCTTCAGCACGGGCCACTGCTTGGAGCCCTCGGCGTCACGGGTGGCGGCGGTGCCGTACGCCACGAGGGTGCCGCCGGGGGCGAGGAGGCGCCAGGAGTCGACGATGCCGCGGCCGCCGACGTGGTCGAAGACGGCGTCGACGCCCTCGCGCGGGGCGAGTGCGCGGATCCGAGCGGCGAGGTCGTCGGCGCGGTAGTCGACGGGGACGACTCCCCCCTCCCGCAGGGCGTCGTGGTGGCGCGGGGACGCCGTACCGATCACGTGTGCGCCCGCGGCCAGGGCGAGCTGGACCAGGACCGAGCCGACGCCGCCGTTGGCGCCGTACACGACGACGGTCTGCCCGGCGCGGACGCGGGCCTTGCGGTGCAGCATCTGCCAGGCGGTGATGCCGTTGAGGACCAGGGTCTCGGCCTCCGCCGCGCCGATCCCGTCGGGCACCGGCACCACGTCCGCGGCGTCGACGAGCACGTGACTGGCCCAGCCGCCGACCTTGACCAGGGCAGCGACCCGGGCGCCGGCCAGGTGCGGATCGACGCCCTCGCCGGTCGCCTGCACCGTGCCGACGAGGTCGTAGCCGGGAACGAAGGGGAAGGGCGGCTGGTCGAAGTAGCGACCGCGCCGCATCTGCTGCTCGGCGAAGGAGACGCCGGTCGCCTCCATCCGGATCACGACCTGGCCCGGTCCCGCGGCGGGGACCACTCCGTGCCGCAGCTCAAGCCCTTCGGGCTCGACCTTGCCCGGCAGGACGACCTCGACGAGTCCTTCGGTGTTCATGACGACCTCCACACAGCGGTTGGTTACTCAGCTTCGCGTTCGTTAGAAGTTATAACTCCACAGGATCGAGAGTGTCAATAACTTCAGTGATACCCTCTAACCATGGTGAATCAGGAAGCGAAGACCCCGCGCGAGCGCTACCGCGCCCAGGTGCGTACGGAGATCAAGGAACGCGCCTGGGAGCAGATCGCCACGGCGGGCGCGTCCGCGCTCTCCCTCAACGCGATCGCCAAGCAGTTGGGGATGAGCGGGCCCGCGCTGTACCGGTACTACGCCGGCCGCGACGAGCTGATCACCGAGCTGGTCGGGGACGCGTACCGCAGCCTCGCCGGCACTCTCCGCGCCGCCTTCTCCCGGCCCGGCGCCGACGTGAGCACGCTGGCGAGCGCCCTGCGGACCTGGGCACTGGAGGACCCCCAGCGCTACTTCCTCATCTTCGGCACGCCCGTCCCCGGCTATCACGCGCCCGACGACATCACCGCGATCGCCTCCGAGGTCATGACGACAATTCTGGACGCCTTCACCGGGCTGCCGTCGAGCAGCACCGCGACAGCGTTCGACGCCCACCTCGAACAGCACCGGGACTGGGCGGACGGCCACCCCGCCCCGGCCGCGACCCTCCACCGGGCCCTGACCTTCTGGACCCGGCTGCACGGCGTCCTGTCCCTGGAGCTCGCCGGCCACTTCACCGGGATGGGATTCGATCCCGCGCGTTTCTACGCCGCCGAACTGGACGAGGTGACCGGCCTCGGACGGATGTGACTTTCGTCGTGTCGGGCGTACCGGCCGCCACCGGACGTCCGCGCCGGTGACGGCGGGTCACCTCACGTCGTCGGAGGTCACAGGGCCGCGGACGAGGCGCACGGCCGGAGTGCTGCGTGCCCGCGGAGCAATATCTGTGCCCGCGATATGAGAAATAGGACCGGTGCCTGGTGAGTATTCCCCGAACGCCGACCAAGGTCAGGATTATCCACCGCACAGGTCCGATCGCACCGTGCTACTGTCGATCTCAGTTGCAGGTGTGGTTGCCAGAAGGTTATTTCCGACGGGCGAATCAGCACGGCGACACGGAATTCACACACGGTGAATTCTGAAACCGCCTCCGAAGGAGATATGACATGGCTACTGGCACCGTGAAGTGGTTCAACGCGGAAAAGGGCTTCGGCTTCATCGAGCAGGACGGCGGCGGCGCCGACGTCTTCGCCCACTACTCCAACATCGCCGCCCAGGGCTTCCGTGAGCTGCTGGAAGGCCAGAAGGTGTCGTTCGACATCGCGCAGGGCCAGAAGGGCCCGACGGCCGAGAACATCGTTCCCGCCTGACACCCGCTCTGCCGCGCATATTTCGCAGCTGGGGCCCGCACCTTGGGGTGCGGGCCCCAGCTCGCGCATTTCAGGGCGCATCCCCCATCGCCTTCGGTTCGTTCTCGCGATTCTCTGCGCCGCTCATCGGCTGCGTGAATTCCTTGATACGCGCCGCATCAAGGAAGGTTTCGCATGAATCGCACACGCTCGAATCCCCCCCGTGGCCGCTCCGGTGGTCCGTACCGTGGCTCCAGGAGCCAGGGAAACCGGCAGACCGTACAGGGTGAGTTCGCGCCGCCCAGGACGATCACTCCCGCGCTGCCCGCGGTCGAGGCGTTCGCCGATCTCGCCATGCCCGCACAGCTGCTGGCCACGCTGGGACACGAAGGCGTGACCGTCCCGTTCCCGATCCAGGCGGCCACCCTGCCGAACTCCCTGGCGGGCCGTGACGTCCTCGGCCGTGGCCGCACCGGCTCGGGCAAGACCCTCGCCTTCGGCCTCGCCGCACTGGCCCGTACGGCAGGACGCCGTGCCGAGCCGCGGCAGCCGCTGGCCCTCGTCCTCGTTCCCACCCGCGAGCTCGCCCAGCAGGTCACCGACGCGCTCACGCCCTACGCCCGCTCCGTGAACCTGCGGCTGGCCACCGTCGTCGGCGGTATGTCCATCGGCAGGCAGGCCGGAGCGCTGCGCGCCGGGGCCGAGGTGGTCGTCGCGACGCCCGGACGGCTCAAGGACCTCATCGACCGGGGCGACTGCCGGCTGAGCGAGGTGGCCATCACGGTCCTCGACGAGGCCGACCAGATGGCCGACATGGGCTTCATGCCGCAGGTCACCGCCCTGCTCGACCAGGTGCGTCCGGGCGGGCAGCGGATGCTCTTCTCGGCCACGCTCGACCGCAACGTCGACCGGCTGGTGCGCACCTACCTGCACGACCCCGTCGTCCACTCGGTCGACCCGTCCGCCGGCGCGGTCACCACGATGGAGCACCACGTCCTCCATGTGCACGACGCGGACAAGCACCGGACGACCACCGAGATCGCGGCACGCGACGGCCGGGTGATCATGTTCCTCGACACCAAGCACGCGGTGGACCGGCTGACCAAGCACCTGCTGAGCAGCGGTGTCCGCGCCGCGGGCCTGCACGGCGGCAAGTCCCAGCCGCAGCGCACCCGGACCCTGGCCCAGTTCAAGAGCGGGCATGTGACGGTGCTGGTGGCGACCAACGTGGCGGCCCGCGGGATCCACGTCGACAACCTCGACCTGGTCGTCAACGTCGATCCGCCCACCGACCACAAGGACTACCTGCACCGCGGCGGTCGTACGGCCCGCGCCGGCGAGTCCGGCAGCGTCGTCACCCTGGTGACGCCCGACCAGCGTCGCGGCATGAGCCGGCTGATGGCCTCGGCGGGCATCACTCCCCGGATCGCCCAGGTGCGTTCGGGTGAGGAGGAGCTGAGCCGCATCACCGGGGCCCAGGCCCCTTCCGGTGTCCCGGTCGTCATCACCTCGCCGCAGGCGGACCGCCCCCGCGGCACGTCCTCCTCGTCACCCTCCCGGGGCCGTCGGGGGCGCCGCGGCCAGTCGGGCCAGGGCCGCCCCGCGGGCGAGGCGGCACGCCGCAGCGCGCCGCGGCGAACCGGCTTCGGCTCCGCCGCCTAGGGCGGCTGTGCCGGCCGGTCCCACAACCCACCCCCTTCCAGCAGGAGGCATCCATGACGCCGATCCAGACGCAGCACGTGGACCTCGACCGGGAGGGGGCCGGACCCCGGGTCTGTGACGACATGACGGTCGAGGTGGCCCTGTCGCTCATGGCCGGTGCCCGGGTCGACCACCTGGTCCTCTGCGACGGGGACGAGCAGCGCACGGGCCTGGTCACCCTGGCCGGACTCGCCGGGCTGCGGGACAGCGCCGCCTACACGGACCGGCTCCAGCTGCGGGACGTCCTCCGGCTCGCCGGCTGACCGGTCCCACCCGGATCCACCACCTCAAGCCCGATGGGGCCCTGCCGACGCGCGTCGGCAGGGCCCCATCGTCGTATGCGCCCGCCGAAGCATCTCTGCGCCTTCCGAGCGGCAAAATCTGTTCTTGTCAGAGTAGACATTGGCGCCTGACGCCATTACCGTTCTTCTCGTAGACATGGTCGAACGAGACCCGGCAGACACGAACTGGCCGGGTGGCAGTAACGCAGTACCAGTTCACAAGTGATGGATCCAGAGCAAGGACGGAGGAGCAGACGCCATCAGGATCGCCCGGCCCGACAGTCTCGGCCCGGGTACCGCAAGACCCCGGATTGGATGGTGGTCCCCGGTCACGCAGCCGCGATCCCCGCACCCCTCCCGTCACCGGGCCGGGTAGCGGAAACAGGAGGTCGGCGCAGCATGAAGGCCGACAGATGGTGTTGAATTCCCTTCGGGGCCCTGGTGCCGTACGGCATCGGGGCCCCTCGACGCGTTGCACGACGAGGTGACATGGCAGCAGATATCCCCCTGGGCGACCGCCTGGAAGACGACGACTATCCCGCTTACACGATGGGCCGGGCAGCCGAGATGCTCGGCACCACCCCGGGCTTCCTCCGAGCCATCGGCGAGGCCCGACTGAT